>DASXAM010000183.1:0-3570 GCA_036404275.1 Allostellaceae bacterium
ACCTCGCCATCATAGACGATCGTCACGGTCTCGAAGCCGCGATGCGGATGCTGGCCGACGCCGCGCGGCGCTTTTGCCGGCGTAAACCGATAAGGGCCGGCATAGTCGAGCAAGAGGAACGGGCTGAGCTCGCGTCCGAGATTGTCGTAGGAGAACAGCGAGCGTACCGGGAACCCGTCGCCGACCCAGTGCCGGTTCGGGTTGGTGTAGAGGCCGAGGACCGTTTTCATCGAATTGTCTCCGCGTGACGGCACCGGTGAGGAGCCGTGTCCGGCTGTAGGTATGGGGTTCTGCCGGTGGTGTCGAAAGGTTGCCAAAGCGAACCTTGCGTCCTACGAATAGGACGATGCAGGATCTAAACGATCTCTATTATTTTGTGCAAGTCGTCGAGCATGGCGGCTTTGCCCCGGCGGCGCGCGCCCTCGGCCTGCAAAAGTCCAAGCTCAGCCGGCGGGTGGCACTGCTCGAAGGTCGGCTGGGCGTCCGGCTGCTCCAGCGCTCGCCGCGGCGCTTTTCGGTGACCGAGGTCGGACACGAATATTACCGGCGCTGCGTTGCCATGCTGGCCGAGGCGAAGAACGCGCAGACGGTCGTCGATCACTTCCGGTCGGCGCCGCAAGGCCTGATCCGCATGGCCTGCCCGCCGGGCTTGCTGGCTTACCGCTTTGGCGACGCGATCGCGCATTTTCTGGCCGGGTACCCGAAGGTCGAAATGCAGGTGAAGGCGATCAACCGCGCGGTCGATCCGATCGGCGAGGGCTATGATGTCGCGATCCGCACCGGGCTGCCGGCCGCCGAACCGGCGACACTGGTCACGCGCAAGCTCGGCGAGGTAAGCCAATGCCTGGTCGCGGCGCCGGCGCTGCTCGACGGCAATGTCTTACCAGAGGCGCCTGCGGATTTGTCTCGTTTGCCCAGCCTCGATTTTGCACCGCCGCACCCGGAGCACCCGCAGGGCCGCCACGAATGGTGCTTGGCTAGCGCCGGAAAGCCGGCCGTCCGCGTATCCTACCGCCCGCGGCTGACCACAGACGATTTGTTCGCGGTGCGCGCGGCAGCGCTCGCCGGCATCGGCGTCGCACAGCTGCCGAGCCTGATGATCGAAGCCGACCTGAAAGCGGGCAGACTGGTCGAGCTGCTCCCGGCCTGGCGTGTGCGGAACGAGACGGTGCAGGCGATTTTTCCGTCGCGGCGCGGCCTGCTCCCCTCGATCCGCGCGCTCCTCGACTTTCTCGCCGCCGAATGCCGGCCCTACCGGGAAGGAACCAGGGCTGCCTAACCTTTGATGTCGCTGAGCGACAGGCTCGCTGCGACATAGCGGCGGAGGGCCAGCAGCAGCAGAACCGGCGGCAGCACATAGACGAGCGCCGCCGCCATCATCGCGTTCCACGGCGCGTCGGTGTCCTCGAACAATTGCCCCTGTGTCACAGAAAGCGTCATGTTCTCCACCGACAGCAGCACCGACTGGTACAAATAGTCGTTCCAGGAGAGGAGCAAGGCGAAGATCGCCGAGACGGCGAGCGCCGGCGCCATCAGCGGTAAAAAGATGCGCCAATAAAGCTGCGCCGGGGAGGCGCCGTCGACCCGCGCCGCGTCGTCGAGCGCGAGCGGGATCAGGCTACCGTAAAGCTGCATGATCAGAATGGCAAACGGGGTGGCGAACGCGACCTGCGCGGTGATCACCGCCCAATGGTTTCCGAGAAGCCCGTAGGTATGCATGATCCGATAGTACGGGACGATCAGAAAGGATGATGGGATTGCGTAGGTCAGGATCGCGGCATTGGTCAGCAGCGAGCCTTTGACCAGCCGCAGCCGGCTGACCGCAAAGCTTGCCAAGGACCCGATCGCCACGGTCAGCACCATCGTCGCGATGCCGATATAAAGGCTGTTGCCATAGAGCTGCCAGAAATGCTCGAGGTAGCGGGCGTCCTGCATGATCGCCGAGCGGAAGCCTTCGAGCGACGGCTCGGGCGGCCAGATGTTGCCATCGAACTCGACTTCGCCCTCTTCGGGATCGAGCGCAATCGACAGCAAGTTGTAGATCGGCAGCAAGGACCAGATCAGGACCGCGGCGCAGAGCACGATCGAGCCGCCCTCGACAAAGGTGCGGCGCACCCATCTGCGCGCGCGCGCGCGGCGAACAAAGGCGAGCGCCGATCTCACGTCGAGTGCACCTCGGCCAGCTGGAGCCGGCGCATCAGGATGATCGCGATCGGGATCAGCACCGGCAGTGCCGACAGCACGACGGCCACACCCATCGCCGGCTGGGCGCCGTCAAAGGCGAAATCGAAGCCGAGCGTGGCCAGCACCTGCGAAGCATCGGCGGGCCCCCGCTGCGAGACCAGATAGACGGTGACGAAATCGCCGAGGGTCCAGAGTGTCGAGAGCAACGTGCAGACGAGGTATAGGTTCGCCAACAGCGGGACGGTGACATGGATAAAACGGCGCGGCCCGGTCGCGCCGTCAACTTCGGCCGCGTCATAAATTTCGCGGGCGATCGTCAGCCGGCCGGCAATGAAAATCACGGTCCAAAACGGCATCCACTTCCAGATATAGGCGACGATGTCGGAGCCGAGCGCCAGCCACCGGCCGGTCAGCCATTCCGGGCCGTCGATGCCGAGCACCGCCTTCAACAGCAGGTCGACCAGGCCCGGGGTGCCGATCAGCATCCAGTGGAATGAAATCGCCGCCTGTGCCGCGGCGATCAGCCAAGGCAAGATATAGGCGACGAGCGTCGCCCTGATCCACCAGCGCGGCCGCAAAAAAAATCCGGACAGCAGCAACGCAAGAAACATCTTTACATTCACGCCGATTCCGACAAAGAGCAGCGTATTAACGATCGTTCGAAAGTAAATCGGGTCGGTAAACAAGTCCTCGTACAACGGCGGCCGCAGGCCCATCCACAACGCATAGCCGAAGGGATAGACGATAAAAGCAAAGAACACTGCGACGTAGGGGAGAACGAAGGCAATCGCCCACCGGAAATCGGCCCCGCGCAAGTCGGCATGCCACTGCGGCTGCGACGGCCCGCTGGCCCCGAGCGGCCGCGCGAAATCGAGAGCGTGGTCTGCCCCGCTCATCCCGCTTCAGCCGCCGGCCGCTCCGCCGACGCTGTGCAGCGCCGGCAACAGCTCGTCGCTGATGAGACGCATGCTGGAGAGCGCATGAGCCACCGGCATGCCGCTCCAATGGGTGCGAAAGATCAGGTAATTGGCGCCGGCCTCTTCCCAGCACGGGCGCAGCTCTTCGTAGCATTCTTCCGGGCTGCCGAGAATGAACCGGTCGCGCAACAGGCTGTCGAGCGACTGGCGAAACGAATCCTGCCCCGGCAATACCCGGTCCTGGCCCCATTGCGCGTAGGTCCGATACTTTTCAGCGAGATAAGGCCCGGCCATGTCGATGGCGGTTCGCTTGTCCTTGGCGCAAAAGATCTCGCGCAAGTAAGGCAGCACCGTCGGGAACGGCCTACCGAGCCGCGCCAGCTCGCTGCGGTAGATGGCGAGCTGGTTGGCGATCACCGGCATCGTTGCATGCGGGTTGATAAAGAGGCTGTCGCCGAGGCGCGCCGCG
>DASXAM010000184.1:0-17979 GCA_036404275.1 Allostellaceae bacterium
CGATGTCGTTCGAATTTGGCGTGTTTCACGAATTTCAGCGCCGCCCCGGCCAGACCGAGGCCGAGGCGTTCACCACCGCGTTCGACCAGGTCGACGCCGCCGAACGCTGGGGGCTCGACGCGATCTGGCTCGCCGAAATCCACATGGCGCCCGAGCGCTCGGTCTGCGCGGTGCCGTTGACGATCGCGAGCGCCATTGCCGCGCGCACGCAAAACATCAAGATCGGCCTCGGTGTCCAGGTCCTGCCGCTGTGCCAGCCGCTGCGGCTCGCCGAGGACACCGCGACGGTCGATCACATCAGCCACGGAAGGCTGATCTTCGGCGTCGGCCGCAGCGGCTTTCCGCGCGCCTACGAAGCTTATGGCATTCCCTATGGCGAAAGCCCCGAGCGCTTTGCCGAGGTGCTCGAAGTCGTCAAGCGCGCCTGGACCGAGGAGCATTTTTCGTTCAACGGCAAATTTTACAATTACGAAAACGTCTGCATCGTGCCCAAGCCGTTCAACAACCCGCATCCACCGGTGCGGATCGCCGCCAACCGCGAGGACACCTTTATTTCGGCCGGGCGGCAGGGCTATGCGATTTTTGTCGGCGCTCGGCGCGGCACCCTGGAAGAGGTCTTGCCAAATCTCGAAATTTACCGTGACGCCTGGAAAAAGGCGGGTCACCCCGGCAATGGCGAAGTCTATCTGCGCGCCCCGGTCTATGTCGGCGACACCAAGGAGCAGGCGCTCTCCGACCCCGAAGAGAGCCTGATGCATTTCTACCGCTATCTTGGCGCACGGCTCGAAGAATCGGCGAGCCGGGCCGGCATTTTCGATGCCGCACGCCGGATGGAAGGCGCCCACCGGCTGCAAACCATGAGCTACGATGAGGCGCGAAAAGGCCGCGCGATCCTCGGCACGCCCGAAATGGTCGCCGACCGCCTCGCCGAGTTGCGCGACCAGCTCGGCCTCAGCGGCATTCTCGCCGAATTGAATTGCGGCGGCCTCGTCCCGCACGAAAAAGTCATGCGCTCGCTGCAACTCCTCTGCGAAAAGGTCCAGCCCCGCCTCCACTGAACCGCCGTCCTTTTACGCGGGGCTGTGGGGAAAACGCATCGGCGAGCGGCCCGAAAGCGCGGCTCGGCATGTTGCGCCCGCGCCGTCTCGCCGACGCCCAAGCGTGCTCCCATGACCTTGAGGGGCCTCGTCCCGCATATCCCCGCCTCCCTCGGCATTGCGAGCCGTGCGGCGATCTGGACAATCACGTCTTTCTCGTGGTATGGTTGATGAGTGGTTAACCATTAACCATTTTTCGTTGAGGCGGGCGATGACAGGATCTTCATGGTCGGAGCGCCGGACATCTTTCGCTGCAGCCGCGCTCTCCGCGGCGTTTCTCGTCTCGGCCGGCGGGCTTCACGCGGCGGGGCTGTCTTGCACGGGATTGTCGGCGGCCGGCGCGGTGACCTCGAACCCGATTTCCTGCACGGTCAATTGCTCGGCTGGCGGCAAGCTTTCTTCGGCAATCGCACTAAAGCCGCGCACCACGAGTTCGCTGACAATCACCGTCAACGGGACTTGCGTCGAATCGAATGACCATGTCCCCGGCGGCATCACGATACAGGGCGCCTCGTCGAGCGCGACCTTGCAGGCGCCGAGCAAGACGACCGACCCGGTGCTCGGCATTGGCGGCGGCGGCGTCACCCTCAGCAAGCTGACGATATCGGGCGGGTTGAACGGTTTGCGCGTGCGCTCCACCGCGGGTGTGACCGGCAACAATCTGGTGATCGAGAAAGCGTCGAACGCCGATGTGCTGATTACCCACGGCTCGCTTACACTGAACGCTTCGACAATCGAGAATTCGACAGGTAACGGGATCGATGTCGATTGGGGTGGCGTCCTATTTATCAACGGCGGCACCGTGCAACAGAACCGCGGTTGGGGCGTCAGTGCCTTTGCCAACGGGAGCATCGATCTGTTCGGCAACGTTGTAGTGCAGAAAAACACGCTCGGAGGGGGCATCGCCGACCACGGCGGCTCCATCGGGCTTTTTGGCGGAACGGTTCGCAACAATACCGGGCCGGGATTGGAGGCCGCGAACTCCGCCAACCTCCGCATAGACGGATCAACCGCCGCCGTCAGCGTCACTAACAATGGCTCGAACGGCGTCGTGGCCTTCCAATCCGAAGCGTTTATCGGCAACGGCGCTAACATTGCCGGCAATTCGGGAAACGGCATTTTCATCTACGATGGCGGCACCGGTGTCCTGTTCGGTGGCGGCATCGTGCAATCCAATGCCGGTGACGGAATCCACGTTGAGAGCGGCAACATACAAGTTGGAGGCGGCACAGCGGGAGGCGCCACGGTGAAAAGCAACGGTGGCAATGGGATTTATCTTCAGACCAATAGCGTCGGCAGCTTTGCCAGCTCGTCCAACCGCATTGTCAGCAACAAGGGATTTGGCATTTTCTGCGCCAATCCGCCGGGCGACCCGCTGATTACGGGGGTGGTCGGGACCGTCTCCGGGAACGCCAAGGGGCAGAACAACTGTAAAGTTGCCGGTAACTGAGACCGAATTATGTGACGAAATCGGGATTCGCCGCCGTGGATCTCCCCAAAGGTTTCCCGGCAAGCGGGGCCCGCGCTTGCCGGTAAGGATCGCCGCGGGTGCGGGACCGCCCTCCCCGCGGGATACACCCTAATCGCCTGTCTGAACGGGCGTTCAGGAGACCCTCATGACCGACCGCAAGATCGATATTTACAATCATGTGATGCCGCGCGTCGTCGCCGATCGCATCCGCGAGCTGGCGCCGGGCAGGGGCGGCATGGTGCGGCGGGTGACCGGCATTCCGATGCTGCACGACATCGCGGCGCGGGTCCGGATGATGGAGCAATGGCCGGGCTATCAGCAGGTGCTGACGCTGTCGAACCCGCCGCTCGAAACGATCGCCGGCCCCAGCGACACACCGGGTCTCGCCCGTCTCGCCAATGACGAGCTCAGAGCAATCTGCGCCGGGTGGCCCGACAAGTTCCCGGCTTGGGTCGCCTCATTGCCGCTCAACAATGTCGCCGCCTCTCTCGAAGAGATGGAGCGCGCGGTTACGCTCGGCGCCTGCGGCATCCAGATTTTCACCAATGTCGATGGAAGGCCGCTCGACGACCCGGAATTTTACCCGGTCTTCGAGGAGGCGACGGTCCGTCACAGGGTCGCGATCTGGATGCATCCGGCGCGCGACGCCCGGTGCGCCGACTATCCCGGCGAGACAAAATCCAAATACGAGATTTGGCAGGTTCTGGGCTGGCCGTACGAGACGAGCGTGGCGATGGCGCGGCTCGTCTTTTCCGGCCTCTTCGACCGGCTGCCGGAATTACGGATCGTTACCCACCATCTGGGTGCGATGATCCCTTATTTCGAAGGCCGGGTCGGGCCGCTTTGGGACCAGCTCGGCAGCCGCACCTCGGACGAGGATTACAGCTCCATCCTCGCCGCGATGCGGGCCAAAGGCCGCCGGCCGATCGATTATTTCCGGCTCTTTTACAACGACACCGCGGTCGGCGGCTCGGCCGCGGCGATCCGCTGCGGTCTCGATTTCTTTGGCGCAGAGCGGGTCTTGTTTGCCACCGACTGCCCGTTCGACCCGGAAGGCGGCCCGATGTTTATCCGCGACACGATCGCCGCCCTCGATCGCTTAGCGCTAACCAAAGAAGAGCGCGATGCTATCTGTTTTCGCAACGCGCTCGGCATGCTGAAGACATCAGGGCGATAAGCCGTTACGACACGAAGAACAGATTGCCGAGGGTGAGTGCTGGGTGGTGCGCAAGGGTGGCGACCAGCCGCGGCGCCTGGCTGGCGCCATTGCCGTCGCCGTCGTAAAGAAGGGCGCCGGTCGCGGTGTTGTAGGCAAAGCGCTGGGCCCCGGTGTTGAAGGTGCCGTCGGCGCGCACCGAGAAGAGCCTTGCCGGCAGCGCCTTTGGCTTGCCGGACGCCCCGGCCAGGCCGAGAGCGAAGCCTGCGTCGCTAAAGGCGATCCTGTCGCTGCGATGGGCAAAATCGGCGATCGTGTTTCGGTCGGGCACGGCGCGCGAGCCCGGTGTCACGAATTCGAACAGGTCGCCACCGGCGCCTCCTTTCATTGCCGCATGCCGGCCGGCGATCAGCGTGTCGGCGCCCGCACCGCCGTTGATGACGACGCGGTCGGCCGCCGCGACCGAGGCTTCGCTGATCGTATTCCCGCCGCCCCCGCCATTGACGGTGATTGTGGTTCCGCGGAGCGCCGTGAAATTGCTGTTGCGCAGGGTCAGCGTATTGCGGCCCTTGCCGCCGAGCTCGAAGACCTCGACGCCGGCCACACCCCGGACGTCCGCCGCTCCACTCGTCGTCACCACCAGGCGGTCGATGCCGGCGCCGCCCACGACCGTATCCGACGCGGTCAAATTCGCCGCAGTGAAGTCGAAGACGTCGTTGCCGTTGCCGCCGGTCAGCACATCCGCCCCGCCGCCACCGACAATGACCACGCGATGCGGCGCCGACACCGCCGCAGCGTCGACAATATCGCCGGCATTGCCGCAGACCACGGTAATGGCGCTCCCGGTGATGCCGGCGAAATTGGCATTGTTTAGCGCGAGGGCATCGGCGCCGGTCTTGAAAAGGTCGATCGTCTCGACGCCACGGACGCCGCCGGCGCCGGCGACACCGGCGGTGGTGAGCAAGAGCCGGTCGCGTCCGTTACCGCCCAGGATCCGATCCGCCCCGCTCAACGCGGCAGCGGCAAACGCAAAGGTGTCGCTCCCCTCACCGCCGGTGACGATGTCCTTGCCGGGACCGCCGACAAAGGTCACCAGGTGCGCCGCCGACAGTTTCGTAGCATCGACGATATTGCCCTTGGCGCCGCCGACGATGGTGATTCTGCCGCCGACCCCGGCAAAGTTGGCGTTGGACAATGCAATTCGGTCGGTGCCCGTGGGCGCCAGCCGGAAGGTCTCGACCCCGCTCACCCCGGCGACTCCGACGGTGCCTGCCGTGGTGACGACGAGGCTGTCGCGGCCGCCGCCCCCCAGGATCGTGTCGGCTGTGGTCAGCGCCCTCGCGGTAAATGTGAAGGTGTCGCCGCCGGCGCCGCCGGTGACCGTGTCCTTGCCAGCGCTGCCAAAATAGGAGAGGCGGTGTTTGGGCGTAAGCCGCCCGGCATCGACCGAATTCGAGACATTGCCGCCGTGCACGGTGAGCGCGCCGGTGATGCCGTTGAAATCGGCTTCGGTCAGGACCAGGCGGTCGGCCGCCCCGTCGCCGAGGCGGACAATCGAAAAGCCGGAATATTGCGGGTCGAGGAGAACCTTGCCGGTCTTGCGAAAGTCGATCTCGTCGACACCGCCGCCGGCGAACACCACACCGTTGAATTTTGCGCCGGGATCGACGATCAGCCGGTCGTCGCCCGGTCCGAAGGCGATTGCAACGTCGTCGCCGATGATGGTGCCGGCATTTGTAATCGTGCTGCCGGCCACCTTTGCCGCGCGAAGGCCGCTGGCCGGAAGCAGAGCCCGGAAGCCGATACCGGTGCCGCCGGCAATCGTCCCGAAATTTGTTATGTCGTCGCCTGCGGTGGCGTCCAACTCGGCGAAAATGCCATACTTCTGACCACCCGAGATTAATGCCGCGGCCTCGCCTCCCGGCCCGTTCGTCAACCTCGCTCCGGGGGCGAGGCTGACGCCGGTCGTATCGCCGCGGATCGTGCCGAAATTTGTTACTCTTGCCGGCCCGCCGGTGGTGAGCCCGTAAAACGCTGGGCCGGCGAGGGTGACGATAACACTGTTCACTATCAGGCCGCCGGCATCAATCGTGGCGGCGTGGTCGGCGCTGCTCCCGTCGGCATCGATCGTGGCGGCGTGGTCGGCGCTGCTCCCGTTGATGACGGTGCCGCCCTCGGAGAGAACAGCGGCAGCGATGCTTCGGTTAAGGTCGAGCACCGACCCCGTGGCCGCGATCGTGCCGAGGTTGGTCAATCTGCCAGCCGGCGGGCCGTCGATCCGGACGCCGGAATACTGCCCGAGAATCGTCGCCCCGGGTGCCATATTGGCGATTATTCCGCCGTCCCGCAAAACAACCCCATAGCCGCCGCTGATCGTGCCGAAATTATTGACGGTGCCCGCGTTGTTGCGAAACTCAACGGCTGTGGCCTTGGGCGAAGCGTCGTCCTCGATCAGCGCCGTCTTTACTGTCGGAGAGCCGTTCATGACCCTGCCGCCGCCGCCGATGAACACCCCCCATCCGTTGGTGCCGTCCGCCTTGATTGTGCCGAGATTGGAGACCTTGCCAGGCCCGCCGTAGTAGATCATGACGGCCGACCCGTTTTGGTTGTCGGCGCTGATCAGGGCTCCGGACTGCGCATTGCGAACCGTTCCGGCCTCCATCCGGACACCGTTGAACCCCCCGGTGGCGACCGTGCCGTAATTGGTGACGGCCCCGGTCGTTCCTGCGGTTCCGCGGATGTCGATCCCGCGATCGCCGGTGATTTGCCCGCCGGACGATCCGCTTTTGCCGTTGGTGACGCTGCCGCCGGCGCCGAGATAGACGCCGCTCTCGATCGTGCCCCGATTGTCGACGGTCCCGGTGCCTTTGGATATCAATACGCCGATGCCGACCCCGCCCGTGCCGGTCCCGATATAGCCGCCGCCGCCGTTGACCAGCGAATTGCTCTCGGTGCCGGTCATCAGAACGCCGGAGCGCGCAAAGCTGCCGGTGGCGCGGATGACCACATAATTCGCCACACTCGCGTTTGCACCTCCGCCGACGGCGACCCCGGTGCTGTAGCCGGAGACCGTGCCGAAATTGGTGACCCGCCCGGCGTCAAGGGAGATGCCGTAGCCGCCCGACGCGGTTGCGGCGACCGTGCCGAAATTGGTCACCTGACCGCTGTCGTTCGGCATCGAAATGCCGAATTTGCCGCCGAGGATGTACCAGCCGGTGCTCGACGCGGTGCCGCTGCCGTTGGCGATGTCGGCACCCCCCTCGACATAGAGGCCGGTCGAGAGCGAGCCCGAGGCGGTAATCCGCCCGTAATTCGTTGCCGACCAATAAAAAGGCGAGCCTGGCTGGTATCTAAGGGAAAGGGCGATGCCGTTTGTGGTCGACGAAATCGAGGCGGTGTTCGCGATCGTTACCGGGTTGTCCGAAAGCTGCGAAAGCTGCACGCCGTTCGCATAGGTCCCGGTCAGGGTGGTCATTTCATCCTCCGTCGGGGCGCTTATCTGCGATATATGACGCAGGCCAGACGATTTGCGTGAAGCCGCTCACACCAGGAGCAATGGCGATATTAGCGCTTGGCAGGCAGCGGGCCGAAGGCGGGGGGTGGGATGCGCCGGTGTGAAGCGGCTTCATAGGCGGAGGCGATTTCGAGGAGCACATCCTCCCTACCGGGCTCGGCGCGGAACACGAGCGAGAACGGCAGGCCGGGCGGCGGCAATTCGGTCGGTGCCGCGGCCGCGACCGGGAGGTAACGGGTGCGGTCGGGGGAAAGAGCGAAGACCGGGTCCCAGGCGGTTGTGACATAGCCGGCCGGCACCAGCATTTCGGTCAGCCCGGCATTGGGTCCGTAAAACGTCTCCATGCGCAGATTGGACGGGCCGCCCAACGGGTCGTGGGCGCCGCCGATCTTGGCCGGCGGCAGGGGCGTGTGCAGCCGGACGAGCGCATCGAGCCGGTTTTCGAGAATCACCATCATATCGACCCGGCGCAAGAGTTCGCGCAGCATGATGCGCTCGTCGACGCCCTGGCGGCCGCCGAGCGGGTTGCGCGGGTCTTCGACCTCCTCCCAGTTCTTGAAGGCGGCGCGGCCGTCGTCGCCCCAAAATTTGGAGCGCTCATTGAGGCTGGGGAAATCGATAAGCGTCTCGGTAAAGCCCAAGGCCCGCCAATCGGCGGCGCGGCGTGACAGATATTGCGGAATGTGAAAACGGAACGACATCGCCAGCTCCTGGTTCTGGATCGTGGCGATGTCGAGATTGGCGGGCGGCGCGATCCGGCCTTCGGCCAATTCGACCATGTAGTCGATCGGCGCCATCGTGCCGGAGCCGAAGACAGGCCCCCTCCCGAACCCTTCCCCGCCTGCGGGGGAGGGGGGATTATTGCGCGGCCCTCCCCAGCCTGCGGGGGAGGGGGGATTATTGCGCGGCCCTCCCCCGCCTGCGGGGAAGGGAAGAGTGGGGGTGAATTCGGTCGGGCGGATTCGGGCGGCGAATTCCTTGAATAGTGGTGTGCCGTCGGGACCGAGTCGGAACAACAAATCGGGCATGAACACCGGCACGAGGCGAGCGAGCGCGGTACGGAAATCCGGGTTCATCTGCTCGATGCCATTGTCGGGTTCCCAGAGCGGGTCGCGCGACTCGACCAAGGTCGCGGCGAGCCTTTCGCCGAGCACCGCCTTGATCTCGGCCGCCGCGGCGCTGGCGATCGGCACCGTCGCCTTCTCGCCGGGACGGACCAGCATCGACTCCCGGATCACACCTATGCGCGTCCCGGCGAGCGTCGCCGCACCCGTAGCATGCTTTGTGTAGCCGCCCGCCACGACGGAGGAGCGCGGCACCGTCGTGTAAGGGTCGCGCGGATCGTAATAGCCGCGCTCGGCGTCTTTCAGCGCATCGAGCACCTTGGCGCAATCGGCGATCGTGCGGCAGAGGATGCCGCTGCGGTCGCAATAGATGTCGGCGCCGATCGCCCCGCCATTAAAGCCGAGCATCGCCTTGTGCGGCAGGATCAGGGCCACGGCGTTGTGATTGGCGGGGCCGCGGGTCGAGGCGCGCGTCTCCTCGCCGAGGCTCGCCATGACGAGGTTGGCGCTGACCGACACACCCGAGCCGGACGAGGAGCCGAGCGATGCGGCGCGGGTCGTGTCGTAGGGGTTGGCGGGGTTCCCGGCCCAGCTCGAACGCTGATAGCCCAGCGTCGAGGGCAAGACCTGGTCGGGCTTATGCCGGCCGCCAGGATTGCCGGCGCGCCCGTTATATTCGGTGTTGACCGCCTTGGCGAAGATGATCGCCCCCTTTTTGCGCAATTCTTCGACCAGCACATGGTCGCGCGCCGGGAAATCGATGTCATAGGCCGCGTCACCGCCGGCGGTGGTGCGCATATCCTTGGTGTCGAACGGGTCTTTGAACGAGAAGACGACGCCGTACATCGGCATCTCGTCGAGCGGCGGGTTTCGGCCATAGCGCGCGTCGAGAAGGGCGGCCTGCTCGAGCGCGTCGGGGAGCTGGCGGAAATGCTCACAGACCGGCGGCGCCCCCGGCGGCAGCGGCCCCGTATCCGGGTGCCGGTCGAAATCGCCCTTGCAGGTCACCGACCGCTCGCCGCGGATGTTCAAGGTGGCGAGCGCGTTCAACTGCCGGCCGTTTGGAATGCCGGCAATCATGCCATATTGCTGCTGGACGCTCGGATCTGAGGCGGTGGCTTCCATCCGTCCCCACTCGAGCGGCGGACCGGCATATCTGTCGAGGTCGGGGAGCATCGTTTCGCCCGCCACGGTTTCGGTGGGAAATTCGAGCGCCGCGCCGGCCCGCACCGTGCCCTCGGCCGGCGCGACCGATGCGCCGTCGCGGGTGACGAGAACGCTCGCCACGCCGTTGAAGGCGCGCACCCGCGCCAGGTACTGCTCCACAACTGCCACGCAGGTGGTCCGCCCGTCGCGGATCGCCCGGTGCAAATCCGCGATCGTCGCCTCTTCGACGCGAAACGGCTCTTCGCTCATGACGCCGCATCCTCTGTTGCGTCGATCGCCGCCGGATCGAAATCGAAAAGCCAGCGCAGCGCCTCGGGCGAGCGGTCCGCGGCCCGCGCCCATTCGGCGTCGCGCGCCTCTTGCTCCGGGCCGTCGCGCATATGGTAGCGGTGCTTGTTTGCCCGCGACATCTGCTGCAGCCGTGTCACTCGCGGCAGGCGCCGCCGCTCATAGTGCCGCAAGGCTGCGGTCGGGTCGCCGGCACCGGCGGCGGCGAGGCAGGCGGCCAGCGCGGCGCCGTCTTCGATCGCCTGCGCCGCCCCTTGCGCCATAAATGGGTACATCGGGTGGCAGGCGTCGCCGAGCAACGTCACCCGCCCGACCGACCAGCGGGGCAGCGGGTCGCGGTCGAACAAGGCCCAGATAAAGCAGGTGTCGGCGGCGGCGATGATCCGGGTGACTTGGCTGTGCCAGCCCTCGAACGCGGCGAGGGCGCGCTTGATCGTCGCGCGGTCGGTCCAATCCTCACGGTTCCAGCTGTCGTGCTCGGTCCAGCCGACAAAATTGAGCAGGCGTCCGCCCGAGACGAAATAGTGGACGAGATGCGCGTCCGGTCCGAGCCAAGATTGCGATCCGACCGGGAGATCGAGATCGGCGATGCGCTCCACCGGGACCAGCCCTCGATAGGCCACACAACCGGCAAAGCGCGGCGCTTCGGCACCAAAGAGAGCCTCGCGCACCGTCGAATGGATACCGTCGGCGCCCACCAGCACATCGGCCGTGACACGCGCCCCGTTCGTGAAAAAAGCCTCGGTCCGATCGCCGCCGGGTTCGAGGCCGATCAGCCGGTGGCCGAGATGGATGGTTTCGGCCGGCAGCCCCGCCGCGATGACCGCCAACAGGTCGCGGCGATGGATCGTCAGATGCGGCGCGCCGAATAGCTCCTCGCATAGCGGGTTGAGCGGCGCCTTTTGCAAGGTGCGCCCGTCCTGCCAGCGGCGCGCCCAAGTTTCGGCCGGACGCACCCCGTGGCGGTCGAGACCCGGACCGAGCCCAAGTCGGTAGAGGATGCGGGCCGCGTTCGGCCCCATATTGATGCCGCCGCCGACCTCGGTCAGCTCCGCCGCCTGCTCGTACACCTCGACCGCAAACCCGGCGCGCCGCAACGACAAGGCCGCGGCAAGCCCGCCGATCCCGGCGCCGATCACCGCGACCTTCATCGTTCCCTACACGCCGCCGGGCGCAGGGTTATCTTTGGCTGCTCTCCGAGTGGTTGCTCTCCGAGCGGATTCTGCACGCCCGCACGATACCGCCGACCGCGCCTCCGCGCCATCGCCCTCGCCGGAGGCGAGCTCGAGCGATCAGGCGGCGTGCCGCACCGGAGCTGCTATCCCCGCGGCGTATTCCTGCATTTCCATCAATTCCCGCAGGCTCTCGCGGCCGCGCGACAGGCGCGAGCGCACGGTGCCGATTGGGATGCCCAGCACCGCCGCCGCTTCGTCGTAACGCATGCCTTCGAGGCCGACCAGAAGGACCACTTGGCGCTGCTCCTCCGGCAGCTCAGCGATTGCGCGATCGAGATCGCGCAATTGCAGCGACACCTCGGCCTTGTCCGAGACGGTCAGCATCCCCGCCGCATCCTCGACCGGCACCGCGACACCTTCGCGCACCGAACGCCGGACGTCGTTGACGTGCTGATTGTGCAGGATCGTAAAGAGCCACGCGCGCAGATCGGTGCCGGCTTGCCACAGATGCTGCTTGGCCAGCGCGCGCACCAAACAATTTTGCACCAGATCGTCGGCCAGCGCGGTATCCCGGGTCAGCGCCCGAGCATAGCGTCGCAATCGCGGGATTTCGTGTTCGAGAAGCTCGGCGAAATCGCTCATCAAGACTGCCCTTGCATCGTTCCGCGCCGGGCTCGGCCGGGCGTTGGATCGTGCGGAACATAGGCGGTCGTTGTAACTCCTTGATGAATCGAGATGTCGCCGGGGTAAAAAGTTGTTTCTCTTTGTAACCGCTTGGCCGCGAGCCACCGCTCTTTCCTACTTCCTGCGGCCGATGGTCACCAGGTAATCGCGCGGCATGGCGATGCCGAGATCGCTGCGATACTGTTCGTGAAAGGCAACGAAGTCATGCTTCAGTCGCTCGCGCCCCGCCTCGTCGAGATCGGCGACTAGGGTTTTTGTCGGACCGAAGCCGGCGACGAATACCTCCCACACCGAAAGCCCGTCCGGCATTCGCAGCGTTGTTGTGCCGGCCTCGAAGCTCAGCTCGAAGGCATCGCCCAGCAATTCCCGGACCCGCTCCGGTCGCCCCCATTCGAAGGGCGACGGCGCATTGGCTGGCGGCGCCGGCACATGCCGGCGCATGACCATGAACAAGTCTGCGACACCGCCCGCTGGCGTCCAGGTGGCCAACCCCAGCCGGCCGCCCATGCGACAGACGCGCGCCAGCTCGCGCGCCGCGGCCTCGGGTCGAGCGGCGAACATGACACCGAAGGTTGAGGAGACTGCGTCGAAGCTGCCGTCGCCAAACGGCAACGCCTCGGCATCGCCGATGCGGAAATCGATATGCGGCGCCAGTCTTTTGGCGGCGGCGATGACCCCGGCGCCAATATCGACGGCGGTGACCACAGCGCCGCGGTCGGCGAGAAGCCGCGCGGTCCAACCGGTTCCGGTGGCGACATCCAGAACCCGCTCGCCCGGCTGCGGCAGTAAGCGGCTTGCCAGATGCGCCAGCGCATCGGCGGAGAGCTCGCTGATCCGCTCGTAATCGCGCCCGCCATTGCCCCAGACCGTTGCCGCGCGCGCGTTATGCGCAAGAATGCGTTCCATCGCGGGTCAGTTGGTCAGATGAGCTTTGGCCTCGGCCAATTCGGGGCGCTCGGGCCCGCTCGGCTTGCCGAGCGCGACGAGCTTTTGATACGCATCGTGCGCCGCTACGGCGTCGCCTGTCTTTTGAGCAGCGCGCGCCACGCCGAGCAGGCTGCGGAAACGGTTTGGGTCCGTGCTCAGCACCGCCTTGTATTCTTTTAGCGCCGCGGCGGGTTGGTTGATCTCCAGCAACAGGTCGGCCAACAGCTCGCGCGCCGGCAGCACCGGCGAGGGTGTCGCCGGATGCTTGTCCATCGTCGCATCGAGCTCGGTCGCCGTGCGCAGCTGAGCCGTTGCTTTTGCGTCGTCGCCTTGGACATGGGCGAGGATGCCGACCGCTTCCAGACGCTGGACCTCTATCTGATTGGCCCAATAGGGATCTTTGCCTTTGAGCTTGTCTTCGAGGGTTTGCAGCTTGGCGACGTCGGCCTGGGCGCCGGCAATGTTTCCGGTCTTTGCCTCACCCAGCGTGCGGCCGAACACGATCATGGCTTCCGCCCACGGAAACCGGTCGAGCGGAAAGCCGATCGAGGGCTCGGTCAACGCTGCGGCTGCCTTCCAATCGCGGCGTTCAAGCGCAAAGCGCACCGGGATCGCAGCGACGGCGTAGGCTGTGGGGAGGTTGGCGCCGGGATTCTTCTTGAAGGCGACGAGCTCGTCCACGACCACTTTCGCCGCGCCATCCTGCGCGGTCTGCAGATAGGCGTATTCGAGATAATCCATCGTGTGGACGGTCTCGCCGTCGTAGCCGCCGGGTCCGAGCGTTTTCTGAACATAGGCGAGCGCGGCGGCGTTGGCGGCGCGGTTCGAATCGATCGATTGCTGCCACATGCCGAGCCGGGTGAAGATGTGTGAAGGCATGTGCAAGGCGTGCGGCACATCGGGGGCGATCTTGGCGTAGCAGATCGCCGCGTCGAGCCCGGCCGCGGCGAACATCGGCGAATCGTCGCTGTGGATCAGGTAATGCACGACGCCCGGATGGTTCGGCTGTTCCTTCCAGACCTTGTTCAGGATTGCCGCCGCCTTTTTCTGGTTGGCGTAGGTCTTGTCGGTCTTGGGTGCGGTCGTGTCGAGCGCCAGCGCATAAAAGACCGCCGCCTCGCGGTCGTCGGGATATTTCAGATAAACCTGCTCCATCGCCTTCTCGTAGGCGAGCGCGCGAGCAGCGTGGTCGAGCTTGTCATTGTCGCGGTAAAAGGCCGCGATTGCGGCGATATAGGCCTGTTCGCGCTCGGTTTTGGCCGGCGCCGCCATCGCCTTTTCGACTGCTTCCAACCCTGCCTTCAACGAGGCCGCGTTCGGCGGATACCAGAGCGGATACCAATGGCTCATTGCGATGCCCCAATAAGCCATCGCACAGCCGGCCTCCTGTTCGGCGACCGCGGTGAACTCCTTCAACGCCTCGGAATACCAGAACGAGTGCAAGGTCCACACCGCGTGCTTAAACGCCGGTTGGACGGCCGGCGAGCACGAGATGGCAAAATCGACCTCTTCGACCACCTTTGGCGGTGCGGCAGTCGTCGCGGCCCGCGGGGCCTGTTGAGTTCCGAGCGCCGCCAGCGCAGCGACGGCGAGCACCAGGCGAATGCGGTTTCGTGCCATGCCGATATCCTCCCCGGAGCGGTTCTCCGACCACCTTATCCTACGAGCGCCCGATTCGCGGCAGTGTGAACCGGTTCACACTCGCCGAGAATCGGCGTGGTAGGCTGAGCGATGAGCAATTCAACCTTTCTCGAGCTGGGTCCGGGATACTGTTTGGCCGTCGAAGACGCACCGGCCGAGGCCGATGTCGAAATTCTGCCGCACGCGCTGGAGGCGTATAACGAAGAACGCTGGCCGCAACACCCGCCCTGGCGCCCGCTCGCGGTCTTTCTTCGCGAGGAGGCGAAAATCGTCGCCGGGCTCGCCGGCGAAACCTATTGCGGCTGGCTTTTTGTCAAATATCTCTGGGTCTCAGAGGGATTGCGCGGTCGTGGCGTCGGGCGCGAGCTGATCCTGCGCGCGGAAAGCTGTGCCCGCGCGCTCGGCTGCCACTCGGCCTGGCTCGACACTTTCAGCTTTCAGGCTCGGGGCTTCTACGAAAAGCTGGGGTATAGCGAATTCGGCCGGCTCGACTATCCGCCAGGCCACTCCCGGCATTTCCTGCAAAAGCGGCTAGTCTCCGACAGTTGACCGGCGGACGACGCCGGGTCGACCGGGTTTGCCGGCTCTGTCAAGATCGCGGTGCCAAGTCGAGCTCAAGGAGGCGTCGGTGGCTTATCATCTCGAAGGGCGTCTGCTGGAAGTGTGCGATTGCCGGGTCTTGTGTCCGTGCTGGATCGGCGAGGATCCCGATAACGGCACCTGCGACTCGGTGCTGGCTTATCACTTCGACAAGGGCGAGATCGACGGCGTGGATGTCGCTGGCCGCACCGTTGCCATGGTCTCGCACATTCCGGGGAATGTCCTGAACGGCAATTTCCGCATTGCTCTGTACCTCGATGAGGGCACTTCGGACGCGCAGCAGGAGGCGCTGCTTAACGTGTATACCGGCAAGCTCGGCGGCCCGGTCGCCGAGCTGGCAAAGCTGGTCGGCGAGGTCGTCAGCGTCGAGCGGGCGCCGATCCGCTTCGATGTCGAGGGCGGGAGCGGCACCTTGACGGTCGGTGAGGTCAGCCACGCCGAGCTCGAACCCTATAAAGGCCCGGACGGCTCGACGACGACCCTGGTCAACACGATCTTCTCGACCGTTCCCGGGGCACCTGTCTTTGTCGGCAAGGCGACGCGCTACCGCTCGCGGCACGCCGCGCTCGGGCACGATCTCGACATCAGCGGGCACAACGCGCTGCAGAGCACTTTCGTGTTCGACGCCTGACCCGTTGCTCCGGCTGGCGGCGCGATGACGAAGGGGGCGCGATGACCGGGGGCGGCGCGCGGCGCGGGTTCGCGGCGGTTGCCGCTGCGCTGACCGCATCCGCCTGGGCGATCCTTTGGTTGGGCGAGCGCGGGCCCTACGGGCGCTATCTCGCGCATGGCGGCTGGACCGACAGCAGTCCGGCCGCGTCGATCTGCCGGCTCTGGCCCGCGGCCGGGACCCTGCTGCCGGCGACGATCTATGTCGGCGGCTGGCTGTTGATGACGACCGCGATGATGTTGCCGACAACGTGGCCGCTGATCGACCGCTTCGATTGCGTCGTGGCCGCTCGGCCGAACCGGCGGCGTCTGACGCTCCTGGTGGTCGCCGGCTATCTGACGGTGTGGGCCGGATTCGGCCTCTTGGCTCACCTTGCCGATACGGGTTTGCATGAGGCGGTTCGGCAATCCCCGTGGCTCCTATTCAATGGCTGGCCGGTCGGCACGCTGATCCTGGCGATCGCCGGAGCGTTTCAGTTCAGTCGGCTCAAATATCGCTGCCTCGCCCGCTGCCGCACACCCTTGAGCTTTATCGCCAAGCATTGGCACGGGCGCACCCCATCCCGCGACGCGTTCCTCCTTGGCCTCGACCATGGCCTCTTCTGCGTCGGCTGCTGCTGGGCATTGATGCTGGTCATGTTTGTTGTCGGCACCGGCAATCTCGGCTGGATGCTGGCGCTCGGCGCCGTCATGGCGCTGGAAAAGAACACAAGCTGGGGATTGCGCCTCAGCCGGCCGCTGGGCGCCGCCCTCTTCGCCGGAGCGGTCCTCCTCGCTGTCGTCAACCTGTCGACCTGACGCTCACTCCCTTCGAGGAGGTCCGGTTTATATATTTGCCATTGGCACCGATGTCGGATCAGCGTCGAGCTCGGGCAGGTCGGTGTGGAGCGCGTGCAAACAGCTATTCGCTTTGGCTTTGCGCCCAGCGCGTCGCGGCGAGCCGGTTGCGCAGCCAAACGGCGACCGGTTTGGCTAGCTGAAGCATCCACCCGAGGCGGCGTGATTGCCGGACAATAAAATTTGGCGCGCTCGCGACGGCTTGCCTCGTAGCGGCGAAACCCCTCCGCGGCGTCGGAGCAGGGACGCAGCGCATCGGCGAGGACAACCGCGTCTTCAAGCGCCTGGCAGGCGCCTTGGCCGAGATCGGGGGTCATGGCGTGAGCAGCGTCGCCGAGCAAGGTGACCCGGCCGATGCCCCAAACCCATCGCGGCGGCGATCGGCGATGTCGTCGCGGAGAATGGCGTCTTCTGGCGTCGCCTCGACATAGCTGTGAAACGGCGCGCGCGCCAGTCCTTGATGCATGCCAAGATCTCGCCGCGGTTGCCGGATGGGCCGGACTGCGAGTCCGGTGCGGCGTTCTGCGTCAAAAACCAATAAAGCCGTCCTTTGCCGCAATGAAAGCACGCCGCCTGCGCCGGGCGCCAGCACGACCATGGCTTCGTGCTTGGGCAAGTCGCCCGGCCCGTCTGCGATGCCGCGCCAGGCCAGACAGCCGGCGGGCCGCAATTTTTCCGGTCCAAAAAGCTGTGCGCGGACGATCGAATGAATTCCGTCGGCACCAACCAGAATGTCGCCGTTTTCGCGCGAGCCGTCGCGGAACAGCGCTGCCACGCCGTTCGGACCGGCCACGAACCCGCCGCATTCGCGGCCGGTTGCGACCGAGCGCGGATCGCGGGCGAGTGCGGCTTTGAGCAAGAGGCGCTGCAATGCCGCGCGCCGCAGACAGATCGAGGAGGCACCCGCCTCGGCGCCGAAGGCCGCGAAATCTTCGCCGCCGAGCAGTTCTCCGCCGGGAAGAAAAGTGCGGGTCCGCTCGATCGGCGACCCGGCCGCCAGCGCCGGTGCCTCGAGCCGCAAGCGGCGCAAGGCGAGCATCGCGTTGGACCAGAGCGACAAGCCGGCCCCAACAGCGGTGAGGACCGGGGCTCGTTCGAATACCGCGGCCGCGATCCCGACACGCTGCAATGCAACCGCGGCGGCGAGCCCGCCGATGCCGCCGCCGACGATCAGCACGCGCATCACCGCCTGCCGCGTCTGCACGAGCGGGCCGGATCATGGTCCGGGGCGCGGTGCCGGGAATGCCGGTCCATTTGCGGATGACGGCGGGTTGCAGAGGAAGTTCCGTCCGGGAGGCGACCGGGCAGCGCCCCAGCTGCTAGCATGGGGGAGATTGCGATCGCAGGAGGATGCCCATGCCGCAGCAGGTTCGCGCCGTCGTCGTCGATCCGTCGGTGCCCGAGAGGCTGGCGATCCGGGAGGTCGGCCTGCGCGACCCCGACCGCGACGAGGTCGCCGTCAAGGTCACGGCGGTGTCGCTGAACCGTGGCGAAACCCGGCGCGCCTTGCAGGTCGCGGAGGCGGGCTGGCGGCCCGGCTGGGACTTTGCCGGGGTGGTCGAGACCGCCGCCGCCGACGGCAGCGGTCCGCCCCCAGGCACCCGTGTCGTCGGCATCCTGCCTTCGGGCGCCTGGGCCGAGCGCGTCAATTGTCGCAGCCACGCGGTGGCGGCGCTCCCCGATGCGGTC
>DASXAM010000185.1:0-2733 GCA_036404275.1 Allostellaceae bacterium
GCCGCGTCGAGCGGAACCATCGGCGGCCGCACCGCGGCCCAGCCCGGATCGCCGCGGAAATGGGCGACGACGCGCTTCAGCGCCGGCACCATCGGGTAGGCCTGCATGGTCTTGCGCAACAGCGTGGCCTCGGCTTGCAACGCCTCCGCCTGCGGCCCCTGCCAATTGGCATAGAGGCGTGCGATCCCGGCCGCGTTGATGTTGCCGGTTGCCGTGATGCAGCCGGCGCCGCCGCGCCGCAATGCGTCGAGCAGAAACACTTCGGAGCCCGGAAAGACGGCAAACCCGGGATAGCGTTCGAGCAATGCCGCCGTATTGCTCCAATCGCCGGAGCTGTCCTTCAGCCCGACCACGGTCTCGGGATAGGCCCGGATCAGCCGGCCGACGAGGTCGAGCGAATAGCCGACCACCGCCACCGGCGGGATGTGATAGAGATACATGCGCAATGCCGCCGACCCGACCTTGTCGATGACGCCGGCGATAAAGGCGAAGATGCCGTCGTCGGGAAGGCCTTTGTAATAAAAGGGCGGCAGCATCAGGACGCCGCCGCAGCCATGCCCGATCGCGTGCTTGATGAGGTCCACGGCGTCGGTCATCGCGCAGGCACCGGTCCCCGGCATCAGCTTTTGCGCCGGGATCCCGGCGGCGACGAGCTTGTCGAGCAATGCCATGCGCTCGGCCGGCGCCATCGAATTGGCTTCGCTCGTCGTGCCGAAAATTGCAAGCCCGCCCGCCCCCTGGTCCAAGAGCCACCGACAGAACGCGATATAGCGCCCGGCATCGGGCTCGCCCGTTGCGGTGAACGGGGTCAAAACCGGGACCAGCACTCCATGAAACGGCTGCGACGGCATCTGACGGGCTCCTCTCGCGGCAATTCGCGCTTACGCCGCACTAAGCGACGCGCCGGAAGCCGCGTCAACTCCCGTTTGCGCCCGGCGGTAGGGCGATCTTTGACGACCCTCGACGCCGATCCAGCGTCCGGCTTGCGGTAAGCCATCATCCCTTCAAATCCGCTGGCTTTTGCCGTCGACGGGCGCTGCATATTGCGGTCCGATAAGCATGGCGGGACCGAGCAGTTGCCGTACGAATTCGAAATCCTTGTAGCGGCTAGTTCAGGGACCTAACCGATCGCGCCTTAACACCGTAGGATCGGTTGAGTAGCAATGAAACCCATCTGATTGCGGCGGTATGATAGGCTTCACGGACCGCTCAGCCGATCCTGCAAGATGTCCCGACGGATGGATTCAGCTCAGCCGGACGTATTCGTAGTCGAAGGGCAAATCGTTGAGGCCGCGGTCGGGGGGTGCGATCCAGCCGGCGATACGGCCGGGCTCGGTGACTTGCTGCATCAGGCTTTTGACAAACGCGCGGTCGCTCTCGGATGGCAGCCATTCCGATTGCCGGTCACGCCAGGCCATCCCGTCCATCGGGTTGCCGTCGGGATCGGCCCAGGCGCCAGCCCAGGCGCCGATCGCGCGGCGAAAGCGCGCGCTCGGCAGGCGCAGACGCAGCTCGTGGCCGGCATTGGCGATCAGCCGGTTCCAGCGCTCGATCGCATTCTCGCATTCGCGGATATAGGCGCGACGGGTGAGTTCGTTGATCGCGTTGCGCAGTGGCACCGCCTCGGCGCCCGCGGGCGTGTCGATTGAGAGCGCCTCGTCGATGGCGCGGTGGTCGGCGTAGCGCCGCTCGTCGGGGCGGCCCTTGAGGCCATTCGCGAAATAGCCGGCGGCATTCGACGAGTTCTCCGCGCCGAACAAATCCAATGACGAGCTGAACCAGTAATTGATGTAGCGCTGGAGTGTCGGGAGATCGATGGCGCCGGCCTCGCGCACCGCCGCAGGGTCGTCGCTCTCGGTCTCGCGCATGATTTCGAGCGTGCGCCGAATCACCCGGGCGATCCCCGTCGCGCCGACGAACATGTGGTGCGCCTCTTCGGTCAGCATAAACTGGCAGGTGCGGGCCAGCGGATCGAACGCACTTTCGGCCAGGCTTTTCAGCTGAAACTTGCCGTCACGGTCGGTAAAAAAGGTGAACATCAAGAAGCTCAGCCAATCCTCGATCGGCTCGTTGAAGGTGCCGAGGATGCGCGGCCGCTCGGGGTCGCCCGAATGGCGCATCAGCAATTCCTCGGCCTCTTCGCGGCCGTCGCGGCCGAAATAGGCGTGCAGCAGATAGGCCATCGCCCAGAGGTGTCGGCCTTCCTCGACATTGACCTGGAACAGGTTGCGCAGATCGTAAAGCGAGGGTGCGGTATGGCCGAGGAGGCGCTGCTGCTCGACCGAGGCGGGCTCGGTATCGCCCTGGGTTACGATCAGGCGGCGCAGCGCCGAGCGATGCTCGCCCGGCACCTGCTGCCAGACCGGCGCGCCATAATTGTCGCCAAAACCGATGCGGCGGTCGGGCGTGGCATCGGCAAGAAAGATGCCCCAGCGGTAATCCGGCATCTTGACCCGGCCAAAGCTCGCCCATCCCTCGGCATCGACCGAGATTGCAGTGCGCAGATAGACCTCGGCCGCCTGGAACCCCGACGGCCCCATTTGGCACCACCAGTCGAGAAAGCGCGGCTGCCATTGCTCGAGCGCGCGCTGCAAGGTGCGGTTGTCAGCAAGGCCGACATTGTTCGGAATGTGCTCCCGATAATCGATCGCCATCGCCGCTCCCCTAAACCCGGTCCCAGTCGAATTTGGGCTTGGCGCCGCTGCCGTAGCGTTTCAGGGCGCCGGTCTCGCC
>DASXAM010000186.1:0-9549 GCA_036404275.1 Allostellaceae bacterium
GGGGCTGCGCGAGTCGCAGCATTTCGTCGCCACCAACCGCGGCGTCTTCGACCGCGCCAAGGACGCAATTATGGCCAAGATCACCGAGAACGAGGCTGCGGTTGCCGCTCTATCGGTGACCCGCGGCTCGCGGCTCGGCGACGTCGCCTCGGCGAGCAACGTCCCCGACCTCGATAAAGCCCGCGCGGAGACCGCCGGGCGCTAGACTCGCCCACCGCGCGGTGGGCCTTCCGAACTTGCGCACGGGACGCTCGACGCAATGCGACGTTCGCGCCAAGACCGATTGTGGGAGAAAGTGGCCGCGGGCGATCTTCGCAATGTCGACTTCAATGAATTTCAAAGGCTCATCGAAGCTTTCGGATTCAGGCTACGCCGAGTAAGCGGAGCCATTACATCTACACGCATCCGCAAGCGTCACGGCCGCTGAGCCTGCGGCCGCAACACCGGGAAGCCAAGCCCCACCAAATCTCCCAATTCGTGGACATGGTTCGAGAATTCAACTTACGATCGAGCGACGACAATGATGCCGAAATATCATATCAACCTGTTTTGGTCCGAGCCCGATGGAGCCTGGGTTGCCGATGTGCCCGATCTCCGATCCTGCTCGGCCTTCGGCAAAACGCCGACCGAGGCTTTGGCCGAAATCGAGCAGGCGATCGAAGCCTGGCTCGCCGTGGCGCGCGAGGACGGTTTGCCGATCCCCGAGCCGCGCTATCGTGCGACCGCACGAGCTGCCGGCTGAGGCTCGGATACGGAAAAGCGGTCGCCGAATTCTACAAAGTAAAAGAAGCATCGATAACGCGTTTGCCAGGAGAATAAAGTGGCGCTGCTGCTGATCAATCTCGAAAGGCGCATCGGCAATGTCGAGGCGTGGCGCGAGACCTTTGCCGAGCAATTACCCGATCTCGAAATCCGCATCTGGCCCGAGACGGGCGCGCCGGCGGATATCGAATACCTGGCCTTTATGCGCCCCGATTTTGACGTGCTGCCCGAATTTCCAAACCTGAAGGCGATGTTCAGCCGTTCGGCCGGGGTCGAGGAGTTTGTCGATCATCCGCGGCTGCCCAAGGTGCCGCTCGGCAAGATCGAGCCGCCGGGCGGCGACCCGATGATGACCGAATACGTCGTCATGCACGTCTTGCGCTTTCACCGGGATATGCCGGGCTATCAGGCGGCCCAGGCGAACCGCGAGTGGCGGCGCACCCGGATCGTCCGGCCCGAAGAACGGCGCATCGGCTTTCTCGGCTATGGCATGATGGCAAAGGCGCCGGCATTGGTGCTGAAATCGCTCGGCTTTCCGGTTTCGGCCTGGGTCCGCTCGCCGCGCGGCAAGGAGGAGGTGGCGATTTTCCAGGGCCGCGACCAGCTCGAGCCGTTTCTGAACCAGACCGACATTGCCGTCTGCCTGTTGCCGCTGACTCCCGAAACCGAGGGGATCCTGTGCGCCGGCACCTTTGCGATGATGCCGAAGGGGGCGATGGTCATCAATGTCGGGCGCGGCAAGCATGTGGTTGAGGCCGATCTGATTGCCGCTCTCGATTCGGGCCAATTGTCCTATGCCGCGCTCGACGCGTTGTGGCCGGAGCCCTTGCCGTCGGACAACCCGCTCTGGCTGCACCCCAAGGTCACGGTGATGCCGCATGTCGCGCGGCGGCCGACCGTCCGTCAGCTGGTGACCGAAATCGCCGCCAACATCCGCAGCCTCGAAGAGGGCCGCGGCCTCTTGCAGCAGATCGACATGACGACGGGCTATTGACCGGGTCGGGAATGGCGCCTGAAGGCGCCGGTCGTTCGACGAATGCGGGTGCTTAGTGATAAGGATCGGCGGCGTCGCGCAACCCGTCGCCGAAGAAATTGAAGGCGAGCACGGTGACGATGACGGCGGCGACGGGCAGCATCAGCCACGGGTAGAGCGCCACAACGTTGATGTTCTGAGCTTCGTTCAACAAGACACCCCAGCTCGTCATCGGCGGGCGCAGGCCGAGGCCGAGAAACGACAGCGCGGTCTCGCCGAGGATCATGCCGGGGATCACCAGCGTCGCCGAGGCGATCAGGTGGCTCATAAAGCTCGGCAGCAAATGGCGGCCGATGATGCGCGCCGGGCGTGCGCCCATCAGCACCGCCGCGGTGCAAAAATCCTCCTCGCGCAATGCCAGCAATTTGGAGCGGACGGCGCGCGCCAGATGGGTCCACTCGATCATGCCGAGGATCACCGTGATCCCGATATAGACGAGGATCGGGCTCCAGCTGACCGGCAGGATCGCCGACAGCGCCATCCACAGCGGCAGATGCGGGAAGGATTGGATGACCTCGATGCCGCGCTGGATCAGGATGTCGGTCCAGCCGCCGTAATAGCCGGCGATGCCGCCGATCAGGATGCCGAGAGTAAAGCTGACGGCGACGCCGAGGAGCCCGATGGTCAGCGAGATCCGCGCCCCGTAGATGATGCGCGAGAGCATATCGCGACCGAGCCGGTCGGTGCCGAGCAGAAAGAGCTGGCCGCCCTTGGCCGGGCAGGCGAGGTGCAGGTCGCCGGGGATCAGGTGCCAGAAATCATACGCCCCGCCGTGGCAGAAAAAGCGCAGTGTTTGGTGCTTTTTCGGATCCGGCGTGTAGACGCGGGCGAGCCGGCTCATATCGAGATGATAATCGTAGCCCATGACATAGGGGGCGGTAAGCCGGCCGTTGTCGTCGAAGATATGGACCCGCATCGGTGGCGCATAGATGAAATCGGTGTTGCGGGCGTCAAGCGGATAGGGGGCGAGAAACTCGCAGATCAGTATCGACAGATACATCACGAGGAGGATCGCGCCGGCGACAACGGCGACCCGGTGGCGGCGCAATTTCCACCATACCATCCGCCACTCGGACGCCATGTAAAAGCGCTCTTGCGCCGCCGTCATCCGCTCGACGAGATAGGGGTCGAACGGCGCGTCCGAGACGTAATGCGGCAAAGCGGCGCCCTCCGGACGCGACGGACCGCCGGGAGCGCCCGGAACGAAGGTAAGCTCGCTCATTGCCGTCGCCCCGCCTGCAAGCGGATGCGCGGATCGAGCACGGCCAGCGCCATGTCGGAGATAAAGACGCCGATCACGGTCATAAACGCCATGAACATCAGAAACGAGCCGGCGAGATACATGTCCTGGCTGCGCAAGGCTTCGAGCAGCATCGGTCCAGTGGTCGGCAGCGACATCACCACCGAAACGATCGCCGCACCGGAAATGACTTGCGGCAGCAGCGAACCGATATCGGAAATAAACGGATTCAGCGCCATGCGCAGCGGATATTTGAACAACAGCCGGACCGGCGGCAGGCCCTTGGCGCGGGCGGTCACGACATACTGCTTTTGCAATTCGTCGAGCAGGTTGGCGCGCAGCCGACGGATCATGCCGGCGGTACCGGCCATGCCGATGACGATGACCGGGATCCACAAATGCCCCAGCAGCGACAAAAATTTTGGCCAGGTCCACGGCTTGTCGAGATAGCGCGGATCCATCAACCCGCCGATCGAAATCCCGAAATAAACATTCGCCAAATAGAGCAGCACGAGGGCCAGCAGAAAGCTCGGCGTCGCCAGGCCGAGAAAGCCGAGCAGAGTCAGCCCGTGATCGGCCCAGCTATATTGGTGGGTCGCCGAATAGACTCCAATCGGGAATGCGACGAGGTAGGTAAAGACGATCGTGGTAAACGAAACGATAAAGGTCAGGAACAGACGGTCGCCGACCACCTGGTTGACCGGCAGGTTGTAAGAAAAAGAAAATCCCATATCACCGTGTAGAAGCCCCTTTGCCCAGTAAAGGTATTGCTCCCACAACGGTCGGTCAAAACCGTATTCAGTTTCGAGAAAATGGATCTTGGCGAGGTCGGCGGGCTCGCCGGTCTCCTGCAATTCGGCAACGTAGGTGGTGAAATAGTTACCCTGAGGAAGATTGATAATCGTAAAGATCACGATGCTGATGGCGATCAGCGTCGGGATCATGATCAAAATGCGATGGATGATGTAGTTGAGCATGGTCGGCGCCCTTCAGCGGGTCGAGCTCGCATCCGGCGGCGCAGACCCGGCCGACGCCGATTTGACATGCTCCGCGCTGTTGTCGAACCAGAACTGGTCAGGCTTGTAGATGCCGAAATAAGCGCCGGGATCCCAGTTCCAGATGCCTTTTTCCGGCACATTGCGCAATTTGTTGCTGACCACGACCGGCTGCAACACGCCGGCGACGGTACCGATCGAAAACACCTCGTCCGCCCAGCCCTGCAGAATGTCGTGCCAAATCTGCGTCTGCGCCTGGTGCGACGTCGATCCCAGCCAGCTTTGGTAGAGCTCTTTCAATCGCACCGCCGATTTGAGATCCGGCGCTTCGCCGGCCTTTCCTTTGGTTTCGTAGTATTGACCCCATTTCGGCCATTCGAGCTGCTGCTGGCTGGTCGGCGCAAATTCCCACGGCGAGGAGGACGCGTTGGCAAGACCATCCTCGATGCCTTTGTCGATCGACATCAAGGTCTCGCCGGCAAAGACTCGCCGCCGGAACAATGTCAATTGCGACGGCTTGGCAAAAAGGCGGATGCCGATCCGCCGCCATGAGTCGCGGATCAGCTCGAGCACGTCGGATTGCTCGGTCGATTCACCGGCATCCTCCACAATGATCTCCAGCGGCCGGCCGTCGGGCAGCTCTCGGATGCCGCCGCCGCCTTTTTTCAACCCGATCTGGTCGAGCAGGTCGTTGGCCTTGGCGATGTCGTAACCGCCCCAAGCCGAACGGTATTGCGGCTCGTAGAGCGGGCTCAGCGGCAGCACCGTGTTCTGGCCCTCGATCGCCAGTCCGAAATAGATCACCTGGTTGATCTCGTGCCGATCGACGGCGAGCGACAAAGCGCGGCGAAACCGGACGTCGCGCAGGAGCTTCCGCCAGACCAGGTCATTGACGTTGAGGTTCGGGTAAAGCGCCAGCTGGCTGCCGGGGCCGGTGCGCCACAGCTGCACCTGGAAATCGTTGCGCGCCTCGCTCTGCTTCAAAAAAGTATAATTGTCGAAGCGCAAATAACGGCCCTGCAAGTCGCTTTCGCCGGCGCCGGTCTTGGCCGGGATGATCTTGCTGTCGGCCATGTTCATCACGACGCGGTCGATATAGGGCAGTTGGCGCCCCTTGGCGTCGACCCGGTAGTAATAGGGGTTGCGATCAAACACGATACGCTCGGCCGGCGGCTTTGTCTTCAGGACCCAAGGATCGAGCGATGGCAGGTTCGGGTTGTCGTCGCGGTACATATTGCCGAGGCGGGTGTGCAACGCCGACCAGTTGCGCACCTTTGCCTTTTTGATCATGGCCTTGAGCATTGCCTTGTCGGCATATTTTTCGTGAAACTGCTTCAAGTAGTGGGCCGGGCAATAAATGAACAGCGGGTCGGGGCCGGCGACATTGGGCAAGAACAACGGGTTCGGGCGCTCCCAGCTGTAGCGGACCGTAGTGTCGTCCAACACTTCGAAGCGCGGCGGCTGACCCTCGGGCAGCATCGTCACCGGCAGTCCCGACGGCGACAATTCCGGGTTCTGCGCCACATCCTCGAACCAATAGCGAAAATCCTCGGCGGTAAAGGGCTGGCCGTCCGACCATTTCATCCCTTTGCGCAGATGGAGCGTAAAGATGCGGCCGCCTTCGACCTCGATCGATTTCAAGATGTCTGGCTGCAATTCGAGCTTGGGTGTGTAGCCCACGAGCCGGGCATAGGCGTAGACCACCATCATCCTGGTGTCCTTGGGCCCGCCCATCAGCATGCGCAATTCGCCGCCCGGCTTGCCGGCGAGGGCGGGATGGGCGACGGCCGGCTCCTGCGGCACTCGGTCTTCGACCTTGGGCAATTTGCCGCTCGCCACCGCCTTGGCGAAAAACGGTGTCTCCTTCAGCCCGTCGCACCGCGCACCCGGCGCGAACAGTAGCAGCAGCATCGCCGCGAAGGCCGATAAGGTCGTCCGTCGAGCGCTCACCCGGAACATTCGCTCAGGCCCGCGCGAGGTCGCCGCGCCCGAGCGCCGCGACCCGCGGCGGCGCGGTCGCCTCGACCAGATGGCCGGGCGCCACTTCGATCAGCCGCGGCGGGGAAGCCGGGTCGCGCCGAAACGGGTCCGGCCACGAGGCGGGATCGGATGCGCGGTCTTCGATCAGCCGCTGAAAATCGAGGCGGTGCGACGGGTCGGGCTCCGGCACCGCGGCGAGGAGCGCCTGGGTGTAGGGATGCACCGGGTCGCGGAAGAGGCTCGCCCGGTCGGCGATCTCGACAATACGGCCGGCGCACATGACCGCGATGCGGTCGGCGATGTAATCGACCACCGCCAGATTGTGGGAAATGAAAAGATACGTCAGCGCGAGCTTTTCTTTCAGCTCCATCAACAGGTTCAATACCTGCGCTTGGATCGAGACATCGAGCGCCGAGGTCGGCTCGTCGCAAATCACGAGGTCGGGCCGCAATGCTAGCGCGCGGGCGATGCCGATCCGCTGCCGCTGGCCGCCGGAAAAGCTGTGCGGATAGCGCTTCAAGTGGCGAAGATCGAGCCCGACCAGGCTGACCAGCTCGTGCACCATCTCGCGACGCCGCCGCGGGTCGCTGATTTGGTGGATGACAAGCGGCTCTTCGATGATCTCGAACACCGTCATCCGCGGGTTCAGCGAGCCGAACGGGTCCTGAAAGATGAACTGGACCTGGCGCCGGAACCGTTTGAGGCCGTCGCCTTCGAGCGCCAGCACATCGGTCATTCGGCCGTGGTCGTTGAAGATGACCGAGCCGCTATCGGGGGCCACCGCGCGCAGCAGCACCTTGCACAGCGTAGTCTTGCCGCAGCCGCTCTCACCGACGAGGCCCAGACAGCCACCGCGTTCAATCTTCAGGCTGACATCGTCGACCGCAACGATCCGTGTTGCCGATCGCGAGCTGAACCAGCCGCCGCGGCGCTGGGTGAAGGTCTTGCCGATGCCGACGCATTCGAGGAGCGGTGCGGCGGCGTGCTCGGGCCACTCGACTTTTTCCGCCATCAGATGCGGAGCCGCCCCGGACGAGATCTCGCGGATCGGCACCAGCCGCTCGCCGGGCTTCATGTCGAAGCGCGGCACCGCGCGTAGCAATGCTTGCAAATAGGGATGCTCGGGCCGGGCGAAGATGTCGTCGAGCGTGCCGCTCTCCATGACTTCGCCGCGATACATGACGACGATTTCTTCGGCGATGTTGGCGACTACGCCGAGGTCGTGGGTGATCAGCAGCACCGCCATGCCGAGCTCGTGCTGCAACTCGACGACGAGCTTCAAGATTTGCGCCTGGATGGTCACGTCGAGCGCCGTCGTCGGCTCGTCAGCGATCAACAACGCCGGGCGGCAAACTAGCGCCATTGCGATCATCGCCCGCTGGCGCAGCCCGCCCGACAATTCGAACGGATAGGCGTGCAAGGCTCGCTCCGGCCGCGGAAAGCCGACAAGGCGCAAGGTCTCCTCGGTCAGTTCGGTGGCTTCGCGCGCGCCGACCGTGCGGTGCAGCCGCAATGCCTCGCCGACCTGGTTGCCGATCGTGTGCAGCGGCGACAGCGAAGTCATCGGCTCCTGAAAGATGATCGATATGCGCCCGCCGCGGATCGAGCGCATCTGGGCGCCGTCCGCGGGCAGCTTCGCCAGGTCGATGACGGCGCCGTTCTGGCGCGGGTCGGCGAACAGGATCTCGCCCTTAGTGATCTCGCCGCTGTGCGGCAGGATGCGCAGGATCGCTTGGCTCAGCACCGATTTGCCCGAGCCCGATTCGCCGACAAGGGCGACAACCGAGCGCGGCCGCACCCGGAACGACACACCGGTGACAGCGCGGATAAAGCCGCCGGGCGCGGCAAAACGGACATGGAGGTCGCGGATCGTCAGCAGATCGGTCACACCGCACCTCGCCCGAGGGCTTCGAGATTGGTAACGGTCGCGGCGCTCAGAGCCAAGCCGCGCGCCCGCGCTGCCTCGGCCGCACGCTCGACCACCTGCGCAAAGCCTTCGATCCGGCTGTCGAGGCGCATCCGCGACCGGCCGGCGCGCAATTCGAGCTGCATCCAGCCCGCTTTGCGGTCGCGACGGGTCGAGTAGTAGGCGAGCTTCATGCCGCTGAGCTCGGCCCAAGGGATCGAGGCGCTGAGCGGTCCCGAGGCGATGAGGCCCGTCTCGCGCAGCTCCAGCCGCGTCCCATGGCGCAGCGCGGTGCGCAAACCGAAGACGCCGAACAGCGCAGTCAGCGCCGCCAATACCGCGGCGGCGGGCGACGCCAGCGGCAGCGTCGCGAGGATCGCGGCGCTCGGCACGAGCCCGGCGGCGGCGCGGGCGTAATCGCCGATCATCGCCGAGCTCGGATAGGCATGCCGGCTCATGCGCGGTTGCATTCCGCGGCGGCAAACGCTTCGCGCGCATCGAGCCAGCGCGCCGCGCGATGGCCGCGGGTCATCGCGAGGAGCCGGGCAAGAAACGCCGCGGTCCTTTCGTCCTGCACCAGATGGTGAGTCAGAATTCCGGTCGGCTCGTCGCAGTCGAAACGGTCGAGCCGGCGCCCGCGCAAATGTTCGACTATCCCGCCGAGCGCCGCTTCCTCCCCGATAAACCCACGGTCGCCGCGCCAGGCGACGAGATCGACGTGAACATTGACCGCGAGCACGCCGGGCACCGGCCATGCCGTCGGCCGCGGCTTGACCCGGGAAATGGCGCCGATGCCGCAATCGGCGAGAAGCGGCAAAAAGCCGTCGTCGAATCGGTTCCAGGGCGGCGCCAAAACGGCGAGCGACGTGGCACCGAACAGCTCTCCGAGCCGCGCTCGACCGGCGACGAGATCGGCAGCGACCGCATCGCTCGGGCGACCCGGCGGAAACTCGCTTTTTTTGCGATCTGTCGCATGGTCGAGATGACACCAACCATGCTGCAGCAGCGCAACCAACGGCGTCCGGGCAAGCCGCCACGCGAGCCCGGCCTCCGCCGTCGCCGGGATCACGGCGAGCGCCAGGGGCACGCCGTCGGCGAGCGCCAGCAGCCGGTCGAGCGGCCCGCTCGCCACCGTCGCGTCGTCGTCGCGCCACCACAGGGTCGCCACCCGGCCGGTTTCCTCCCAGAGCTCAAGCTCCTCTTCCAGATCGCGCCATCCAGCAACCGTCACCAGCGTCCCGGTGTCGCGCGGCAAATCGATCATTTCCCAATCATACAATCACTCGCTTGCGTTACAAAATTCCGAACGCCGCTCGCGCGCGCGGCGATCATCTCCGCCACGATCCGTGCGCTGCGCCCGGCGCCGCCGGTGTCGATGGCGGTCTCCGCAGGCGCGCGGGTAATAGCGCGTCCGATCGCCTCGGCGAGCCGGTCGGGCGTCAGCTTACGCTCGGCAACGATTTCGACGATGCCGCGGGCGGCGAGCTTTTCGGCGCGCAGCGTCTGCTCGGTCTCGCGCGCCGCGGCAAACGGCACCAGCACGGCGGGGCAGCGGGCGGCGAGGAGATCGAGGACGGTGTTGTACCCGGCCTGGCTGATCGACAGGCGGCAATGCCGCAGCATTTGCGGGAAT
>DASXAM010000187.1:0-4215 GCA_036404275.1 Allostellaceae bacterium
CGAATCGATCGGCGAATCCGATCTTTTCGACATCGAATACTGGTCGTTGGAGCAGGCGAAGCTCGGCCAAGGCGAGGCGAAGCCGCTGCAAGGTCAGGTTGCCGTGGTGACCGGCGGCGCCGGCACGATCGGGCTGGCGACGGCGCGCTCGCTCGCCCGCGCCGGGGCCGAGACGGTGGTGCTCGAGATCGATCGTGCGGCGGCAGAGACCGCCGCCGGCGCGCTCGGTGGGACGGCGCTCGGGCTCGAATGCGACGTGACCGACCCGGCCGCGGTGCGCCACGCCTTCGACCGGGTCGCCGTCGCGTTTGGCGGCGTCGACATCGTCGTCTCGAATGCCGGGGCTGCGTTTCAGGGCCGGATCGGTGAGGTCGAGGACCGCGTGCTGCGGCAGAGCTTCGAAGTGAATTTCTTCGCCCATCAGAGCGTCGCGCAAAACGCGGTGCGGATCATGCTGGCCCAGGGAACCGGCGGCGCGCTGTTGTTCAACGTGTCGCGCCAGGCGGTGAACCAAGGACCAAACGCCGGACCCTATGGGTTGCCGAAAGCGGCGACCCTTTTCCTGATGAAGCAATACGCGCTCGAATACGCCGCCGCCGGCATCCGCTCGAATGCGGTCAATGCCGACGGGATCCGCAGCGGCATCCTGACACCCGACTACATCAAATCGCGCGCCCAGGCTTACGGCATCAGCGAGGCGCACTACATGGCGCGCAACCTGCTCGGCCGCGAGGTCACCGCCGAAGACGTAGCCGAGGCGTTTCTGGCCTTGGCGCTGGCGCGCAACACCACCGGCTCCTTTGCCACCGTCGACGGCGGCAACCTCGCCGCAGCACCGCGATAGCGGCTCACGACCACCCCGGTATTGAACAGGTAGGCGGCGAGCGCGTATCGGCGCTGGCTATGCGGATTGCGGCAGGCCGCGTTCGAGGAGGCTTGCCAAACGGCGCGCGAAAGCCGGCGGGTCGGGCAACAGCTCGCCTTCCAGGATGCGCGCCTGATCGAGCAGGAGCCAGGCAAATTCCGAGAGCTGGTCGGAGGCGCCGTCTTCGCCGACGGTGTCGGCCAGCCGCTCGATCAGCTTGTGGCGCGGGTTCAGCTCGAGGATACGCTTGGACACGGTGTCGAGCTGGCGGTGCTGCTTCAACAACCGCTCCAGATGCATGTCGAGATCGCCCTCGTCGGCGACGAGGCAGACCGCGCTGTCGGTCAGACGCTGCGAGCTGCGCACGTCCTTGACCGCATCCCCGAGCGCCAGCTTGAAGATGGCAATCAGTCCCGACAGCTGGGCCGGCGGTGGCGGGGCCGCGCTCTCGGCCTGGTCTTCGGACGCCGCGATCTTGTCGAGATCGGCGCCGCCGCGGGTCGCCGAGCGGAATTTTTTCTCCTTGTAGCTGCCGATCGCCGTCATCCAGAACTCGTCCACCGGATCGGTCAACAGCAGCACCTCGACGCCGCGGGCGCGAAAGCCTTCGAGCTGCGGGCTGCGTTTGACCGCATCGAGGCTGTCGCCGGTGATCGTGTAGATCGCGTCCTGGCCGGGCCGCATGGCTTCGACATACTGGTCGAGGGAGACGAGCCCGTCGCGCGCCGACGACCGGAACCGGGCCAGCTCCAGGAGCAGGTCGCGCTGCTCACGGTCTTCATAAAGGCCCTCCTTCAAGACCGCGCCGAAATTGTCCCAGAATTTGGCGTATTCCTCGGGCTCCTCGCTCGCCTTCTTGCCGAGCTCGGTCAACACCCGACGGGTCAGCTGTTGGCGAATCTTTGCCACGGTCGGGTTCGACTGCAGCATTTCGCGGCTGATGTTGAGTGGCAGATCCTCGCTGTCGACGATGCCGCGCAGAAACCGCAAATAGGCCGGCAAAAGATCGGTGCCTTCATCGCTGATGAACACCCGCCGGACATAAAGCTTGACCCGGCTTTTGCGCTCCGGATCGAACAGGTCGAACGGCTTGGTCGAAGGCACGAACAAAAGGCTCGTATATTCGAGCAATCCTTCGGTCTTGTTGTGCAAGGTCAGCCATGGGTCGTCGAAGCTGTGGCCGACATGGTGGTAGAACTCGGTGTATTGCTCCTTGGTGATGTCCGCGCGCGGCCGGGTCCACAGGGCGGAGGCGGTATTGATCGTTGCTTCCTTGCCGGCGTCGTTCAGCACGATCGGCAAGGCAATATGGTCGGAATAAGTGCGCACGATCTGGCGCAGCTTTGCGAGCTCGAGATACTCGTCCTCGCCGTCGCGCAGATGGACGACGACCGCCGCCCCGCGCGCGGCATCGGGACACGGCTCGATTGTGAATTCACCCTTGCCGTCCGAAACCCAGCGCCAGCCCTCGGCCTCGCCCGCCTTGCGCGCCAGCACTTCGACCTTGTCCGCGACCATGAACGCCGAATAAAAGCCGACGCCGAACTGGCCGATCAGGCTCATGTCCTTGCGCGCGTCGCCCGACAATTGACCGACAAAGGCGGCGGTGCCGGAGCGCGCGATCGTGCCGAGGTTCTCGATCAGCTCGTCCCGGCTCATGCCGATGCCGTTGTCGGCGACCGTCAGGGTCCGCGCCTTCTTATCCGGGGTCAGGACGACGCGGTAGCCGGTCTCACTCTCGGCCAATGCCGGCTCGGTCAGCGCCGCGTAGCGCAGCCGGTCGCAGGCGTCGGACGCATTCGAGATCAGCTCGCGCAGAAAGATTTCCTTTTGGCTGTAGAGCGAGTGCGCGACGATTTCGAGAAGGCGGCTGACTTCCGCCTGAAAGCTCCTTGTTTCCTGGGTCATTTCTGCCGTCGCGTGGTGGCCGGATTGCGCCGAGGATATGTGACGCACAGACGAGCGCCGCAACCCCGTTTGTCGGACCGGATCGCTCGGACGCATCGCCGCATGCGGTGCGTCGAAATTGTTTTTGTCCTTGCGTTGCAGCGACCGCACCCCGATACCTCTGGCGCATGGGCATGTTCAGCCCCGGGCCGCGGCTTGTTGCGGTTCTCGGGCCGACCAATACCGGCAAGACCCATCTCGCGATCGAGCGCATGCTCGGTCATAAGAGCGGGATGATCGGGTTTCCTCTGCGGCTGCTCGCCCGCGAGAACTACGATCGGATTGTCCGGCTGCGCGGCACGCGCGCGGTCGCGCTGATCACCGGCGAAGAAAAGATCGTGCCGCCGAACCCGTCCTATTTTGTCTGCACGGCGGAATCGATGCCGCTCGACCGGCCGGTCGATTTTCTCGCGGTCGACGAGATCCAGCTTTGCGCCGACCCCGAGCGCGGCCATGTCTTCACCGCCCGCCTGCTGCATGCGCGCGGCCTCGCCGAGACGATGTTTCTCGGCGCCGATACGATCAAGCCGCTGATGCGGCGGCTCGTTCCCGAGATCGAGCATATCGGCCGGCCGCGCTTTTCGACCCTGTCCTACACCGGACACAAGAAGGTGACGCGGCTGCCGCGGCGCAGCGCCGTCGTCGCCTTTACCGTGGCCGACGTATTTTCGCTCGCCGAGCTGATCCGCCGCCAGCGCGGCGGCACCGCGATCGTCCTCGGCGCGCTGAGCCCGCGTGCGCGCAACGCGCAAGTCGGCATGTTTCAGGCCGGCGAAGTCGATTACCTCGTCGCCACCGACGCGATCGGCATGGGGCTCAACATGGATCTCGACCATGTCGCCTTTGCCGGCATCGTCAAGTTCGACGGCTACGGCCCGCGCCGGCTTTCCGCCGCCGAGATTGCCCAGATCGCCGGGCGCGCCGGCCGCCACATGAGCGACGGCACCTTTGGCACGACCGCCGACCAGCGGCCGCTCGATCCGCAGATCGTCGAAGCGGTCGAATCGCACCGATTCGACCCGCTGACCCGGCTCAATTGGCGCAACACGCGGCTGCGCTTCGAATCAGTCGACGCGCTGCTGCACAGCCTCGACGAGCGGCCGTCGGTCCCCGGCCTCGTGCAGGCGCGCGAAGCCGACGACCATCGCGCCTTGCAGGCGCTGGCGCGCCATCGCGATGTGGCCCGCCTTGCCACCAATCCCGGCGCCGTGCGGCTCCTTTGGGAGGTGTGCCAGATCCCGGATTTCCGCAAGGTCATGAGTGAAAGCCATACGCGGCTGCTGCTGCATTGCTTCACCCATCTGGCCGGCCCCGACGAACGCCTGCCGACTGCCTGGATCGCGCGCCAAATGACGGCGCTCGACCGCACCGACGGCGACATCGACACGCTGATGGCACGGATC
>DASXAM010000188.1:0-30542 GCA_036404275.1 Allostellaceae bacterium
CATCGGCCGCCGCCCCGCCGGGGCAAACGGCAGGTCGATCGTGCTGCCCCAACCCGATTCCCAGGCGCCGCCGCTCGGCTGCAGCCCGATCTCGCTGGCGATTTCGACATGGTCGGCCGGCAACTCATCGACAAAGCGCGAACGCATCGCACTCTGCCACTGGCCATAAATGCGCCGGTTCGCAGCGAACGAGACATAGCTGCGCTGCCGCGCGCGGGTCAGCCCGACATAAGCGAGCCGCCGCTCCTCCTCGAGGGCGGCGAGGCCGCTCTCCTCCATCGCCCGCTGGTTCGGAAAAAGGCCCTCTTCCCAGCCCGGCAAAAACACCGTGTCGAATTCGAGCCCCTTGGCGCTGTGCAAGGTCATCAGGCTGACCATGTCGCCGGCGGCGTCGGCCGCATTGTCCATGACGAGGCTGACATGCTCGAGAAAGCCGCCGAGGTTTTCGAACTCGGCCATCGCGACCACCAGCTCCTTCAGGTTTTCGAGGCGGCCGGCGGCGTCGGGCGAGCGGTCGGCCTGCCACATCGCGGTGTAGCCGGACTCGTCGAGCACGGTCTGCGCAAGATCGGTATGCGACGCGCGCGCCGCTTCTTCGCGCCAACGGTCGAGTGAGGCGACAAAGGCGGCAAGCGCATTGCGCGCGGCCGGCCGCAGTCCGCCGCCCAAGATCAGCGCCCGCGCCGCCTCGACCAATGGCAATTGCTCGCGCCGCGCGCGCGCGTGCAATTCCTGCAAGGTCGCGGTGCCGATACCGCGGCGCGGCGTGTTCAGGATGCGCTCGAAAGCGAGGTCGTCGGCCGGCTGGTTGACGAGACGCAGATAGGCGAGCGCGTCGCGGATCTCCTGGCGCTCGTAAAAGCGCGGGCCGCCGATCACGCGATACGGCAATGCCAGCGAGATGAACCGTTCCTCGAACTCGCGCGTCTGAAACCCGGCGCGGACCAGGATGGCGATTTCGCTGAGCGCATGGCCCCGGCGCTGCAGCGCCTCGATCTCGTCGCCCGCCCAGCGCGCCTCCTCCTCGGCGTCCCAGAGCCCGCGCACGGTGACCTTGTCGCCCTCCTCGGCCGCGGTCCACAACGTCTTACCGAGCCGGCCGCGGTTATGCGCGATCATCCCGGACGCCGCCCCCAGAATATGCGAGGTCGAGCGGTAGTTCTGCTCGAGCCGGATGATCGTGGCGCCCGGAAAATCTTTTTCAAAGCGCAGGATGTTACCGATCTCGGCGCCGCGCCAGCTGTAGATCGACTGGTCGTCGTCGCCGACGCAGCACAGATTACGCCGCTGCTGCGCCAAGAGCCGCAGCCACAAATATTGCGCGACATTGCTGTCCTGGTACTCGTCGACCAGCACATAGCGAAAGCGGCGCTGGTATTCGGCGAGAATGTCGGGGTGGCCGGTGAACAGCGTCAGATTGTGCAATAGCAGGTCGCCGAAATCGACCGCATTCACGGTCGCCAGCCGTTCCTGGTACTGCCGATAGAGCGACAATGCGCGGCCGTCGGCAAAACCGCCGCCATCCTCGGCCGAGGCCTTGTCCGGGCCGAGCCCGCGATCCTTCCAGCGCTCGATCAGACCGAGCAAGACGCGCGCCGGCCAACGCCGCTCGTCGATGTTCTCGGCCGCCAGGATCTGCTTCAGGAGGCGGATCTGGTCGTCGGTGTCGAGGATCGTAAAGCTCGATTTGAGACCGACCGCCTCGGCGTGGCGGCGGAGGATGCGCGCCGCGATCGCGTGAAACGTGCCGAGCCACAGGCCGTCGGCGGCGCGCCCGATCATCGCTTCAAGCCGCTCGCGCATTTCGCGCGCCGCCTTGTTGGTAAAGGTGACGGCGAGCAATTCGCCCGGAAAGGCGCGTCGCAGCGCCAGGATATGGGCGAGCCGCGTCGTCAATACGCGCGTCTTGCCGGTGCCCGCGCCGGACAACACCAGCACCGGCCCCTCGACCGCCTCGACCGCGCGGCGCTGCGCCTCGTTCAAGGCGGCGAGATAGGCCCGGTCCTCACCGGGCGGCTTGGTCAGGATCGCGTCGTCGGGCATGCCCCGATCATATAGCAACCGAGCGCCGCCGATGCACCGCTGCCGGTGATCGGCCGCCGAGCCGGCGCAGAACGCGCCGCGATGCCGCAGCCGTGCTTCGAGCTCTCCGAATCGAGCGCGCGCCGCGTCCCGTCGTGCCAGTCACCGTGCGTCTCGGTCCTGTCGGATCAGCTCCTCCGAGCGGACGGAGATCCGGCCGCGTGTCGCCGCTCGCAGCATCGCCGCGCGCTGCCAAAACCCGGCGCGCTACGGGCGCAACGCCTCTTCCAGGATCAGCCGGTGCTCGGCCTCGGCGCTGCGTCCATGCTCGGTGGCACGATGTTTCAGCGCCACGACGATTTCTCGAGCAACATTTCTCACAAGAAGCCGGGGCATTCGCCGTCCTCCATGGGCCGCACGATCGCATAGCCCCCGCCGGCGGCGCTATGGCTATGATGGTCGCTCTGCCGCCGCCTTGCCGATGCACGCCGCGATTGTCCTTTTGGTCTTGATCCTGACCTATATCGGCATGGCGGCCGGCCGCATCGCCTGGCTGCAGGTCGATCGCACCGGCATAGCGCTCCTCGCGGTCATCGCCTTATTGGCGAGCGGGCAGATGACGCTCGACGATTTTGGCGGCGACGTTGATATGCCGACGATCGCCTTTCTGTTTGCGATGATGATCATCTCGGCGCAATTCGCGCAGTCCGGCTTTATCGATTATTGCGCGCGTTGGATCACGGCGAGCCCGCGCGGCATCGCCGCCCTGCTGGCGCTGACCGTTGCCATTGTCGGCGGGTTGTCGGCTGTATTGGCAACCGACATCGTGCTCGTCGCGATCGCGCCGCTGTTGATCGCCGGCGCGCAGCGGCGCGGGCTCGACCCGCGGCCGTTGGTGATCGCGGTCGCTGCCGCCGCCAATGCCGGCTCGGCCATGACATTGATCGGCAACCCGCAAAACATCTTGATCGGGTCGCTCGGCCGGCTCGGCTTTTGGCGGTTTTTCGCAATCTGCGCGGTGCCGGCGCTGGTCGGCCTCGTTACCGTCTTCGTCGTTGTCTGGCTGCAATGGCGGCAGCGCATCGGCTCGAGTGTGCTGTCCACGACATTGGAGCCGCCGCAGATCGCCGAGCGGCCGCTCGACCGCAACCAGACGATCAAGGGCGGCGTCGCGTTCGCGGCGCTGCTGATCCTGTTCACGACCCCGCTGCCGCGTGAGACCGGGGCGCTGATCATCGCCGCCCTCCTCCTCGCCAACCGCAAGATCACCAGTCGGACGATGATCGCCGCGGTCGATTGGCCATTGCTGCTCTTGGTTTCGTGCCTGTTCGCATTGACCGGCGCGTTGAACCATGCCGGGGTCGCGGCCGAGCTCGTCGATTTCCTCAACCGCTTTCACCTTTTGCCGGGCAACCTCGTGCTCCTGGTCCTCTACAGCGTTGTCGGCAGCAATGCGATCGGCGGCGTGCCCGCCTCGATGCTTCTCTTGCAATTATGGCCGCTCGCCCCGCCGGGCGTGCTTTACGCGCTCGCCTTGCTGCTGAGCCTTGCCGGCAACCTCTTCTTGACCGGCAGCCTGACCAATTTGTTGATCGTCGAACGGGCCGAGCGGATCGGGGTCCCGCTCGGCTTTGCCGAATATGCCCGCGCCGGCGTGCCGATCGCGATCGTCTCGCTCGGCTTTGCCGTCTTCTGGCTGGCGCTGACCCACACCCTGCCGCTCCTGCCCGGCTGACACCTCCATTTCGAGCGGCCGGCGACCGGGTTGGAGCCCCTTGACACCTGTACCTGTTTTGTTGCCTCATTCGCGCATGGCGAGATCATCGGCAAAGGCGCAACAAAATCCGGGCGAAGGCATCGTCGGCATCAGGATGCCGGTCGAGCTGATTGCCGAGCTGAAGGCCGAGGCGCGCCAGCGCAAAATCAGCCTCGGCAAGCTGATCCAGGAGCTGTAGGCGAGCCATCGTACTGCTCGAAGAGTCGGCGACTCGGTTTTCCAGGCCTTCATGCTAAAATTCCTGCATGCTGACGCTTTCCGGCGTGGTCTACCGCATCGCTGGGCGCACCTTGCTCGATGCGGCGAGCGCCTACATCCCGGAGGGGGCGAAGGTCGGGCTGGTCGGGCGCAACGGCGCCGGCAAATCGACTCTGCTCGACCTGATCCGTGGTGCCTATGAGCCCGATGCCGGCGCGATCGAGCTGCCGCGCGGCTATCGCATCGGGCATCTCGCGCAGGAGGCGCCGGGCGGGACCGACACGCCGCCGGCGCTGGTGCTCGCCGCCGATCGCGAACGGACCGCCCTTCTCGCCGAGCGCGAGGCTGGCGCCGAGCCGGCGCGCGCCGCCGAAATCGAGGCCCGCCTCGTCGAGATCGACGCCCATTCGGCGCCGAGCCGGGCGGCCCGCATCCTCGCCGGACTCGGGATCGACGCGGCGATGCAGCAGCGCCCGGTCGCCGATTTGTCGGGCGGCTGGCGAATGCGGGTGGGCCTTGCGGCGGTCCTGTTCGCCGCGCCCGATTTGCTGCTGCTCGACGAGCCGACCAATTATCTCGACCTCGAAGCCGCAGCCTGGCTCGAACGCTTTTTGCGCAACTATCGGCGCACGCTGATCCTGGTGAGCCATGATCGCCAGGTGCTGAACGCGGTCACGACGGCGACACTCCACCTCGACCACGGCAAGCTGACCCTCTATTCGGGCGGGTTCGACGCCTATCTGCGGGCGCGCGGCGAGGCCCGTCGCCGCCTCGAGGACCTGGCCCGCCAACAAGCGCAGGAGCGGCAGCGGCTGCAGGATTTTGTCGACCGGTTTCGCGCCAAGGCGTCAAAGGCGCGCCAGGCGCAAAGCCGGCTGAAGGCGCTCGGCCGGCTCGAGCCGGTGCGCCTTTCCGCCGAGGAGCCGCCGCCGCGCATCCGCTTTCCGGCGCCGGCGCGATTGAGCCCGCCGCTTGTTGTGCTCGACCGCGTCGCCACGGGGTACCAGCCCGGCCGGCCGGTCTTGTCGCGGCTCGATTTGCGGCTCGACCCCGACGACCGAATCGCCCTTCTCGGCGCCAACGGCAACGGCAAGACGACCTTGGCGCGGCTTCTGGCCGGGCGGCTCGCGCCGCTCTCGGGCACGATCACCCGCTCGCCCAAGCTCGTCACCGGCCTCTTCGCGCAGCATCAGCTCGACGAGCTCGATCCACAGCGCTCGGCCTTCGACCACCTCTCCGAGTTGATGGGTGAGCCGCCACTCGAAGCGGTGCGCGCCCGCCTCGGCGGGTTTGGCTTTGGCCAGGAAAAGGCGTTTGTGCCGGTCGCCGAATTGTCCGGCGGCGAGCGGGCGCGGTTGAACCTGGCGTTGATTTCCCACAATGCGCCGGCCTTGCTGATCCTCGACGAGCCGACCAACCATCTCGACATCGAAGCGCGCGAGGCGCTGGTGCAGGCGATCAACGATTTCGCCGGGGCCGTGCTGTTGGTCAGCCACGACTGGCATCTGGTCGATCTGGTTGCCGACCGGCTGTGGCTGGTCGCGGGCGGCACGGTTCGGCCGTTCGACGGCGATCTCGAGGATTACCGCCGTCTCGTGCTCGACATGCCGGCGCGGGCGAACGGCGCCGACCGGTTGCCCGGCGACGAGCGGTCGCAGGCGCGCCGGGCTGCGGCCGAGCGCCGTCGCGGGCTCGAGCCGCTGCGCCGCAAGGCGCAGCAAGCCGAGGCGGAGATCGCCCGCCTGACCGGGGAGCGGGAAGCGCTTGACCGGGCCTTGGCCGCGCCGCAAACGCCGCGCGGCGCAATCGCCGAGGCGTTGAAGCGGCGCGCCGACCTGATGCGCCGCATCGAGCGGGCCGAAGCAGAATGGCTCGCCGCCGCCGAGGCGGTCGATAGGGGCGCGCAGACATGAAGGCGGAGCATCAGACGGAGCGCGCACCGCCGGCAGAGCCGATGTCGGCGCTCGAGGTCTTGCAGCAGGAGTACGACGAGCTGCACGGCGCCGGGATCGGCGCACCGGCGGCGGCGAGCACGCTCGAAGAGTTCTATCGCCGGGTCCACGGTCTCGACAGGCCGCGCGCCGCGCTCTGCCTCTCGGGTGGCGGCATCCGCAGCGCCTGCTTTGCGCTCGGCGTGATCCAGGCGCTGGCGCGGATGCGCCTCTTGCCGGAATTCCATTACCTGTCGACGGTGTCGGGTGGCGGCTATATCGGCGCATTTTTGTCGGCATGGCGACGCCACGAAGGGGCCGACGCGCCGGTCTTCGCGGGGCTTTGCCGGCGCCGCGCCGACGCGGAGTTCGCCGAGCCGCCGCAGCTCGGCGAATTGCGCGCCAACAGCAACTTTCTGACGCCCCGGCTCGGCCTGTTATCGGCCGACACCTGGACCGCGACTGTCCTTTATCTGCGCAACCTGCTGCTAAACTGGTTCATCTTCACGCCGCTGTTTCTGGGCTTGCTGCTGGTCCCGCATGCGGCCTGGAACCTGTTGATGCTGATCTGGGTCACCCTCCCGGCCGACCTCGATTGGGTGATCTCGATCGCGGCGCTGGTGCTGCTGCTCGGCGGTCTCGCGGTCTCGGTGGCCGGTCGTCCGGCGCGCGACCGGCTGGGCGCGAACACGGCTCCGGGGCGCCGCTTTGCCCCGTCGATGCGATCGGTCATCCTCTTCGCGTGCCTGCCGATTTTTGGCGCCGCCGGGTTTCTGGCGATTTTTTCGGCGTGGCTGCCGCCAAATCCGGGCGCGATCCGGTGGGGGATCGTGCGCGCCGTCAAGCCGGAAGTTTTCTATCCGATCCTCTATCCCGCCGTGATCGGCGCCCTCATCTATGCGCTTGCTTGGCTGATCGGGTTTTTTGCCGGCGGCGGTCGGGTTTTCGAGCTATGGCCGCGAAGGCGGCCGGACGATCCGGTGCCGCCGTTGGCCGAGCTTTTCGGCTATGCGCTTTCGGGCGCTGCGGCCGGCGCGATCGTCACGATCGGCATCGCGCTCTACCAGCACTTGTCCGGCCTCGCCGAGGCCAAGGAAGCGCCGGCTCTTTTGAACTTCTTTTTCGGCGGCTACGGCCGCATTTCGATGCTCGTCGCGGTCGGCGTTGCCTGGACCATGGTCGCCGTCTTTGCCGCCGATCTGCTGTTCACCGGGTTGACCAGCTATCACCGCAACGGCGATGCCGATCGGGAATGGTCGGCGCGTCTCGCGGGCTGCCTTGCCGCCGGGGCGATCCTCTGGCTCATCTTTGCCGCGATCGTGCTTTACGGCCCTTGGGCGCTGGCAAAGCTTCATAGTTGGGTCTTGGCCAGCGTCGGCGGCGCCTCGGGTCTGGCGACGCTGCTGCTCGGCGGCGGCGGCAAGACCGCTGCAACCACCGCCCGCCAGTTAGGCGAACGATTTTCCGTCACCACGATCCTCAGCATCGTCACGCTCGTCTTCGCGCTGGTGCTGGCGGTCCTGTTGTCGCGGCTCGCGCTGTTCGGGCTCGACCACACGGTATGGGCGCTCGTCGGCAGCGAAGCGGTCAGCCTGGCAAAGGTCGTCGTCGCGGTCGCGGCCGCGGTGACGCTCATGTTGTTTTCTGCGCTCGTTTCCTATTGGGTCAACGTCAATCGCTTCTCGTTACACGCGGTCTACCGCAACCGGTTGATCCGCGCCTTTCTCGGCGCCGCACGCGCCGGGCATCGTCCGCAGCCGGGGCGCCGCAACGGCCCTGACCCGTTCACCGGCTTTGCCGAGGCGGACAATCTGCCGCTTGCCGCGGTTTGGCGGACGGGCGGCAATGGCGGACGAGCCTGCCTGTTTCCGGTTGTCAATACGACCTTGAACGTCGTTGCCTCCGCCAACCTCGCCTGGCAAGAGCGCAAAGCCGAGCCCTTTGCCATGACGCCGCTGGCCTGCGGCAATCCGGTCGTCGGCTTTGTCCCTACAAAATTCTATGGCGGCCCCCGGTCCGGGATCACGCTCGGCACGGCAATGGCGATCTCCGGTGCCGCGGTCAGCCCGAACCAGGGCTACCACTCCTCGCCGATCGTCGGCTTGCTGTTGACCCTGTTCAATGTGCGGCTCGGCTGGTGGCTCGGCAATCCACGCAAGGGGACGCCGTTTTGCCGGCGTGACGGGCCGTGGCTCGGGATCCGGCCGGTGCTCGAAGAGCTGCTCGGCCTTACCGACGACCAAGGCCCCTATGTCTACCTGTCGGACGGCGGCCATTTCGAGAACCTCGGACTTTACGAGATGGTCCGGCGACGTTGCGGGTTCATTCTGATCAGCGATGCCGGCTCCGACCCGAAATGCACACTCGAAGACCTCGGCAACGCCGTGCGCAAGATCTGGATCGATCTTGGCGTTCGGGTCGCGTTTGAGCGGGTCGATGTCGCCGCCCGGCGCGAGCCGCCGGCTGATGGCGTCTATTGCGCACTCGGACGAATCCTCTACCCCGAGCAAGGGGCGCGCGACGGCCTTCTCGTATACGTCAAACCCGGCTTTCACGGCAGCGAGCCGCCCGACATCCGCAGCTATGCGGCGCTGCATCAGGAGTTTCCGCACGAAGGCACTGGAGACCAGTGGTTTAGCGAATCGCAGATGGAGAGCTATCGCGGGCTCGGCGCCCACATCCTCGAAGCGATGTGCGGGCTCGGCGACGACGACGCAGCGGCGGCCCTGTCGCTGGAAGAATTCATCGAGCGGGTCTGCCGTTATCTCGAACGCACGCGGCCTCAGCCGACGTAAGACCGCGTATAAATCATTAATGCTGGCGCGCGTCCGATGGCCGCAGCAGTGCCGGTGGGGCTGCTTGTGCTTTGACAACAAGACGGGTCTGTCTTATCCAGGCACGACAGGGGACACGTTCCAGGAAGCCGATCGAAGATAAGCAGGGGAAGCCGCGCCCGACCCTTGCCCCGCATGGTGCCGGGATGAGAAGGGCAGCGTCCGCCGCGATGCCTGGACAGGCGTCTTTCGGTCGAGCGTTTGTGGTGGATTTGCCATGACCGATATTCCCGCGGTCGCCGACCGCAACCTTGAGGCAACGACACATATTTCGCTAAAGCGCGAGCCGGCCTGTTTTGCGTTTTTGTCGCCGCGCTCGGTCGGCGCGCCGCTGCCGATCGACGCCATCAACCTCGATCTCGCCTCGGCCGATTATTTCAATGGGCGCGCCTCGCTGTGGACGACCCTCGAGGTCCGCTCGTCGGTCGCCGACGATCGGCCTGCGGCGCTGCTCGGGTTTGACGAAGCCTTTTTGCGCCCGTTTTCGCGTGCGCTGATCGAGGCGGCCGCTTCCCGCGCCGCCTGTAAAATGACCATCCTTCAGGATCGCGACAAGCGCGCGCGTTCGCGGCTTGTCGAATATGTGACCGGGCTCGGCAACGCGCTGCCAGAACTGACCCTGCAACCCTTCGATAACGTTGTCGTGATCGGCGCAGCAGACGGCGAGGGGGGCGAAGAGGCTTTGTTTCAGCTGCCGCGGACCGACAGCTTTCTGCGCGCGTTCGCCAGAATGACCTACCTAGCCGATCGCGCGTTGCGCGATTTGCTCGACGACATGGAGCGGATGGCCCGCCACCGCAACGGGGCGACGAGCCCTTAGCACGTCAGAGCGGGCTGCGCCTGCGCGCCGAGACCGGCGGCAACGATTGCCGCCGGCCGGGAATCGCCTCAAGGCGGCGGCGGGGCAGTGCCCGTCGTGTATGGCGTCAGGCCTGGACCGCCGGCTGCCGGACCCGGCATTCCCATGCTGTTGCCACCCTGCAGCTGTGGCGCCGGTGGTGGTGGCGGCATCGGGGCCGGCGATGTGGCCGGCGGCGGGGCCCCGCCCTGGATGCGAGCCAACTCCGCCCGGTTCAGTTGGGCGGTGGTGTCGGTGGTCGATGTCGGACCGTGCATGATCCGATGACGCGCCGCGTGATGGCGCGCCGGACGGTGCATCGGCGGCGCAGCCGAGGTCGATGACGGCGCCGCCGCCGAAGGGGCAGGCGCTGCCGGCGCCGTCGATGGCGCCTGCGCCCAAACGGTAGCCGCAGTAGCGAGCACGGCGGCCGCCGCGGCGCTACTCAGAACATGTTTCATGTCTCGATCCCGTATCGCAGTTGCGGATCAGCGAGGGCATCGTGAATTTGCATGCAGCGCAGTTTTGGTCCCGGCCCTCGGCAAGGTTTTGCCCGCCTATTGCTGCGGAATGTTTCTCCCCCCCGAAGTCTTTGGTCCGGGGAGACGCCCGCTCGGCGGTGGCGGCGGCGCGGCAGGCGCCGGCGGATTGCTCATGTTTCCCGCCTGGATCCGGGCAAGCTCCTCGCGATTGAGCTGCGCGGTCGTATCGCCGGACAGCGCCGGACCGCGATGCGCCATCTTGTGATGCATCGCCTTGGCATGACGGTGCATCGGCGGCGCCGCTGAAGTGGCTGGCGGCGGGGCGCCGCCGGTGCTGTAGGGGGTCAGACCCGGCCCGCCCGGGTTTGGTCCCGGTGTGCCCATCGCGTTGCCGCCGCTCGGATTTTGTGCCCATACCGGTGCGGCAATCGCAAACACGGCAGCGATTGCAACGCCGTTCAAGAGATGTTTCATGCCAGTCGTCCTCTATGCCTGTTCCGGGTTGCCCAACGTCACGGATGCCTACCCAACCGACGGCGACAACGGCTGACCGCGGCTGGAAAGACGAGCGCCGCCGATCCTTCCCGTGCCAACACGGGCCGAGAGTGTAGCGCATTCTCCCGGACCGCACCTCGATAATATGATTGGATCCCGCTGCTTTCAAGCGTGTGAGTAGCCCAAATTCCCGCCCAATAACGGGAAAAGCGAGATTGGCGACAAATAGGCTACCGCAGGCGTAGCACCCCGGACCTGCATAAATAGCAGCACATAGTGCCGATTGCCGCAGGCACTGTCCGTCGGCGTTGGGCCCGAGCCCTGAGCATCCAGCCCCGGGGCGCGCCAATCACTCCGTACCGACGCGCCGATCGGCGTCCCGACCCCGACCGATGCCGGGTGGGTCGATCGCTCAGCTGGGCGTTTTCTTGGTCATCGATGTCTTGGGCGACTTCGCCTTTTTCTTTGCGGTGTGATGGGAGGATTTGTGGGCGGACTTTTTCGCGGTGCTCGGCGCAGTCGCCGGTGCGGCGCTTTCCGCCGGCGCGGCGCCGCTTGCCGCGGGTGCCGCTGGAGACCCCGCGGCCTGCGCATGAGCGCCGGTCGGGATTGCGGACGCGGCGACGAAACAGCATAGGGCGATCGTAGAGATCAGCACCTTCATCGAGAGACTCCTCGCAAAATAGGAAAAACTGCTTTTCGCGCAATCGCAAGGCGCGTCGGGACACCGTTACCGTCGCGTTGGTTGCGACCTGGAATCGCACGCGGAGAGTATCACGAACGCGACGAATTCGTAAGAATTATCGAAGAAATTGCTTGGGTCTCGATGGCTGGAAACCGCTATTTCGACCGTCGAGGCCAACTTGCGGCGCGAGACCGCGGCGGATGCGGTTCCGATCCCGCCTCGAGCGCCCCCTGTGCGAGCGCGTCCTCGCTGTGTCTTCTCTCGGCTTGCGTTGGAAAGGGCGCTCTCGTGTCAAGAGAGGGGCACGATTCGGAATGATCGCGCCCGATTACCGCGCCGAATCGATGAGCGGCCCGGTCGCAGTGCGGACCGCATCGCATCAGTGAGCGCAAAGAAAAAAGGATGAGCATAAGAAAAAGCCGCCGCGGCAAAGCCGCGGCGGCTTTGGCGGGCCTCGATGAGGCCCGCGGTCTGGCCGCTTTTCTGCCGTCTTACGGGAAGACGATCTCGACGCGGCGGTTCTGCGGCTCCCGCACGCCCTTGGCCGTCGGCACGCGCGGATCGTTCTCGCCGCGACCGGCCACGATCATCTCATTGCGCGGGATGCCGAGCCGCTCAAGCGCCGCGGCCACCGCATTCGCACGCCGCTCCGACAGGCGCTGGTTGTAGCCTGCCGAGCCGGACAGGTCGGTGTAGCCCGTCACCTGGATCTGCACTGCGCCGCCGGCACGCCAATGGGCTGCTGCCGCCTGCAGGATCTGCATTCCTTCGGGCGTGATGTTGTACTTATCCCAATCGAAGAACACCAGGTACACCTGATGCGGCGGCGGCGGCGGCGGCGCCGGGGGAGCCGGCGGCGGCGCTACCGGGGCCGGCAGGCCGAACCGCATCGTCAGGCTGGCGACGACGTTTTGAGTGCTGTAGCCGGTCTTGTAGCTGATGCCGACGCAGCATCTGCCATTAACAAACCTGCCACCATTGTTGAGCGTATAATCCGGAGTCGCCAGATAGCGATAGTCTATATCGAGCGCGAGCGCCGGGTTGATGTTGTAGCGAATTCCGGCGATCGCCTGGTAGCCGAACTCCCAGGTGCTGCCGTGGAGCCGAGTAAACCCGGTATCCGGGAACGCCGGCACCGGCCTAAAGGGAGATTTCAGCGAAACGCCGTCGACTATGTTGACCGCGCCGATGCCCGCACCGATGTGCGGAGTAACCGGCCAGCCGAAGGTGAAATCATAAATCAGGTTGGTCATGATCGCGTTCGAATGGCGATTGCCATCGAAGACTGCATTTCCACGACCGGCAAAACTCGAGACGCCGTTATTGCGGTAGCTGTATTCCTCTTCGAACCGCCATGGTCCCCACTCGTAGCCACCGCGGACGCCAACATTGAACCCGCTGTCGAAGTCGACTTTCGGGCTAAAGTTCGGGTGCGGCGCCCCCCGCACGGTGAACTGGTCGCTCTGGCTGGTCAACTGGGTCCAGCCGCCCTCTGGGCCCAAATAGAGCGTGCCGGGCGGAAACGGCCCGAACAATTGTGCATGCGCCTGGACGCCACCGAACGCCACGGCAAGCGCTACGCCGGCGCCTAGCAGACAGCGATTTGTCATCCCCTTACCTCCGGCCGCAAATACGCGTGTGACGATGGTCGTCGCGCCACCGTTCGCCCATTTTCACCATGACCTTTGCCGATGGCAATCGCTTTTTGCGCTTACCGGCGCCGCAGCCGAAAAAATCGATGCAGAACGCCGGCCGTCGCGACATTCCTGCAACAGTTCGTGCGAAAGCTAACGAAATCTGATCGATCGCAGCGCGTCTTTTGCGCAACACTAGACGACGAAAGCGGCATTTCGGGCAATTTGTCGCCGCCGACGCGGAACCCATCGATCGCCTGCGACGTTTCTGCCACTCCGATTTCGGACGGCGCCGGCGACGCATCGGCCTATTCAACGTCCGGTGCCGCTTGTCTCAAGGGTCGACGAGAACGCCGGGGTTGAAGAGACCGCGCGGATCGAGCGCCTGCTTGGCGGCGCGCAATGCCGCGGCGAACAACTCCGGGCGCTGCCGGTCGTACCACGGCCGGTGGTCGCGGCCCACCGCATGATGGTGGGTGATCGTGCCGCCCGCGGCGATCAGCGCGTCGCCCGCCGCGGTCTTGACCGCCCGCCATTGCGCTTCGAGATCGCCATGGCGCCCCAGCGCGTGAAACGAGAAGTAGGGTGCGGGGCCGTCGGGATAGATATGGGTGAACCGGCAGGTGACCTGGCCCGGCCGGCCGGTCGCCTCGCGAATCGCCGTTTCCGCCGCCGCCTTGACCCGGTCGTGAAAGGCTTCGAACCGGTCCCAGGTGATCGCGGTCTCGAAGGTGTCGGTGATGATCGCCCGCCGGATCAGCCGCTCGCGCGCATAGGGCATGCGGATAAAGGCGGTGCGCCACTGCTCGGCGGCACCTTCGCGGTGGGCATCGCGCTCGCCGGGCCGCTCGGTGACGCCGCCGAAATCGGCGCAGCATTCGAGAGCGCGCGCGATCCAGGCGTCGAGCGGATGGTCGGCCGATTCGAAGGCCAGCACCATGATCGCGGCACTGCCGTCGCCAGCGCCGGTGTTCGCCGCCTCCTGCGGGTCGAGGATGCGGCAATTCGCCGGGTAGAGACCGGCTTGGGCAATCGCCTTGACGGCGCGCGCGGCGGTGAAGAAATCGGCGAAGCGGACCGCTCCGCCAGCGCGATGACGGGGCCGGTCCTGGAGCCGCATCCACGCCTCGGTGATGACGCCGAATATGCCTTCTGATCCGATCAGCAGCCGGTCGGGACTGGGACCGGCACCCGAGCCCGGCAGCCGCCGCGTCTCGATCGGCCCCGCCGGCGTCACCATGCGCAGGCTTTCGACAAAATCGTCGATATGGGTGTAGAGGCTGGCGAAATGGCCGCCCGAGCGGGTGGCAATCCAGCCGCCCAAGGTCGAATATTCGAAGCTTTGCGGGAAGTGACGCAAGGTCAGGCCGTGCGGCCGCAGCTGGGCCTCGAGCGCCGGACCGAAAATTCCGCCCTGAATGCGCGCGGCTCGCGATTGACGATCGATCTCGAGCACCTGGTCGAGACGTCCGAGGTCGAGTGTCACCGCTGCCTTTAGCCCGGTACCGTCGATTCGCGGCTCCACCCCGCCGACGACCGAGCTGCCGCCACCGAACGGCACCACCGATGCCGCCGCGCCGCCGGCCCAATCCACGACTGCTGCCACCTCGGCCTCGTCGCGCGGATAGGCGACGACATCGGGGGCGGCGGCATAATCCCCGGTGAGCCCGCGAACATAATCGCGGAACGATTTGCCGTAGGTATGCGCGATTCGGTCGTAAGCATCGGTCGAGCAGATCGCCACGAGCGATGCGGGGGGTGCGATTCGAGGCGGGCGCAGCACAATCTCGGCAAGCGCCGGGGGTGCCGTTTCCGTGAACCCGTCGACGCCGAAGAGACGGCGATAGCGGTCGAGCGCCGCAGCTTCCTCGGCCGGCGACAACCCTTCGCCTTCGCGTCCCCAGCCGAAATGCTTCAGCCGCTGCAACGCCATCCTCGTCCAACCCCCAGCCAATCTCGATCAACGCAGAATAGACCGCTTTCGCCGCCTCATGCCATACTTGCGCGATGCGGTCTCGGGCGACAGAGCCGGTGCAGCACCGCTCGCCCTGGCGCCGCGGCATGTCGGCAACAGCGATGGCTTGGGCGATCGCCGGTGCCGCGGCGCATGCTCAGACGCCGGGCATCGGGCCGCCGCCGTCGCTGCCCGAGCACCGCGGCGCGCCGATCGTGCCCCAGCTGCAGCCGGGCGCCCCGCCGCCGCCGAGCCTTGCCGTGCCGCCGCCACCGGCGGCCGCAACTGCGCCGGCAGCAAATGCCGGGCCTCGCTTTGTCCTGCGCGACGTCAAGATCGAAGGCAACACGGTCCTCGACCCGGCGGTAATCCGCGAGGTCGTCGCCCCCTATCTCGGCAAGCCGGTCGGTAGCGGGGACCTCGAGGAAATCCGCCGCAAATTCACCCGGCTTTTTATCGATCGCGGTTATGTCAATTCGGGCGCGGTGCTACCCGACCAGAACGTCGCCAACGGCGTCGTCACCTATCGCTTTGTCGAGGGGCGGGCGAGCGAGATCGACATCACCGGCACCGATCATTTCAAGCCCGAATATTTCCGCTCGCGCCTCGCCCACGCCGCCGCACCGCCGCTCGATATCGCCAATATCGAGGAGGAGCTGCAGATCCTGCTGCAGGACCCGCTGTTGCGGCGGCTCAATATCCGGCTGGAGCCCGGACTGGTGCCAGGCGAGGCAAAGCTCAGCGCCGACGTGCTCGAAGCGCCGCGCTATTCGTTGTCGGCCCAGATCGCCGACGACCAGTCGCCGACGGTCGGCGCCATCCGCGGCCAATTGCTCGGCAGCTTTGCCAACATCCTCGGGGTCGGCGACATCCTGACCGCCGAATACGGCCGCAGCCAAGCCTTGAACGACGGCTTTGTCGGCTATTCGGTGCCGCTCGCGCCGGACGATACCCGCCTCAATCTGCGCTACGACAAAAACGGCACCGTCGTCGTCACGCCGGGCCTCGGCCCGCTCGACATCACCAGCAGCTATTCGAGCGTCGCGGTCGGGCTCTCCCGCCCCTTCTACCGGACCGCGGAACAGAATTTGACGCTCGGCATCAGCCTCGAGCGGCGGCGCGAGCGGACGTTTTTGCTCGGCATGCCGTTCGACTTCACGCTAGGCTCGCAAAACGGCATGACCAATGTGACGGCGCTGCGGCTGTCGCAGAGCTGGCTCGACCGCAACGCCGAACGCGCGCTGGCGCTGCGCTCGACCTTCAGCTTCGGACTGCAGGCGCTTGGCGCCACGGTGACCGACGTGGCCCCGACCGGGCAGTTCTTTGCCTGGCTCGGCCAGGCGCAGTATGTAAGCCGCCTCTACAAGGACTGGGAGGGTCTGGTCCGCGGCGACCTGCAGCTCGCCGACCGGCCGCTGTTTCAGATCGAGCAGTTCGCGCTCGGTGGGATCGACACGGTGCGCGGCTACCGCGAATATCTAACCGTCACCGACGACGCAGCGCTCGCTTCGGCCGAATTGCACATCCCGTTAGGCCGGCTGCGCGTGCCTTATCTGGCCAAGACCGACGACGCCGGCACGCTGCAGCTCGTGCCGTTTTTCGATTACGGCCGCGGCTGGAACGTCGATCGGCCGACGCCATTCCCGCCGAGCATCGCCGGGGTCGGCGCCGGGCTGCGCTGGCTCGTCGGTTCCGGCATGGTGGCGGAATTCTATTACGGCAAGGCCTTGCGCCACGTCGATGTCGGCAACTCGCTCGAAGACCGCGGCATCTATTTCCGCCTGACCACCAGCTTCTTTTAGTGACGCTAAAGCTGATCGGCGATGGCGGCATGGTACCGGCGCAGCGCCGCGAGATGGTCGGTCATGCTGCGGCCGGCGATGCGGCGGTGATGCCTGCGGTTGAAGGTCGTGGTCAGCGCCAAATGCGTGGCGCCAGCCTTTTTCCAAAAGGCCGCCTCGCTGCGCCAGTCGGCTTCGGCGCCGCCGCCCATCGACACCCAGACCTCGATGCCGACTTTCGCCGGGTCGCGCCCCGCCGCCTCGGTCATCCGGCGCAATTTGGTAAAGATGTCGAGTGCCTCTTGGCCCGGCGCGTAGGCGTTCGGCATCCAGCCGTCACCCCATTTGGCGATGCGTTCGAGGGTGCGCTCGTGATGACCGCCGAACCACACCGGGACCCGCCCAGAAGCAGGCCGCGGGTTGATGCCGGCATCCTCGATATTGTGCCATTTCCCTTTGAAGCTGACATGCGGCGAGGCCCACAGCGCTTGCATGACCTGCACCTGCTCGGCCGAGCGCCGGCCGCGGTTGTGGAAATTCTCGTTGAGCCCGGTGAATTCGACCTCGTTCCAGCCGACCCCGACGCCGAGGCGGAACTTGCCGCCGCTCAACACATCAAGGCAGGCCGCCTGTTTGGCGACCAACACCGCCTGGCGCTGCGCCAGGATCAGCACACCCGTCGAAAAGCCGAGCTTTTCGGTACAGCCAGCGAGATAGCCGAACAGGACAAACGGATCGTGAAACAAATCCTCGGAGGTGTTGCGGTCCCACCCCGGCCGGCTCGCCGCGTTGACGCCGAGCACATGGTCGGGCGCCTCGATAAAGTCGTAGCCGATCTCCTCAGCGGCGCTAGCGTAGTCCCGCAGCACCGCCGGCTCGCCGCCGATATCGCCCAGTGGCAGCAAAGCGCCCAGTTGCATCGCGACCTCCTCTCCTTGTTCTCTCTCCGCAAACCCCGTCGGCGGCATCCGGCCCGGATTCATGTGACGGTACGCCTCGCACAGGATGTGGGCGCGTTATAAGGGCCCGTTGTCGAGACCGCCACCGGTTGCCGGTGGCGATGCTGCGGTTTCGGCACTAAATAAAGCCAATCCCTGCTGCCCTCTCCCGCCGGAGAGGGCTTTTGCTGCGATCGGGTTTTGCTGACATGGATGTTGCCGTGGCCGCCGGTCTCCCAAATTCGGTTACCGAGACGCAGGAGCTGCTCGGCAGCGCCGATTACATCGCCGACCGCAGCCTCGCGACGGCGGTGCATCTGGCGTTGCATCTGAAGCGGCCGCTGTTTCTCGAAGGCGAGGCCGGGGTCGGCAAGACCGAGATCGCCAAGGTGCTGGCGACGGCACTCCACCGCCGCCTCATCCGCCTGCAATGCTACGAGGGGCTCGATGTCGCCTCGGCGGTCTACGAATGGGACTACGCGCGACAGATGGTCGAGATCCGCCTTGCGGAAGTCGCCGAGGAGGACCGCGGCGAGATCGAAAGCACGATCTTTTCGGACCGCTTTTTGATCAAGCGGCCGCTGCTGCAAGCGCTGGAGCCGGACCTCGCCGGCGCCCCGGTGTTGTTGATCGATGAGATCGACCGCACCGATGAGCCGTTCGAGGCGTATCTGCTCGAGCTCTTGTCCGATTTTCAGGTGACGATCCCGGAGATTGGCACGGTCCGCGCCGAAGCGCCGCCGATCGTCATCATCACCTCGAACCGCACCCGCGAAATCCACGACGCGCTAAAGCGGCGCTGTTTCTACTACTGGGTCGATTACCCGACGGCGGCGCGCGAATTGGAGATCCTGAAGCGCAAGGCGCCGGGCGCCGGCGCGGATCTGTCGCGCGAGATCGTGGCCTTTGTGCAGAAATTGCGGACGATGGATTTGTTCAAATTGCCGGGCATCGCCGAGACCATCGATTGGACCGAGGCGCTGATGCAATTGGACGTGCTCGAATTGAGCCCGCAGGCGGTCAACGACACGCTGGGCGTCCTCCTCAAATACCAGGACGACATCGCCCGCATCCAAGGCAGCGAAGCCGCCCGCCTCCTCGACCAGATCAAGGCCGAGGCCGCCGCCGAAGGCCCATCACCCCAGCCCTCTCCCCTCTTGCGGGGAGAAGGGACCCGCCGATCCCCGGGTCAAGTCCGGGGAGGAGGGTGAGGGGCGTCGGGACGATGAAGAGCCGCGTGCCTGAGGCCGGCGGGGCGCTTATCGCCAATCTGATGCATTTCGCCCGGACGCTGCGGGCGGCGGGGCTGCCGGTCGGACCGGGCAAGGTCATCGATGCGGTCGAGGCGGTGCGCTGCGTCGGCATCACTGATCGCCGCGATTTCTACTGGACCTTGCATGCGGTGTTCGTCAACCGGCCGGAGCAGCGGCTGATCTTCGACCAGGCGTTCCATGTGTTCTGGCGCAACCCAGATCTCTTGAAAAAGATGATGGCGCTGGTGTTGCCCGAGCTGCGTGTCGATACGAAGGAGGACCGCGGGGCAGAAATGGCGCGGCGCCTCGCCGAGGCGCTGCATCCGAACCAGGAGAAGCCCGCCGGCGAGCCTGAGGAGGTCGAGACCGAGCTCGACGCGGTCATGACCTTTTCCGATCGTGAGCAATTGCGCCATATGGATTTCGAGAAGATGTCGCTCGACGAGCTCGCGCGCGCGAAGGCGGCGATCGCGCGGCTGCGGCTGCCGGTCGAGGATGTGCCGACCCGGCGTTTTGCCCCCGACCGGCACGGCGCGCGCGCCGATATGCGGGCGACGATGCGCGCTGCGCTGCGCTCGGGCGGCCTCGTCGAGTTGAAGCGCAAAAGCCGCCGCCGCCGCTCGCCGCCACTCGTCCTGCTCTGCGACATTTCGGGGTCGATGAGCCGCTACAGCCGCGTCTTTCTGCATTTCATGCACACGGTCACGAACGACCGCGACCGCGTCTTCAGCTTTGTCTTTGGCACCCGGCTCACGAACATCACCCGTTGTCTGCGCCATCGCGACGTCGATCTGGCGTTGGAGCGAGTCGGCGAAGCGGTCGAGGACTGGTCGGGCGGAACCCGGATCGGGCAGTCGCTTGCCGAGTTCAACCGGCTGTGGTCGCGGCGCCTTTTGGGCCAGGGGGCGATCGTGCTGTTGATTACCGACGGGCTCGACCGCGACGCCGGTGTCGGCTTGGCGCGCGAGATGGACCGGCTGCACCGCTCCTGCCGACGCCTCGTTTGGCTGAACCCGCTGTTGCGCTATGAGGGGTTCGAGCCAAGATCATTGGGGATGCGGGCGATGTTGCCTTATGTCGACGAGTTTCGTCCGGTGCACAATCTCGAAAGCCTCGAAACCCTGATCGCGGTGCTGAGCGCCCCGATCGCGCGACGGGGCTTGGCGGCCGCGGCATGGCGGCAGAGTGAGGAGAAGGCGGCATGAGCGATACGGCGGAAATCCTCGAGCAGGCGGCGCGCTGGCGCGAAGCCGGCTCGGGTGTTGCCTTGGCGACCGTCGTCACCACCTGGGGCTCCTCGCCCCGGCCGGTCGGTGCCAAGCTCGCGGTCGATGAGACGGGGGCGATGGTCGGCTCGGTCTCGGGGGGCTGCGTCGAGGGTGCGGTGGTCGAGGAGGCGCTGGCGGCGATCCGCGACGGCAAATCGCGTCTTCTCGATTTCGGCGTCAGCGACGATCAGGCCTGGGAGGTCGGTCTCGCCTGCGGTGGCAAGATCCAGATCTTTGTCGAGCGCGTCGAATGAAGGGCCGTATTCTCGACCGGGTGGTCGCGGCCGCGCGCGAACACCGTTCGGTGGCGCTCGCCACCGAGCTTGCCGGCGGCGGGCAATTGCTGCTGGACGGCGACCATGCCGAGGGCGATCTGGTGCTCGACGACGCGACCCTCGACCGCATGCGGGAGGCGCGGCGGACCGGCCGCAACTGTACGGTCGACACTGCTGGCGGCCGCGTCTTTATCGAGGTGCTGACGCCGCCGCACCGCTGCTTTGTGATCGGCGCCGTGCATATCGCCCAGCCATTGTCGCAGATGCTGACGCTCGCCGATTATGCGGTCACCGTCATCGATCCGCGCGGCGCCTTTGCGACGGCCGCTCGGTTTCCCGGCGTCGAGCTCGTCACCGAATGGCCCGACGAAGCGCTCGAAAAGCTGCATCCCGACCGCGGCTCGGCGGTCGTCGCGCTGACCCACGACCCCAAGCTCGACGATCCGGCCTTGGCCGCAGCATTGCGCTCGGAATGCTTCTACATCGGCGCGCTCGGCTCGCGCCGCAACCATGCGACACGCTGCGGACGGCTCAAGGAGATGGGCTTTAGCGACGCCGATCTCGCCCGCATCCACGGGCCCGTCGGCCTCGCCATCGGCGCGGTATCGCCGGCCGAGGTGGCCGTCTCGATCGTCGCCGAGATGACCCGCGTGCTGCGTCAGGGCGAAACGGTGGCAGCGGCATGAAGTTCGGCGAGATCGCGGTCGCCGAAGCCGAGGGTGCCGTCCTCGCGCACAGCCTGCGGCTCGGTACGACCGCGCTCAAAAAGGCACGCATCCTCTCCGCGGCCGACCTCGAGCTGATCGCCGCCGCCGGCATCTCGCGGATCGTCGTCGCCCGGCTCGAGCCCGGCGATGTCGCCGAGAACGACGCTGCGGAACGCGTGGCCGCCGCCGTGGTGGGCTCCGGCGTCTCGGTGGCGACGCCGTTTACCGGCCGCGCCAATCTGTTTGCCGAGGCGCGCGGGTTGCTGGTGTTCGATACCGAGCGCGTCGATCGCCTGAACCTCGTCGATGAGGCGATCACACTCGGCACATTGCCGCCCTATGCGGTGGTAGAGCCGAAGCAGATGGTGGCGACCGTCAAGATCATCCCGTTCGCCGCACCGGAAGACGCGGTCAAGCGCTGCGTCCAGGCGGCGATCGCCGAAGGGCCGCTGCTGCGGGTGGCGCCGTTTCGACCGCTATCGGTGGGCCTCGTTCAGACCCGGCTGCCCGGCCTCAAGGAAACGATCCTCGACAAGACCCGCGAGGTAACCGAGGGCCGGCTCACCGTCCTCGGCTGCGCGCTCGCTTTCGAGGAGCGCTGCGCCCATGCGGCCGCCGAGCTGGCCGCGGTGATCGGCACGCCGACAGCGCGCGGGGTCGATCTGCTGCTGATCCACGGCGCTTCCGCGATCCTCGACCGGCGCGATGTGATCCCCGCGGCGATCGTCGCGGCGGGGGGTGCCATCGACCATTTCGGCATGCCGGTCGATCCCGGCAATTTGTTGCTGCTCGGCCATGTCGGCAAGCGGGTGATGCTGGGTCTGCCGGGCTGTGCCCGCTCGCCCAAGGTCAACGGCTTCGACTGGGTGTTGGAACGGCTCGTTGCCGGATTGCCGATGGGTGCGGCCGAGATCATGCGCATGGGCAGTGGCGGCCTCTTGGCCGAGATCCCGTCGCGACCCCTGCCGCGCGCCGAGGCGAAGCCGCCTTCGCCAAAGGAAAAGGAGCGCCCGCCCGGCCCGCTTATCGGTGTATTGCTGCTTGCCGCCGGACAGTCACGGCGGATGGGCGGGCCGAACAAGATGCTGGCGGAGGTCGACGGCGCGCCGATGGTGACGCGGGTGGCGCGCCGGCTGCTCGCCTCACGCGCCCGGCCGATCGTCGCCGTCCTCGGCAACCGCGCCGACGAAGTCGATGCCGCACTCGGCAAATTGCCGGTCGAGCGCGTGCGCAATCCGGATTTCGCCGCGGGCTTGTCGACTTCGCTAAAGCGCGGTCTCGCCGCGCTCCCCGCCGATCTCGACGGCGTCATCGTGGCACTCGGTGACATGCCGCTCGTCTCGGGCCGCCATCTCGACCGGTTGATTGCCGCCTTCAACCCGCTCGAAGGCCGCGCCATCATCGTGCCAACCCGGCGCGGCAAGCGCGGCAACCCGGTCTTGTGGGCCCGGCGCTTTTTTCCGGAGATGGCGCAGATCGCCGGCGATGTCGGCGCCCGCCACCTGATCGGCGAACACGCCGAGCTGGTTGCCGAAATCGAAATGGACGACGACGCCATCCTCGTCGATATCGACACCCCCGAAGCGCTCGCCGCCGTGCAGCAGGGGCGCAGTCCGGCCGCAGCGGACGGATAAAGGCGAGAAGGCTTTATTGATAGGCGAGCGCGCGGCGGGCGGCGGCGGCGATGCGCGCCGCGCTCGGCAAATAGTAGCGTTCCAGGCGCGGCGACGGCATGACCGTATCCCAGCCGGCGACCCGCTCGATCGGCGCCAATAGCGAAACGAGCGCCCGCTCGGCGAGGCGTGCCGCGATCTCGCCGCCGACCCCGCCGGTAACAGGCGCCTCATGGACGATCACGCAGCGCCCGGTCTTGCCGACCGAAGCGAGCAGACCCTCGGTATCGAGCGGCTTGACGGTGGCGATATCAACGACCTCGGCGCTGATACCCTCGGCGGCCAGAAGCTCGGCGGCCTCCAAGGTCTCGCGAATCATCGCTCCCCAGGAGACAAGAGTGAGATCGCTGCCCTCGCGCAGCACAAAGCAGCGGTCGAGCGGCAAGGCCGCGCCGTCGTCCTCGACCTCTTCGCGCGCCGCGCGATAGAGCCGCGTCGGCTCCAGAAACACGACCGGGTCGGGGTCGCGGATCGCGGCCAGCAACAGGCCGTAGGCGCGCGCCGGTGAAGACGGGATCACGACGCGCAGGCCCGGCACATGGGCAAACATCGCCTCCGGGCTCTCGGAATGGTGCTCAATCGCGCGGATCCCGCCGCCGCACGGCGAACGCAGCACCATCGGGCAGGTCAGGCGGCCGCGGGTACGGGTGCGCAGCCGCGACGCGTGGTTCACCAGCTGGTCGATCGCCGGATAGATAAACCCGGTGAACTGAATCTCGGCGACCGGCCGAAAGCCCTGCGCGGCGAGGCCGACCGAGAGCCCGGCGATCGCTCCCTCGGCGAGCGGCGCGTCGAGGATGCGCTCGGGGCCGAACCGGTCGAGCAATCCCTCGGTGGCGCGAAACACGCCGCCCTCGGCGGCGACATCCTCGCCGAGCACGATGACGGTCTCGTCATCGGCCATCGCGCGGGCGAGCGCCAGGTTGATTGCCTGGACTAGCGAAATCTCGGGCACGGCAGCCTCATTCAGCCGCGGCGCCCAGCGCCTCGCGGCGCTGCTCGGCGAGGTCGCGCGGCAATATCTCGTAGGTAAAGTCGAACATCGCTTCGGGTGCCGGCGGCGGGAAGACGAGATAGGCCTCGGCAGCGCGGTCGATCAGCGACGCCACCTCGTCGATCAGCCCCTCCTCGTCGGATTTGGTCCAGCTCTCCTCTTCGACCAGATAGCGGCGCAGCCGGCCGATCGGCTCTTCGGCCCAATGCGGGCTGACCTCGCTGTCGCTGCGATAGCGGCTGGCGTCGTCGGCGGTGGTGTGGTCGCCGAGGCGATAGGAGAGCGCCTCGATCAAGGTCGGCCCGCCGCCGGCCCGCGCCTTGGCGAGCGCCCGTGCCACCGCCTCGCGCATCGCGACGACATCGTTGCCGTCGACCTGCTCGCCGTCAAAGCCGGCGGCGATCGCTTTTTGCGCCAGTGTCTCGGCCGCGGTCTGCTGGGCCACCGGCACCGAGATCGCCCAGCGATTGTTGTTGATGACGAACACCGCCGGCAATTTCCATGCCCCGGCGATGTTCAGTGCCTCGGCGACATCGCCCTTTGAGGTCGCGCCATCGCCAAAGGCGCAGACCGCGACCCGGTCCTCGCGCCGCAATTTGATCGCCAGCGCGACGCCGACCGCGTGCGGCACATGCGTCCCGACCGGGACGCAGATCGGAAAATCCTCGCGCGCTTGCGCGAAATTGCTGCCGCGCTCGTCGCCGCCCCAAAACAAAAACAGCTCGACCGGCGTCACCCCGCGCCACAATTGCGCGCCGTGCTCGCGAAAGCTCGGCAGCAGCACGTCGTCGCGACGCATCGCCGCGGCGATGCCGACGGCCACTGCCTCCTGGCCCAACGCCGAAGGAAATGTGCCGAGCCGGCCGGTGCGCTGCAGCGCCACCGCTTTGGCGTCGAAGCTGCGCGCCAGCACCATGCCGCGATAGAGCGCCGCCATCTCCGCCCGATCGCGGGCAAAATCGGGAAGCGCGCGCACCGGCTTGCCGGCAGGATCGAGAAACCGGCTCCGGCGGATTTCGAATTTTGCGACGACGGCCGGAAGATCGGCCCGCCCATCCGCCGTCGCGGCGATGAGTTTGTCGTCGCTTTTCTCCACCAGCATTCATGCACCCGAGAATGTGCCGCGCCGAGATCGGGCGCGCTCCGATATGTGGTAACGCCCACCGCCTTCGATAACTCCCCGGCGATTTGCTGCTATCGGTCGAGCGCTTCACGCACCTTCGCCGCCAGCGCGGCAAAGCCGAAGGGTTTTGCCAGCATCGTTGCGGGGCCGCCGACTGGTCCGTTCCCGGCTTCCGGCTCGCGGCCATAGCCTGTGGTGAACAACACGCGCAGCGACGGCCGCAACCGCCGTGCATTATCGGCGAGGGCGCGGCCGTCGATCCCACCCGGCAGCCCGATATCGGTAAACAGTAAACCTATCGACGGCAGGGTTTCGACAAGACGCAGCGCGTCGGCGCCGTTTCCGGCCTCGACGACATGGTAGCCGAGCTCGCGCAGGCTTTCGACGTTGCTGGCTCGAACCGCGTCATCGTCTTCGACCACCAGCACGCTCTCGCCGACATTCCCGGTCGGGATTTCGGGCGGGACCGCACCCTCCTCGAACCGCTCGGCGCGACCGGGAACGTGGCGCGGCAGATAGATCCGCACCGTCGTGCCTCGGCCCGGTGCGCTGTCGATCTCGACATGACCGCCCGACTGCTTGACAAAACCGTAGACCTGGCTGAGGCCGAGGCCCGTCCCCTTGCCCATCTCCTTCGTCGTGAAGAACGGCTCGAATGCCCGCTCGACCGCTTCCGGGCTCATCCCCGTCCCGGTGTCCTTGACCGAGATCGTCACATAGTCGCCCGGTCCGGGCTCCGCGGACCGTTCGACGTCGTTCGCGTCAAACCCGATATTGGCGGTTTCAAGCGTCAGCGCGCCGCCGTCCGGCATCGCGTCGCGCGCGTTGACCGCGAGGTTCAGGATCGCATTTTCGAGCTGGTTCGGATCGGCAAAGACCGCCCAGACGCGGTCGTCCAGCACGTTTTCGATGACGATGGCCTCGCCCAAGGTGCGCCGCAGCAGATCGGACATGCCGGCGACGAGGCGGTTCGGATCGATCGCCTTCGGATCGAGCGACTGGCGCCGGGCAAAAGCGAGGAGCCGCTGGGTCAGCGCCGCGGCGCGCTCGACGCCGCCCAGCGCCGATTGCAGCGGCCGGCGCCAGCGCATGCCGGGGTTGCCGGTTGCCGGCAATTGCCGCTCGATGATTTCGAGGCTGCCCTGGATCACCATCAGCAAATTGTTCATGTCGTGGGCGACGCCGCCGGTGAGCTGGCCGATCGCCTCCATCTTCTGCGCCTGGCGCAACGCTCCCTCGACATTCCGGCGCCGGTCGGCCTCGAGCGCGACCCGCTCTTCCAGCGTCTCGTTGAGGACGCGAAGCGCGGCTTCGGCATGCTTGCGGCTGGTGATGTCGATGCCGGCGCAGATCGCGCCGGCGACGCGGCCGGCGCTGTCGCGCACCGGTGCCGCATGGGCCAGCAAGGTCAATGTGGCGCCGTCCTCGAACCGAATGTCGATTTCGTCGCCGCGGACCTCCTCGCCCATGGCGGCGCGCTGCATCGGCAGCGTCGCCAGCTCGGCTTCGGCACCGTCCCGGAATATCTTGAAATGCCGCGGGCGCTCATGGCCCGGCCCGCTCAGCGACGGGTTGGCGTGCTCGTCGACCCGCAGCAATTGGGCGGCGTAACGGTTGCCCCAGATCCGGCTCGCTTGCGGGTCCTTGGTGAGCCAGACCGCGGCGGGCACGGTTTCGAGCAAGGTCCGCAGCTCGGCGGCATGCGCCTCGGCATCCTCCGCCGCGCGCCGGCGCAGCCGCGCCATGTCGAGATTGGCGCCGACTCTCGCCAACAGCTCGCGCGCGGCAAAGGGCTTGGTCATGTAATCGTCGGCGCCGGCGGTCACCCCTTCGACCCGCGCTTCTTCGCCGGCCCGCGCCGACAGCAGGATCACCGGAATTTCGCGCAACGCCGGATCGGCGCGCACCGCCGCGAGCAGCCCAAAACCGTCGAGTCGCGGCATCATGACATCGCTCAGGATCAGGTCGGGGCGGTCGCGCCGCGCCGCCTCCAGCGCCGCCGCTCCATCGGCCACCGCAATCACCCGATAACGCGGGCTCAGCAGCCGGCGAACATAGAGCCGCATATCGGCGTTGTCGTCGGCCACCAGCACCAGCGGCATCGGCGACGCCACCGCCGGGTCGAGCGCCGGCTCCTCGATTGCCGGGGCGATGCCGGGCTCCGCGTCGAGCCAGCGCAGCGCCTCCCCGACAAAGGCTTCGGCGCCGATCTCGGTCGTCGCGAGGGTACGCGCGGCGCCGATGCGCTCGGCCGGGAGATGCGCCGTTCCGAGCGGTAGCGTGACGGTGAACAGCGAGCCGCCTTCGCCGCTTTCGACGGCGACGCGGCCGCCATGCATCCGCACCAGCTCGTGCACCAGCGCCAGCCCGATGCCGGTGCCTTCCTGGCTGCGCCCGCGCTGTCCTTCGACCCGATGAAACCGCTCGAACAGGCGCGGCAGCTCGCGCGCCGGAATGCCGATCCCGGTGTCGCGAACCGCGAGCTCGACATCGCTCCCGACGCGGCAGAGACCGATCGCCACCTCGCCCGCCAAGGTATATTTGAAGGCGTTTGCCAGCAGGTTCAGGACAATCTTTTCCCACAGGTCTCGGGCGACGTAGACCGGCTCGCCGACGGGCTTGCAGTCCACCCGATAGCCGAGCCCGGCGCGTTCCATCGCCGAACGAAAGGTGCTGGCAAGCTCGGCAGTCATCGCCGCCAGATCTGTCGGCTCGTAGACCGCCTCGAACCGGCCGGCCTCGATCCGCGAAAAATCCAGCAGCGTGTTGACCAGCTTCAGGAGGCGCAGCCCGTTGCGGTGCATCAGCTCGAGCTCGGCCCGTTCCACCGGCACCGACGCACCGTCCGCGCCGCGCAGCAGCAGCTCCTCGAGCGGGCTCAGCAGCAGCGTAAGCGGCGTGCGGAACTCGTGGCTCGCATTCGAGAAGAACGCGGTCTTGGCCCGGTCGATTTCGGCGAGCGCCTCGGCCCGGCGGCGTTCTTCCTCATAGGCGCGCGCACTGGCGACGGCGCTGGCGATCTGCGCCGCCACGAGATCGAGAAAGCTGCGATAGAGCTCGTCGAGCTGCAGGCGCGGACTGGTCCCGGCGATCAGCACCCCGGCGAGGCGGTGGCCTGCGCTGGATCGGATCGGAAGCAGCATTGCCGTATCCGGCGGGTCCGGCCACGGACCCGGCATCGGGTCAGCAAAGCGCCGGGCCAGGTCGTCCACGACGAGCGAGGTCTCGTCGGAGATAACCTCCGCCAACGGCCAGCTGCGCGCGTCTGCATTGCCGTCGAGCCGGATAGCGAGCGGGCTCGCCTCTGTACCCGGCGCGATACCTGCCGCTCCGGCAAGGCGCGCCGCAGCGCCGTCTTCGTCGATCAGATAGATCAGTGCAAACGGCACGTCGCGCGGATAGCTCGCCAAGGTTGCGGCCGCGGCGGCGCAGGCCGCCTCGGCAGTTTTGGCCTCGATCGCACGCGCACCCAGGTCGCGCAGCGCCGCAACCCGGCGCTCGCCGACGATTTTCTCGGTAATCTCGTGGACCGTCGCCAGCACCCCGCCGATGCCGCGCGGCGCCGTCTCGTCCGGGACCGGGCTGTAGGCGACGGTAAAATGCGTCTCCTCGGTGAACCCGTGCCGGTTGATCTCCAGCAGCATGTCTTCGATCCAGGTCGAGGGGCCGCCCTGGAACGGCGTATCGATCAGCGGCTGCAGGATGTGCCAGATCTCGTGCCAGCATTCGCTCGCCGGCTGACCCATCGATTTCGGGTGCTTGGCCCCCGGAATCGGGCGATAGGCGTCGTTATAGATCTGGATGTATTGCGGTCCCCACCACAACAGCAAGGGAAACCGGTTGACGAGCAGAAAACCGACGAGCGCTTGGAGGCTCGGCGACCATTGCTCGACCGGTCCGATCGGGGTTGCCGACCAATCGATCGAGCGGACCAACTCCCCCATCTCGCCGCCGCCCGCGGGAAACGCCGGAACCGGCCTTTGCGGCACCAGCGTTGCCAAAGCTTCCGCCTTTCTTGCCCGGGTCACTCCACAGCCCCGCCTTCGCGCCTCCCCGGCTGGGCGGCGCGCTGCGATGGGCAGCAACGCCGGTCGCCCGATATAGTTCCACCGCAGCATCTCGGAGGCGGAGCATGCCGACCACGTCCTGCGATTTTATCGTCGTCGGCGCCGGCTCGGCCGGTTGCACGCTTGCGGCACGGCTGAGCGAAGACCCCGGCACGCGGGTGCTGCTGCTCGAAGCTGGCGGCTGGGACCGCGACCCGTGGATCAAGATCCCGCTCGGCTGGGGCCGCATTCTCGAGCGCCGGCTGCACGACTGGAGATATTTCACCGAGCCCGAGGAAAACCTGAACGGGCGGCGGATCGAATGCGCCCGCGGCAAGGTCGTCGGCGGCTCGTCCTCGATCAATGCGATGGCCTATGTGCGCGGCAACCGCGGCGACTACGACCGCTGGGCGCGGTCCGGTCTCGACGGCTGGTCCTATGCCGAGGTGCTGCCCTATTTCCGGCGCCAGGAAAGCTGGGCCGGCGGCGCCGGCGACTATCGCGGCGGCGACGGGCCGCTCGGCGTCGGCACCGCGCGCTACCCCGACCCGATCATCGAGGCCTGCCTCGCCGCCGGCGCCGCATTGCAGCTGCCGCGCACCGACGACTACAACGGCGCCCGACAGGAGGGGCTCGGGCGGATGCAGCAGACGATCCGCCGCGGCCGCCGTTGCAGCGCCGCCGAAGCCTATCTGCGCCCGGCCCTGGCTCGGCCCAACCTGACGGTCGCAACGGGCGCCTTGGCCCATTGCATCGTGCTCGAGCATGGCCGTGCCGTCGGCGTCGAATACGAGCGCCGCGGCGAAAAGGTCATGGCGCGGGCCGAGCGCGAGGTGCTCCTGTCGGGCGGCGTCATCAACTCACCGCAGCTGTTGATGCTGTCCGGCATCGGCGACCCGGACCGGCTGGCCGAGCACGGCATCGCCGTCGCGGCACCGCTGCAGGGCGTCGGCCGCAATTTGCAGGACCATCTCTCGGTGCTGGCGGAATATGCGCGGCGCGAGCCGGGCCCGTTTGTCGCGACGATGCGGCTCGACCGTGCGCTCGTGGCCTTGGCCCGCGCCTACTGCTTCGGCACCGGCCCGGCGAGCGAGACGCCGAGCGGTTGGACCGGTTTTGTCAAAACCCGGCCCGAGCTCGAATTGCCCGATATCCAGTTCCTGTTCCGCGCCGTGGCGGCCAAAGCGGCCCCCTACCTGCCGCCGTTCAAGCGCGCCTATGCCGACGGTTTTTCGCTGCGCGCGGTGATGCTGCATCCCGAGAGCCGCGGCGAGATTGCGCTTGCTTCGGCCGACCCGCGCGTCCCGGTCAAAATTCGCCAAAATTTTCTGGCTGCCGAAGGCGACCGTCGGACGATCCGTGACGGCTTGAAGCTGGTGCGGCGCTTCTGCGCGACACCGCCGCTCAGCGAGTTTGCCGCGCGCGAGCTGGCCCCGGGCCCCTCGGTGCAGAGCGACGAGGATCTCGACGCCTATATTCACGCGAGTGCGGCCACCGCGCACCATCCGCTCGGCACGTGCAAGATGGGAGCGGAAGGCGACGCGGAGGCGGTGGTTGACGCGCAGCTCAAGGTCTTCGGCGTGGACGGGCTGCGGGTCGTCGACGCCTCGGTCATGCCGGACATGGTCGGCGGC
>DASXAM010000189.1:0-2952 GCA_036404275.1 Allostellaceae bacterium
GCCGCCGACCAGTACATGTTGGCGTCGCCCATCAGCGTGAACAGCGTATCCACGCCTTCGGCGGCAAAGGCCTGCGCCAGGATGTCGGAAACCTGGTTGTCGCTCATCCCATTTTCCCCTTGGCAAAAAGAAGCTGTTTGAGCCAGCCGAGAAACGCCCGCCACAACAAAGCCCCGCCGCGCAATTCACCCCCTCCCGTTCCCTCCCCCGCCGGCGGTGGAGGGTTAGGGTGGGGGGCGGACGGGTCGGGAATTTGTCCCACTTCCACCGGCGCTTCTGCCGCCGGCCGCTCGGCCGCGAGCCGCGCCATGTTGCCGGCGAATTCGGCCAACAAAGCGCGGGCAAGGTGAACGCCGCCGGCATTGGCAAAGGTTTCGAGCGGGCCGGTGACGTTGAAGTTGCCTTCGACCGTAAGTGTCGTGGTCTCGCTGCCGCTCGCAGTCACGATGCCCGAAGCAAGCGCCCGCGAGGCGCCGCGGCCGTCGATGCCGCGGCCGTCGATCGTGCAACGCCGCAGCGCATCGTCATAGGCGAGCTTGGCCTCGCCGCGGAACGTTGCAACGGTCGGTCCGAACTTGACCCGCATCGTGCCCCGGTAGGCGCCGCCTTCTCCGGCCTGCGTCAAGCTGGCGCCCGGGATGCACGAGGCGACGACCGCCGGATCGCGCAGCATCGGCCACACCGCATCGGCCGGTGCCGCGATCGTCACCGTTTCGCTAATCGAAATCATCAAGAGAGGCTAGCGGCAAGCGCTCGACGTTGTCGATGCGCTGCCGCGCAGGGCGGCGCTGCGGTAGACGCGCCGCACCTGCTCGAGCTTGCAACGCCGGGCCTCCTCGGGCCGGACGTTGCTGCGGTCCGTCCGCTATTTGTATGACGTGCCCGTCGTCGTCCCCGTATTGGGGCTGCTGCTGCCGGTTGTCCCGGCGTCGCTGGAGGCCGGTGGCGTCATATTCGTGGCGCCGCTCGGCGGCATGCTCGAGCCTTGTCCCATATTCTGGTTCATGCCCGCGCCACCAAGCTGGTTCATCGTGTTTTCGTCGAGCCGGGCGGTCACAGGAAGACCATTCTTCTTTTGGAATTGGCGGATTGCCGCCCGGGTCTTCGGGCCATCTTTGCCGTCGACTTTGCCGCGATAGAGGCCTTCCGCCTTGAGCTGTTGCTGGGCCTGGCGGACATCGCTGCGGGTCAGATGCATCGCACCCGAAGGCGCGGCCGTACTGCCGCTATTGGCCATATAGGGCGAGGTGCCGTATTGGCTGCCGCCGCTCATCGCGCCCTGTGTCGACTCGGTGGTCGCGCCGGTCTGTGGTTCCGTCGGCTGAGCCGATGGATTGGCTGGCGCAGTAGTCGAGGGAGTGGCGGTCGCCGGATTGGCGGTGCTGGTGCCGGTATTACCCTGGGCGTAGACCGGGGCGGCGAGGCCGAGTGCCACGACCGATACGGTTGCGAGGACGAGATTTCTCATGCACACCTCCTGCAAGTCAGCGCTCGCTGCGCTTGTCTGACTAACCCCGACTTGCGCGGCATGTTCCACCGAGACCGGATTGCCTCGGCAAGCCGAGGCAAGCTGCTACAGGTCGAGCAGCAAGCGGGTCGGGTCTTCGACGCATTCTTTGACGCGCACCAGAAAGCCGACCGCTTCACGGCCGTCGACGATGCGGTGGTCGTAGGAGAGGGCGACGTACATCATCGGCCGGATCTCGATAGCGTCGCCCACGACGACCGGGCGGCGTTCGATCTTGTGCATGCCGAGAATGCCCGATTGCGGCGGGTTCAGGATCGGCGTCGACAGCAGCGAGCCGTAGACGCCGCCATTCGAGATCGTAAAGGTGCCGCCCGACAATTCGGCGATCGACAATCTGCCGTCGCGCGCCTTTTTGCCGAATTCGGCGATCGCCTTTTCGATTTCGGCGAAATTCATCCGGTCGGCCTCGCGCAATACCGGGACGACGAGGCCTTGCCCAGCGCCGACCGCGACCCCGATGTCGTAATGGCTTTTGTAGACGATGTCGTCGCCGTCGATCTCGGCGTTGACCGCCGGGAATTCCTGCAACGCGACAATTGCGGCCTTGACGAACACCGACATGAAGCCGAGCCGCACCCCGTGCTTTTTCTCGAATGCCTCGCGCCACCGCTCGCGCAGCGCGATCGTGGCGCTCATGTCGATTTCGTTGAAGGTGGTCAGCATCGCTGCATTGTTTTGCGCAGCCTTCAGCCGCTCGGCGATGCGCCGTCTGAGCCGCGTCATGCGCACCCGCGTCTCGCGCTCGTGCTCGCCTGCGGGCGGCGCCGATATCGGAACGGGCGCAGGGCGTGCCAGCGCAGCCGCCACATCGGCCTTGGTGATGCGGCCTCCGGGTCCGGTTGCAGCAATCGCAGCCGCATCGAGCCCGCTTTCTTCGATCAATTTGCGCACGGCCGGGCCGGGACTCGCCCCCTCCCATTCCCTCCCCTGCAAGCGGGGGAGGGTCGGGGTGGGGGCCGTGCCAGGGAGAGAGGGCGCGGGGCTCACGGGCGGCTGAGGGGCCGCCGGTGCCGCGGCGGCACCCTCTTCGATCCGGCCGAGCAACGCGCCGACCGGCACTTCCGCGCCCTCTTCGACCAGGATCTCCGCCAATGTCCCGGCCGCCGGCGCCGGCAGTTCGAGCGTCGCCTTGTCGGTTTCAAGCTCGACCAGCGGCTCGTCGCGCGTGACCGCGTCACCCGGCCGCTTCAGCCACTTCGCGACGGTCGCCTCGGCGACCGATTCGCCGAGGCTCGGCACCTTGATTTCAGTCGCCATCGCCGGCGATCAGAGGGCGAGCGCTTCGGCGACGAGGCGCGCTTGCTCGTCGAGATGCCGTTTGAAGAGGCCGGTTGCGGGAGCGGCCGCCTCGGCTCGGCCGACAAAGCGCGGCCGCTTGGCGGCGATGTCGAGACCGGCCAAGACCTGCTCGATGCGCCGGTCGA
>DASXAM010000190.1:0-15209 GCA_036404275.1 Allostellaceae bacterium
TAGCCGCCGGTGGCGAGGATCACGAGATGGGCGCGGAAGCGGTGCAGGCTGCCGTCTTCGAGGCACCAGGCCATGACCCCGCGGCAGGCGCCGTCATCATCGGTGATCAGGTCGAGGACGAAATATTCGACAAAGAACTCGGCCCGGTTGCGCAGGCATTGCTGAAACAGCGTGTGGATGATCGCATGGCCGGTACGGTCGGCGGCGGCGCAGGCGCGCCTTGCCGGGTCGCCCTCGCCATATTCGGTCATGTGGCCGCCAAACGGGCGCTGATAGATGCGGCCGTCCTCGGTGCGCGAGAACGGCACGCCCATATGCTCGAGCTCGATCACCGCATCGACGGCGCTGCGGCACAAATATTCGATCGCGTCCTGGTCGCCGAGCCAGTCCGACCCCTTGACCGTGTCGTACATATGCCAGCGCCAATCGTCCGCGCCGATATTGCCGAGCGCGGCCGCGACCCCGCCCTGCGCCGCGACGGTATGGCTGCGGGTCGGGAACACCTTGCTGATGCAGGCGGTTTTGAGCCCTTCGGCGGTCGTCCCCAGCGCGGCGCGCAACCCGGCGCCGCCGGCGCCGACGACGACGACGTCATAGCTGTGCTCGATGATTTTGTAGGCAGGCGGCATCCCGACGTCCTTTAGTGCGCCGCGCCGAACGCCATGCCGAGCACGGCGACAATCCCGGCGGCGGCGAGCGCCGCGCAGGCCAGGCGAACGGCCATCACCAGACCGATCCGGGCCAGCTCGGCATGGACATAATCTTCGATCACGACCTGCAAGCCGAGTGCGGCATGGTAAAATGTGGCGGCGAGCAGCAGCACCAGCAAGGTCGCCGGCAACGGATGGCCGGCCCAATCGCGCACCGCGGCAAGGTCGGCGCCAGCCAATCGGATGACGCCGGCGGCAAACCACAGCGCCAGCGGCACCAGCGCCACCGCGGTCAGCCGCTGCAGCCACCAATGCTCGACCCCCTCCTTGGCCGAGCCGAGCCCGATCGCGCGCCCGAGCGGCGAGCGCATTCGCCGGTCCGTCATCTCAAGCGACCCAGCGCCAGATCCCGGCGATCCAGGCGATCACGGTCAGCGCCGCCGCTGCGCCGACGACGATCCAGCCGCCCAAATAGGTCGAGCCGAGATCGAATGCGTGGCCGGTGTCCCAGACGAGGTGCCGAATGCCGTTGCACAGATGGTAGAAGAACGCCGCGGTCCAGCCGAACAGCAGCACGAGCCCGATCCACGAGCCGAAAAACCCGGCCGCCCGGTCATAGGCCGCGGGCCCGCTCGCCGCTGCGACCAGCCACCATACGAGGAGAATCGCACCGACGCTTAGCGCAATGCCGGCCGCGCGATGCAGGATCGACAGGACCGAGGTCAGCTGCCAGCGGTAGATTTGCAGGTGCGGCGAAAGCGGCCGATCGGCGGTGTCCATATACAGCAGTTTCCGGTTATTTGACATCCGAGGCGGTGGCGGCCGCACGCCGCGGGTGAATTAGCCCCCGCTCATGGCGGGTGTCAACGGAACCTCGCGGTCGCGCTTTTCGATTTCTTCGGCCAGCGTCAGCAGCCGCTGCGCTTCGGCCACATGCAGCGCTTCGATGAGCCGGCCATCGAGGAGCGCCACGCCTTCGTCCTTGGCTGCGGCCGTAGCATAGGCGGCGACGACGCGCTGCGCCCAACGGATGTCGTCGCGGCTCGGGCCAAAGGCGGCGTTGGCGGCGGCGATTTGCTTCGGGTGGATCAGCGTCTTGCCGTCGAAGCCGAGATCGCGACCCTGCCGGCAAGTCGCGGCGAAGCCCGCGTCGTCGGAAAGGTCGAGCTCGACGCCGTCGAGAATCGCAAGCCGATGGGCGCGAGCGGCGAGGATCGCCAGGCCGAACGCGGTCAGCAGCGGGCGCCGGTCCGGGGTGTGGCGCGCGTGCAAGTCGCGGGTCAGGTCCGAGGTGCCGAGAACGAGGGTGTCGAGCCGCGGGCTTGCCGCCGCGATCTCGTACGCCGCGAGGATGCCGAGCGGGGTTTCGAGCATGCACCAAATGCGCAAGCGCTCTGTCGCGCCCCGGGCGTCGAGGCGCGACAGCGCGCGATGCACGGTGGCGGCGTTCTCCACCTTGGGCAGCAGCACGGCGTCGATCGGCATCGCAGCGGCGGCGGCGAGATCGGCCTCGGCCCAGGCAGTGTCGAGCGCGTTGACCCGCAGCACCAGCTCGCGCCTGCCATAGCCGCCGATGGCGAGCGCGGCTGCGACATTCGCGCGCGCCTGCTCCTTTGCCGCCGGCGCCACTGCGTCTTCGAGATCGAAAATCAGCCCATCGGCCGGCAATTCGCGCGCCTTTTCCAGTGCCCGCGGATTGGAACCGGGCATATAGAGAAGGCTGCGGCGCGGGCGGGTCGGGACGGGCATCGGAAGCAATCGAATATAGCCGAGCTGGCAAGGAGAGGGGATGGACGACGAAAGGAGCGCAGTGAGCCAAGAAACGCAACAGCGGCCGCTGCCCTGGTTCGGCTTTTGGCTGCCGTTGTTTGTGGCGACGGCGCTGGCGGTCATCGGCGCATTTGTCGCCGGCCGCAGCCATCAGCCGGACGATTACGCCTGCGGCTTCGCCCTCTTTCTCGGCGCGGTCGCTTTCGCCTTTTTGTGGCTGAAGCGGCGGCTCGACGGCGGCGGCGCGCGCTGGGAAGATTTTCTGCTGGTCAGCGACATGCGCAACCTCGCCTTTGTCATCCCAATGTTCACGGTGATCGGGATATTTGGCCTTTTTCTCGGCGCCGCGCACGAGGGCAGCCTGCATGTCGCCGGGGTGGCGCTCTTTGTCGTCAGCGGGATCTTTGTCTTTTTCGAGATCAAGCACGTCTTCGATTGCCGCGAAGGCGGGCGGCGCTGACATGCCGACGGTGTTGTCGATCCAATCCTGGGTGGCGTGCGGCACGGTCGGCAATCAGGCGGCGCTGTTCGCGCTGCAACGCTCGGGGTGCGAGGCGTGGTCGCTCAACACCGTCGCCTTCTCGAACCACACCGGCTATGGCAAATGGCGCGGCGCCGCGGTGCCGGCCGGCGAGATTGCCGCTTTGTTCGAGGGGATTGCCGAGCTCGGCGTCTTGCCGCGCTGCGACGCGGTGCTGTCGGGCTATCTCGGCGACGGCGACATTGCCCCGGTGCTCCTCGACATCGTGGGGCGCACAAAAGCCGCCAACCCGCAGGCACTCTATTGCTGCGATCCGGTGATGGGCGATTTCGGGGTGGGCTGGTATGTCGGCGAGAGCGTGCGCGACTTCTATCGCGACCGGGCGCTGGCGGCGGCAGACATCGCGACGCCGAACCGGTTCGAGCTCGAATGGCTGACCGGCCGCCGGGTCGAAAGCCTGGCCGAGGCCGCCGACGCCGCAATCGAGCTGCGCCGGCGCGGGCCGGGAATTGTGCTGGTGACGAGCCTCGAGCCCGCCTCGGACCGGCTGGCGGCGCTCGCCGCGGCGGCGGACGGGGTCTGGGTCGTCGAGACCCCGCGCCTGCCGATCGAGGCGACCGGCTGCGGTGACGCGGTTGCCGCCCTCTTTCTCGCCTCGTTGCTCAGAGGCAAAACCGTGCCCGACGCGCTCGCCATGACGATCGCCGCGATCTGGGGCGTCGTCGAGGCGACGCTGAGCACACCAGATGGCGAATTGGCGCTGGTCGCGGCCCAGGACGAGCTCGTTGCGCCGAGCCGGTCCCTGGCGCCGCGCCGGCTGTCGTGATCCCCTCAGGCCTTGCGGCGGCGGACCGCCGCGAACGCGGCGAGCCCGATCCCGACCAGCATCAAGCTCGCAGGCTCCGGCGTCGGGGCAATCGAGGCGAGCGTCGCCGTGAAAGTCGCCTGCCCTTCGACGCTGTCGAGCACGAAATTGGAGTTGTTGGTTGTCGGGAACGCTTGCCCCGAATTGAATAAGGCCATGCCGGAAATCGGACCGATTGCGCTTGTCAGGTCATAGGCCGAAAAGGCTGCGGCCTCGGTATCGAGGATATCGACCGAGGCCACGACCTTGAAGCCGGCAATTCCTGCGGCTTGGTCGTCGAACACTTCGGAAGGGCCGGAGATTGTTGCTGATTCGGCGCCGCCCACATTTATCGTCGCCGTTCCAAAAATCAGCGAGAGCGTTCCCTTAACAACATCGGACGTGTTGCCATTCAAGGTCAGAACGACTTCCAAATTGTGAAACCCCAAGCCGTTGATCAGACCGCTGCCGGTCACGGTCTCGGTGTAAGTGACCGGGGTCGCCAAGCACGGCGCCGCGGCGGCGAAGGTTGTGGCAATGGCGAGCGCCGGCAACAAGCTCTTGGGTGCGCGCATCGATCGGCCCTTTCTGTTGGTGCGCCGGAATGGCTGAGTGGCTGAGTGCGAAACTGCGCTATCGTTAACCTTAACGCAGCCCGATAACGCAAGAGGAGATTTCGTCCTAACCGCTGTCCGCGTTGCGCGAGCGCGACGTGTTCGGTTGACTCTGTCTGCGCTGTCGTTCACCTCTGTGTTACTAACTTTTGGACCAGCCGCGCCCGATGAGCCCGCCCGACGCCGCGTGGCGACCCTTGATCTCCGCTGTGCACGCCTCCGGCCGCAAAGCGGCGCTCGCGGTCACCGGCGGCGGCAGCGGCGCGATCGGCGAATTGCTGCGTGTCCCCGGCGGCTCGCGACTATTGATCGAGGCCCAGGTCCCATACGACGAACAGGCGCTGCAAACCTTTCTCGGTTTTGCCCCGGCGCAGGCGTGCAGCGCCGACACCGCGATCGCGATGGCGCGAACCGCACGGGCACGCATCGCGCGGCTCGTTCCGGCCGGCATCGAGGTGGTGGGCCTTGGCGCCACCGCGGCGCTGGTCAGCGACCGCCCGCGCAGAGGTGAGCATCGCTTTCACTTGGCCTTCGCCAACGCCGCAGGCATCGCGCATTGCACGTGCGTGCTGGCCAAGGGCCGTCGCGATCGCGCCGCCGAGGAAGACCTCGTGTCGCGCGCGATCCTGCTGATGCTCGCCCGCGCCTGCGGAATTTCTGCGCCATCGCCGCAGAGCCTGATCGACGCTGATGAACATTACGAGGAGACGGTCGGCACCGCCGCCGATACGATCGATCGGCTGCTCGCCGGCGCGCTCGATCGCGTCACCGTCCAGCCCGATGGCCAAATGACGCTGTCCGCGCCGCCGCCCTCTGTGCTGTTTCCGGGGTCTTTCAACCCGGTGCACGACGGGCATGTCCTGCTGGCGCGGGTCGCCGAAGAGCTCAGGCAGCAGCCCTTGGCCTTCGAAATATCTGTGACAAATGTCGATAAGCCGCCGCTCGAGGGTGAGACCGTGCGGCGCCGGCTTGCGCAATTCGCCTGGAAGGCGCCGGTCGAGCTGACGCGCGCGCCCACCTTTCTCGAAAAGTCGCGGCTCTATCCGGGGACGACGTTTGTGGTCGGTGCGGATACGGCGGAGCGGCTGTTCGGCCCAAAGTATTACGGCGACGACGAGGCGCTGATGCACGCCGCCCTCGAGGAAATCGCCAATGCCGGGAGCAGCTTTCTGGTGGCTGTGCGCATCGACGCGAGCGGCCGCGTGCGCGCGCTGGGCGACATCCCGGTGCCGCCGCGCTATGCTGATCTGTTCACCGCGATCCCAGAGCACCGCTTCCGCCTCGACGCCTCCTCGTCGGAAATTCGCGCGCGGCGACCCCTCGGCGGCAATTCATAGCGCATCTCCCGATCATCTCGGGTCACGACCAACATCTCGTCGCCCCGCCCCCCGGCGAAGGAGAAGGGGGAAGAAATCGACAACCTCCCTGCCTCGCTTTCCCGGCGCAAGCCAGGACCCGCAATCCATTACAAATTCCTACAACAAATCGACGCCTTACTTACGGAAGTGTGGACCCCGGCTTGCGCCGGGGAAGCGAGTAGAGCGGTGCCAGCGGGGTTCTTTCACACGCTCGAAGGCCGGCGTGCATCGCGCGCGAATCTCACAGCGATCGCTTCAAACGCCCGAAGCGTGCGGGCCGGGCGTGCTCGGATCGCGGTAGCGGCCATGCGCAACGGGCGGTGGTGACGCCGCTGGCGCTGTGACATGATTGTTGCGATGGAGGGCGTCGCCGCATCCGTGTTGCCGCCGCCGGTGCCGGAGCGCGGGCGGTGAGAGGAGAGAGCGCCTCGGCGGCCGCGGCGCCGAACCGCGGCATGATCACCGCGACGATCATTTGCGCCTGCGTCATGCAGGGGCTCGACACCACGATCGTCAATGTGGCGCTGCCGCATATCCAAGGCAGCATGTCGGCGGCACAGGACCAGATCTCCTGGGTCCTGACCTCCTACATCGTCGCCTCGGCGATCATGATGCCGCTGACCGGCTGGCTTGCGAGCCATTTCGGCGTCAAATACATCTTTCTCGCCTCGGTCATCGGCTTCACCTTCGCCTCTGCCTTGTGCGGAGCCGCGACGAGCCTGACCCAGCTCGTCCTCTTCCGCCTCCTCCAGGGGATTTGCAGCGCCGGGCTCGTGCCGCTCGGCCAAGCCACCCTGTTTACGATCTACCCGCGCGAAAAGCACGGCCAGGCGATGGCGATTTTCAGCACCGGGGCGATGATGGGGCCGATCATCGGCCCGACCCTCGGTGGCTGGCTGACCGAAAATCTCGATTGGCGCTGGTGCTTTTACATCAACCTGCCGGTGGGTGCCTTGTGCGGCCTCGGCATCTTCGTCTTTCTCCGCCAGTCGCGTGCGATGCGCCGCGACCCGTTCGACATGTTCGGCTTTGTCGCGTTGAGCGTCGCCGTCGGCGCCTTGCAATTGATGCTCGACCGCGGCCAGCTTAAAGACTGGTTCCGCTCGACCGAAATCTGGATCGAGGCGGCGATTGCGGGCTCGGCCTTTTACCTCTTGATCGTGCACACGATGACCGCGGGCGAGCGCTCCTTCCTCAACCGCGAGCTGTTGAAGAGCCCGAATTTTGTGGCCGGCAGCCTGTTGATGTTTGGCGTCGGCATGATCCTGAGCGGCACCTTGGCGCTGATGCCGTCGATGATGCAGGATCTGATGAACTATCCGGTGTTCGACGCCGGCTGGATGATGGCGCCGCGTGGCTTTGGCACGATGCTGGCGATGTTTTGCGTCGCCCGGATCATCAACAAAGTCGACAACCGCATCTTTATTTTCGCCGGCTTTCTAATGACCGCGGCGTCCTTGTGGCAGATGACCGGGTATTCTCTTTACATGGGCTCGGGGCCGATCCTGTTTGCCGGTTTTGCCCAGGGGTTCGGGCTCGGCTGCACCTTCGTTCCGTTGAACCTCTTGGCCCTTTCCGGCCTGCCGCACCACATCCTGACCCAAGGGACCGCGATCCGCGCTTTGATGCGCATGCTCGGCGGCAGCATCGGCATCGCCATCCTCGAAACCGAACTGACCCAGAACACTCAGATCGTGCATTCGCACCTGGTCGAGCATTTGCGCCCGGACAACCCGCTGGCCCAGGCCCCGTTCCTGACCGCCCCCTACAGCCTCGTCAACCCGACCGGCATCGCCGCCCTCAACCAGGAAGTCACCCGGCAGGCGGCGATGATTGCCTATATCGACGATTTTGCGCTGATGCTCGGCGTCATCCTGCTCTCCCTCCCGCTCCTCCTCCTCGTCCGCGGCCCCCGCCGCCAACCCGTCCCCGCCGCCGCCAATGATTAGCCGCTGCCGATTGGGCGGGGAGCCGCGCCCGCTACAGCACCTCTTCGTAATGCGCCTCGGTCGAGATGTCCTTGTTCGTGTAGTCCGGTAACAGCAGCGTCGAAATGATGCTGATGACTGCGCAGATGACCACATAAATGCCGATCGGATAGGTCGAGTGATAGGTCGCGAACAGCCAGGTCGAGATAAAGGGTGCCGGGCCGCCGGCGATGATCGACGCGAGCTGATAGCCGATCGAGGCGCCGCTATAGCGCAGCCGCGGGGTGAACGCCTCGGCGATCAGCGCCGCTTCGGGTCCGTACATCGTCATGACCGGGATAAACGACAGCGCCACGGCGATAAAGATCAGCGCCGGCACGCGGGTGTCGAGCAGGACGAAATAGACAAAGGTGAAGACCGCGACAAAGATGCAGCCGATGATGTACATCTGCCGCCGGCCGACCCGGTCGGAGAGCGCGCCGGCGATCGGCGCCCAGATAAAGCCGAGTGCCGTCGTGACGATGAGCCCGACCAAGAGCAGGTTGCGCGACGCGCCGAGCACCTGCGTGCCATAGGTAAAGATAAAGGCGTTGAAGATATAGCCCGGCGATTGCTCCGCCAGGCGCAGGAGCGCGGTCAGTGCAATCTCCCTGGGCTGGCGGCGAAACACTTCGATCGTCGGGGCGCGCGACACGCGGTTTTCCTCGAGCACCCGGCGAAAGACCGGGGTCTCGAGTATGCCCAGCCGGATCCATAGCCCGACCGCGACCATGACGATGCTGATCAGGAACGGAATCCGCCAACCCCAGGCGAGAAACTGGTCGCCGGAAATCCAGCTGAAGATCAGCACTGCCAGATTTGCCAGAAACAACCCAGCGGGCGCCCCGAATTGCGGCCAGGAGGCGATAAACCCGCGATTCTTGCTGCTGCGCGCCCATTCCATCGCGAGCAACACCGAGCCGCCCCACTCGCCGCCGACGCCGATCCCTTGGATCAGCCGCAACAGGGTCAGGATCACCGCCCCCCAGATGCCGATCACGGCATAGCCGGGAACGAGCCCGACCGCGGCGGTGGCAAGCCCGGTCATCAGCAAGGTCACGATCAACGTCGCCTTGCGGCCGATGCGGTCGCCGTAATGGCCAAAAATCGCCGCCCCGATCGGGCGCGCGACAAAGCCGATAAAAAAGACGCCGAACGCCTTCAGCGTGTCGATCAGCGGGTCGGACCCGGAAAAGAAGACTTTGCCAAAGACCAACCCGGTCATCGTGCTGTAGATCAGAAAATCGTACCATTCGATCGTCGTGCCGACGGTGCTGGCGACGACTGCGCGGCGCAAATGCGCCCGATGCTCGGCTTCTGCGATCGGTCCCCCGGCGACATACGCAGTATCGGTCATCTCGGCCTTCCTCCGACGTGCTGGTTCTTGCCTCGAGCCTAGCCGCGCGCCCAAACCCCGAGAACCTCCATCCCGTCATGCAAGCCCATCATTTTCGCCGAGGTCCAATATGAACGGCCCTTGAGCCGACCCGCTCGCGGGCTCAACCGGCTCCTCCGCCCGGATGCCGCGCCGGCAGCAATCGGAGATGCGGGCGTCACAGAGGAGCTATGCTATTGCAATTCCGAACATCGGGCGCAGCTAACAGGGATGCCAGTCCGGCCAAGTGCTCGCCTTGGCGGGGACGAGATCAGTCGCGGGAAGGACATCAGGATGAGGCATTTGTTGATGCAGATAACGCTGGCCGCCACGCTCGCCGGCATTGTCGCCCCGGTGCAGGCGCAGGTTCCCCGGGCAGCTGTTGCCCCGCCGCCATCGCCGCCGCCGGTTTATTCCAGCCGCACTTATCAACCCTATCCGTTCCCCGCGCCGACCCCGGAGGACGCTTACCGGTCCGGCTTGATAAACCGCTGGGAATTTGAGCAGCTTGCAGGACCGCTGCCGCAGGCGTTGCAGGGGCCGCCCGTAGATGGCGATCGAGGCGGACAGGGCGGCGGCGATAAAGATTAAACCGCGAGCGGGCCGCGGGTCACCGGTTTGCGGGTATCGTCGAGCCGCCGTCATCGGCCGGCCCTTTCGGTTCACCTTCCGCATCACGAATTTTGACCAGTGGTAAACGTAGGGCGAAATAGCAAACCGCATTCCGCCAAATGGGCGTGCGATGCGGCGGATTACGCTCCGCTCATCCGCCCTGCGCTTGCTATTAGGTCTGCGCCCGCTGACATAGTCTTCCGTAAGGTTGAGTATACCGGCGTTGGATCCGAGCCTGTTATTTTCGTACATCGCTGGGCGGCGCGGTCGGTCCTGGGTGCTGCGCTTTCGGAAATGTGCTGCAAGTGATCGAGCAGATAGCGCAGCGCTTGCAAGCGATCGTGCTGGGTTGGCTCAACCGAAACGACGAGGAGTAGAAAGGCGATATTAGAGTTGCGCTGGCAAGGCTCGTTCGATCAAAGCCGAGAACGTTACCGTGCGCGAGCGGCGCCGCATCGTCATGGCTCATGCCGACACCCGCAGCCATCTTAAAATGGATCAAGCTCGCTCTTATGGACAGATCGGCCGCGAGTTCGCCAGCCACGAAAGCCTCGATCACAGCCGCGAGGATGGGTGCGCGGCGACGCTCACACCAACACCGTTGAAGCCGCAAAATTGAAGACAAAGAGCAGTACGATCGGCTCCGCGAATTCGCCCGCGAGGTTGAAGCGGACAACGATCCCAAAGCATTCGACCGGTCATTTAAGCGGATCGTCCCATCGCGCGAGTGAGCGCTGTGGTGCCCAAAGGCCACGCCTACCGTTGTTAATTTTTGTAAGCGTGTCGTAGGTCCAGCACCACAATACTGCTTTCGACTCACGGACGAACGCGCCCATGCTTTTTCTAGGAAACGGCCAGTTCTTTTCTTGATCCACAGCCCACTCCGAGCCAAAGAATCGGTCATAATCTTTACCGGCCAAGCCGTCTAATCGACTCTCGTACCAGCCATCTTTTTCTTCCACATCTTTACGACATTCCCACGCAATAAAATCAGCCACTTGAAGCGCCGGCAAAGTTCTAGCGACTCCCTGAGGCAATGGATAGGGATACACAAAATCGGCAGCGCGCGCCCATTCTGGGTTCGTCTTAGCATATTCGATAGCTAAGTTTATTTTGGCTTGAGGTCTCCTATTCTATCAAGTTTCATCTTTACTATGCAGTTATTCCAGTCACGATAAGTCATCGTGATGTAGAGCATACAAGTGTAAATATTAAGACTGTAAGGGTTTAATTGTTGTCGCTGTACACGATTAAATCGTATTAAATCGCGCAATCTGACAATTGAAGCAAAAGACCTCAGTGATGCGGTGCTTATGGCCGTCACTATTTCTTTGGTGAGCTCGATTGAGATGTTTCGGTCTTGAAATTTAGCGAATTGTCCCTGCGCACTACGAAGCTCTTTCATATGGAGATACTCAAGGTTGAATTTATCGAGAACATTCAATTTCCAGAGACGATTAAATGTCTCCCATTGCTCGTCCGAACCTACGCAGCCCGCTAGCGCGGAAACGTTATGAGACTGATCGTCTCTCTCGCTGTCGTCAAACCAAGATCGGAAAACCACAGCGGCCACAATTGGAAATTCCTTGGCGACCCGCGCAGCACTGAGAAGCGCCGCAGTCGCAGTTGCTCTGCGGCCCTCATAACCGAGCCTCATGGGTATGGCAACTCCAATATCGCCGTTTGAAAAGAACGTATCATGGATCATATCAAGGTTATATTTGCGGTCCGGAGGCATCTCGTGCGCAAACCCAATCCCAATACCTTGCAACCGCTGCATTTCGCTGCTCTTGAAACCTCGAGTCGTGGAAAATCAATGGCTTGATCCTGATCGCCTTCGGTCACGTGCGCGCGTAACCGAGGCTGGATGGCGACGCGAATCGGCGCAGCGGTGTGGTAGTCTGGAGTGACGGGGCGATGGTGGTTGGCGACGGCCGCGGGGGGCGGCGCGATGCGGGTGATGCGGGTTTCGATTGGGCTGAAGATTTTTGGCATCGCGGTTGGCCTCTTGGTGCTGATGGCGGCGGCGGCGCTGTTGAGCATGCGGATGACGCGGACCGTCGATGGCCAGCTCGCGATCATCGACCAGAACTATTTTCCGGCTTATGTCGCGCTCGCCCAGGCCAATATCCGCTCGGTCGAGGAATCGGCGTTTATCCGCCGGCTGTTGCTGGCGATCGCCGCCCCCGGCGACAATTCAGCAAAGCGCGACGATCTCAGAGAGCGCGTCGCCGCGGCGGGGAAAGCGAGCGACACGCGCATCGCCGACGCCCGCCACTTGATCAACCGCCAGATCGCCCACCCGCTTGATTTCGACGACAATATCGCCCTGGCCCGGCTCGACGATCGGATCGAAACCTTGCAGGAAGAGCGGCGCGGCTACGAGAAGATGCGGGCCAAGCTGCTCGCTGCCGCCACTGCCGGCCATGCGCAGGAAACCGCTACCCTCCTCGCCGAACTCGACGAGCAGCGCGACGATTTCGACCGCAGGATCGATGCCGCGAGGAGCGAAATGCGCCGCCTTGCCGGGGCCGCTATCATCGGCACCCGCGACTATCAACACCGCGTCGTCGCGATCGGGGTGGCGCTCTTGGCGATCGCTGCCGCCCTCGGCATCGCCGTCGCCGCCTTTGTCACGCTGGGCCTGGTGCGGCCGGTGCGCCGGCTGCTGCTCGGCACCGCCGCGGTCGAAGGCGGCGCCCTCGACACGGTGATCCCGATCACCTCGCGCGACGAGATCGGCCTCCTCACGCAATCCTTCAACAGCATGGTCGGCGAGCTTCGGGTCAAGGCCCAGATCCGCGACACCTTCGGCAAATATGTCGATCCGCGCATTGTCGCCGGGCTGCTCGACCGGCCGGAATTGACCGACGCCACCGGCACTCGCCGCGAGATGACGGTCCTTTTTTGCGACATGAAGGGGTTCACCGCGTTCAGCGAGGGCATGACCCCGGCGGCGCTGGTCAACGTGCTGAACCGCTATATGACCGTGATGTCGGCGCCGGTGCGCGCTCATAACGGCATCATCGACAAGTATATCGGCGACGGGATCATGGCGTATTGGGGCCCGCCCTTTACCGCCGCCGACGAGCATTCCGGGCTTGCCTGTCTCGCCGCCCTCGATCAGCTCGCCAGCGTTGCCGCTTTTCGCGCCGAGCTTCCCGAGCTCATCGGCCTGCGGCGCGGCATTCCGGAGATCGATATCCGCATCGGAATCGCCACCGGCGATGTGGTCGCGGGCAGCATCGGCTCGGAGCAGACGCGCAACTACACCGTGATCGGCGACACGGTAAATCTGGCGGCGCGGCTCGAAGGCGCCAACAAGACCTATGGCACGCATATGCTCGTCGGCGAAGCGGTCGCGCGGCTGGCCGCCGGTCTTATCGAGACCCGCGAGATCGACGAGGTGCTGGTGCTCGGCAAAACCGAGCCCGAGCGCATCTTCGAATTGCTCGGCCGCAAAGGCGAGGTTTCCGACGAGCGCCTGGCGTTGCGCGATGCGTTTGGCGAGGCCCTCGGCGCCTACCGCCGCGGCGACTGGGACGAGGCGCGCACCGGCTTCGAGCGCTGCGTTGCGATCCTGCCCGGCGACGGGCCGAGCAAGGCGTTTCTCGCACGCCTCGCCGGGTTCGGCGCAAACCCGCCCGGCCCCGGTTGGGACGGCGTATGGCCGCTGGCGGAAAAGTGACGGCGAGCGCCGCCCCCGTCAGAGCGAGCTCAGAAACGCGACCAAATCGGCCTTTTCTTCCTTTGTGAAGCCGATGGCGAAGCGCTTGTCGTAGAAATCGACGACGTCCGCGAGGCTCGCCGCCGAGCCGTTGTGGAAATAGGGCGCGCGGGCCGCGAGCCCACGCAGAATCGGCCCCTTGACCTTGCCGATATCGGCGCATTGCCCGGTGATCAAAGCCCGGCCGGGGTCGGTGACCTCGAAGACCTGCCCGGCCAACGGCCCGGCCACGCATCGCAGCCGAAACACCGGCAAGCCGGCGATATCCAGCACCGGCGGTGCGTTCTTCCCGGCATCGGCGACGCCGATTGCAAGCGGTGCCTTGATCGAATGGTCGCCGGCGGCGGGCGCGTCATGGCAAGTGGCGCAAAACCCGACGACGGTGCTTCGGTGCAGCGCATCGTTGATCCCGCGCACACCGGTGATCAGAATTTTTTTGCTGTCGAACACGGCTTCGCCGCGGGCGATGGCGCTCCGGGCCGCAGCCAGTGGGCCGTTTCCGGTCGGCTCGCCCCAGGGGTCGAACAGGCGGAACACATCCGGAGTGAATTTCGCATTTGTCGGGTTGTTGCCGAACGGGTCGTTGATGCCGATAAAGAATTTCCTCAGCTGTCCGGACAGCGCGCTCGGCCCGCCTTGGGCACCGGCTTCGTCGAGGAAAAGGGCGTGGTTGTCGAAAAGCTGCGCGGTAAAGACCCCGGCATTTTTCGGGATCGGGGCGCACAGATCCGGCGTGTCGGCGCGGGTGCAGCCCTCGAAGCCGACGATCTGACGTTGCTGCGCGACGCTCGGCGCCGTCTTGCCCTGGGCATGCCCGAGGGTCGCATCGCGTGCCTGGCTGAACAGGTCGGGTTCGCGCCCGTCCCACATAATCGTGCTCAAAAAGCCGAGATTGGTTGCCGGCAGCGGACGGCGGTAGACCGACACGGTCCCTTTTGTGGCGCCGGTCAGCCCGGTCACCGGATTGGTGTTGCAATCATAGGGGTCGGTCACATCGACGACCCGGAACTGCAACCCCTGCGACGGCATTGGCAGGCCGATCCGGATGAGTCCCTTGTCGAGCAGCAGCGCATAGGCTTTTTGCTTTGCCGCCAGGGTCGAAACATCGTCAGAGGGGCAGGTGGCGCCGTCCACCACGCGGAACAGCGGGTCGTTCGGGTCCGCGGCAAAGCGGCCGCGCACATGCTGCGCGCGCAACCCCCAGCCGTCTTGCGGCTGATGGCAGGTAAAGCAGCTTCGCCCGTTGCTGCCGAGAATACCAAAGAACGCATTCTTTGCGGTCACGGGTCGGGCCGCTCGGCTGAAACGTCGCGATGGCACCTGCCGGGTCCGGGTCGACCCGCAGCTCGGGAATGACCGCGGGCGCCTTTTGCACGCTCTCTCCCGCTTCCGGGAACAGCCGATGCATCGTCTGCAGATGGGCGATTTCACCGGCCCGTGCCGCCGCCGAGGGATCGGTTTGCGCCAGCGCCACGCCGGCAAACCCGGCCAGCGCCGGCAGCGCAAAGCCAAGACGCAGCAAAAGAGCGCCAGCTCGCATCGATGTTTGATCCTTCCGGAACGCAAGGCGGTAAATCATGCGGCAGCCGCGGCACGATCCCGACGATTGGTTAAGAATTTATCACCCAGGAGATTGCTCGATCGCGGCTTTATTGTTCCTCGAGCTCGGGCCCAAAGATTACCACGAATACGCCGACCGCGGCTGTGAAACTATTGAGGCAAACAGCGGGCACCGCATCTTGGCGCCCAATGCGACAGGCTGCCATTCGATCGTAGCCAGCTAGCCGCCACCGCCCGCAGCCATCGTGCGC
>DASXAM010000191.1:0-9121 GCA_036404275.1 Allostellaceae bacterium
CGCGAGAATTTGCCGTCCTTTGTCGCCAATTCCCAGGCGGCCTCGGCCAGCTGCCGGTCAGGGTCCTTCGCCGCCAGCGGACAAAGCCGCAGGCGCTTGCGGGCGCCGAGCCGCTCGGCAACGGTCGGATCGGCGCGATCCTCGTCCTCGAGGCCGAAGGCTGCACCCCCGGACGGCGGCGACTCCGGCGTCTTGCTTTCTTGGTCTTCCGGCTCCGATTCGCGCTGCGTCGCCGAGAGCGGCAGAAAGACGAAGCCTGGCACAAGCCTGCGGCCGCTCTCGGCAGCCGGGCGAAACGAGGGATCGATTTCGACCGCGCGCAACAAATGCGCGAAAGGCGGTACCAGATGGGCTTCGTCGAGCACGATCAGCGTGTCGGCGCCGAGCAGCCCCGCATGGTAAGGCCGCATTTTGCGCGACACGCCGTAGCCGGAAAACAACAGGCGCGAGCCCACCATATCGACCGTGCCGATGACGATCGCCAGGGTGGCCGGATCGGCGAGCCATTCGCGGTTGTCGACGAATTGGCCGCGCAACGTCGAGATCGCCAGACTGTCGAGGCCGAGCGCGGCCTCGGCGCTGGCGCGCAGCTTCCCGGCTTCCTCGGTCGCCTGATCGACAACGGCGCGGCGATCGACAACGTAGACGAGGCGGCGCGGCAAGGGCGCGCCGTGCACCCGCGCGATCAGCCAGATCGCCATGACCGAAGTCTTGCCGAGCCCGGTCGGCAGATCGAGCATCGACGGAACGTCGCCCGCCGTCAGACGCCGGTAAAGCCGCCGCTGCCACCGCATCGGCATATGCCCGGTCAAGATCTGGAATGCGCGGGCGAATTCGTCGGACATTCGGCTCGAAGGAACATCGCGCGGCTCGCATGCTGAGGCTGTTCACCTCGGCATGCGAGGGGAGACCCAACGACACACCTTACTCGGAATGGTTGTCTTTTTCAAGTGCAATGTGCCGGGCCTCTGGATGGAGTCTCCCGGCCAACACGTCGGCAACCCGGCCGGGATTTACCTCGCCATTGGCGCGCCGTTGCAAAATTTCTACATCTAACGCTGGGAGCCTTTTTCCCCCGCTTCATCGCCGGGGCTCATTGAAACGGCGATGCGGCGGAAGCGTCGCATCGCCGCTATGATGCGCCAGAAAGCTTAGTGATAGGCGTAGCCAGAAAACTCGAATCGGCAGGCCGTGCTTAGCGCTTCGAAAAGCGGAACAAGGGCATGAAGCAGGAGGCGCTTCGTTCGCGGAAGCGACACCGGAGAGAGCCCGGCAAAGAATTCCGGCCGGCGGCATTGTTTCATCCCGCGGTGGCGGCGTGGTTCGAGGAGAGCTTTGCGGCGCCGACGGCGGCGCAGGCGGAGGCGTGGCCGGCGATCCGGGGCGGGGAGAATGTGCTGATCGCTGCGCCGACCGGGTCGGGCAAGACCTTGGCGGCGTTTCTGGCGGCGATCGACGGGTTGGTGCGGCAGGGGGTCGAAGGCGAAGGCGGCCTCGCGGACGAGACGCAGATCGTCTATGTCTCGCCGTTGAAGGCGCTGTCGAACGACATCAAGCGCAATCTGGAGGCGCCGCTCGCCGGCATCCGCGCGGCGCTGGCGGCGCAAGGGCTGCCCGAGCTCGACATCCGCGCCTGGGTGCGCACCGGCGACACCGCACCCGGCGAACGCACGCGCATGCACCGCCGGCCGCCGCACATCGTCGTCACCACCCCGGAATCGCTATACATCCTGCTCGGCTCGGAATCGGGCCGGGCGATGCTGAAGACGACGCGCACCGTCATCGTCGACGAGATCCATGCGCTGGCGCCGAGCAAGCGCGGCGCCCATCTGGCGCTGTCGCTGGAACGGCTGGCGGCGCTGTGCGGCGGGCCTCTGTTGCGCATCGGCTTGTCGGCGACGCAAAAACCGATCGAGACAGTCGCGCGGTTTCTGGTCGGCCCCGACGCCCGGTGCCGGATCATCGACACCGGCCATATCCGGGCTCGCGACCTCGCCCTCGAGGTGCCGCCCTCGCCGCTCGAACCGGTCATGTCGGGCGAGGTGTGGAAAGAGGTCTATGACCGGCTCGCCGAGCTGATCGGCGGCCATCGCACAACGCTCGTCTTCACCAACACCCGCCGGATGGCCGAACGGGTGACCCGCCAATTGTCGGAGCGCGTCGGCGAAGACCGCGTGACCGCGCATCACGGCAGCCTTGCCAAGGAGCAGCGGCTCGACGCCGAGCAGCGGCTGAAGCACGGGCAGCTCGGCGCGCTCGTCGCCACCGCCTCGCTCGAGCTCGGCATCGATATCGGCGAGGTCGATCTCGTCTGCCAGCTCGGCTCGCCGCGCTCGATCGCGGCCTTTCTCCAGCGCGTCGGGCGCTCGGGGCATGCGGTCGCCGGCACGCCCAAGGGCCGCCTCTTTCCGCTGTCGCGCGACGATCTTGTCGAATGCGCCGCCCTCCTCGACAGCGTGCGCCGCGGCGAGCTCGACCGCCTCGCTGTGCCCGAAGCGCCGCTCGACGTGCTGGCGCAGCAGACCGCCGCCGAAGTTGCCGCTCAGGACTGGCCGGAAGACGAGCTCTACGCGCTTTGCCGCCGCACCTGGCATTACCGCGCGCTGTCGCGCGAGGATTTCGCGGCAGTCGTGGCGATGCTGGCCGACGGGTTCACCACCCGGCGCGGCCGGCGCGGCGCGCTCGTGCATTACGACCGGATCAATCACCGGCTGCGCGGCCGGCGCGGCGCCCGGCTGACGGCACTGACCAGCGGTGGCACGATCCCCGACACCGCCGACTACCAGGTCTTGCTGGAGCCGGAAAACCAAATCATCGGCACGGTCAACGAGGATTTCGCGGTCGAGAGCATGGCCGGCGACATCTTCCAGCTCGGCAACAACGCCTATCGCATTCTGCGCACCGAGCGCGGCACGGTGCGCGTCGAGGATGCGCACGGCATGCCGCCGACGATTCCGTTCTGGCTGGGGGAGGCGCCAGGCCGCACCGATGAATTGTCTGAGGCGGTTTCGCGCCTGCGTGCCGCCATCGCCGGACATCTGACGCAAGACCCGGCGGGGGGATCGGCACTCGCCTGGCTCGTCGAGGAAATCGGCATCGGCGAGGCGGCGGCAACCCAACTCGTCGAATATTTGGCCTCGGCCTATGCCGCGCTCGGCGTGCTGCCGACGCGCGAGACAATCGTCTTCGAGCGCTTTTTCGATGCGGTCGGCGGCATGCAATTGGTGATCCACGCCCCCTATGGCAGCCGGCTCAACCGCGCCTGGGGGCTGGCGCTGCGCAAGCGCTTTTGCACCAAGTTCAATTTCGAGCTGCAGGCGGCCGCGACCGAGGACAACATCATCCTGTCCTTGACCACCGCGCACAGCTTCGAACTGGCCGAGGTGGCGCGCTACCTGCACCCGGCGACGATCCGACCGCTCTTGACCCAGGCGCTGCTCGACGCGCCGATGTTCATGACCCGCTGGCGCTGGGTCGGCGGTGTGAGCTTGGCCCTGCCGCGATTTCGCGGCGGCCGCAAGGTGCCGCCGCCCTTGATGCGGATGGAGGCCGAAGACCTGCTCGCCGCAATCTTCCCCGACCAGGTCGCCTGCGCCGAGAATCTGGCCGGGGCGCGCGAGATCCCCGACCATCCGCTGGTGCGCCAGACGATCGCCGATTGCCTCGGCGAAGCGATGGATCTCGAGGGGCTGGAGCGGCTGCTCGCACGCCTCCATTCGGGTGAGATCGACATCGTCGCCCGCGACCTCTCCGAGCCCTCCCCGCTCGCGCTCGAGATCCTGTCGGCGCGGCCTTACGCCTATCTCGACGATGCGCCGCTCGAGGAGCGCCGCACCCAGGCCGTCATGGCGCGGCGCTGGCTGTCGCCCGAGGCCGCCTCCGAGCTGGGTCGGCTCGACCCGGAGGCGATCGTCCGCGTGCGCGCCGAGGCTTGGCCCGACCCGGTCAATGCCGACGAATTGCACGACGCGCTGATGTGGCTCGGCTTTCTGGCCGAGAGCGAGGTCCGGGCGCAGCCCGGATGGGCGGAGTGGCTTACCGAGCTGGCGGCCGATCACCGGGCCGTCCGGCTTTCCGCGCCGCCGGTGTGGATCGCGGCGGAGAACCAGGGATTGTGGCCGCCGGGCGACGCGGCGCTGATTGAGCTCGTGCGCGGCCGGCTCGAAGGGCTGGGGCCGGTTACACCGACTGCATTGGCGGCGCCGCTTGACCTCACACCGCGTGATGTCGAGCCGGCGCTCGCGGCGCTCGAAGCCGAAGGCTTCGCATTGCGCGGCCGCTTCTCGCCGAATGCCGAGGCGGAGGAATGGTGCGAGCGGCGGCTTCTTGCGCGTATTCACCGCTATACGATCAACCGCTTGCGCGCGGAGATCGAGCCAGTCGCGGCGCGCGATTTGCTGCGTTTTCTGTTCCGCTGGCAGCGGGTCTCGGCCGACGCCCGCATGGAGGGGCCCGAAGCGCTGGAATTGGTTGTCAACCAGCTCGAGGGGTTCGAGGCCGCGGCCGGCGCTTGGGAAACCGAGATCCTTCCGGCCCGGATCGCGGATTACGACCCGTCTTTTCTCGATGATCTGTGCCTCGCCGGCCGGATTGCTTGGGTTCGACTACGCCTAAAGACAAACGGCTTTGACCGGACCGCCGGCCCGGTGCGCGCGACACCGATAACCTTGATCAACCGACGTCACGTTCCGCTGTGGGCGGCGGCGTCTCCGCCCGTCGAGCCGGGGCCGCCGAGCGGCAAGGCGGCAAAGGTCGTCGCCTCGATTCGCGAGCACGGCGCCTCGTTTTTTGATGAATTGGTGCAGGACACCGGGTTGTTGCGCCCGCAAGTCGAAGAGGCTCTGGCCGAATTGGTGGCGCTTGGCCTCGTCAATTCCGACAGCTTCAGCGGGTTGCGTGCATTGCTGTTGCCGTCACATCGCAGCTCCCGCAAAGGGCGGCGGCGCGGGACGCCGTTTGCGATGGCCGATGCCGGCCGCTGGGCGCTCGCGCGCCGCTCCCGCCCGGCCTCCGGCAGCCCGACGCCCGACCCGGTCGAGCACATCGTGCACACGCTGTTGCGGCGCTATGGCGTCGTTTTCCGGCGTCTCTTGGAGCGCGAGGCGGCATGGTTGCCGCCGTGGCGCGACCTGTTGCGCATCTGCCGCCGGCTCGAAGCGCGCGGCGATATCCGCGGCGGACGGTTTGTCGCCGGCTTTTCCGGCGAGCAATTCGCGCTGCCGGAGGCGATTGGTTTGCTGCGCGAAGCTCGGCGGCGGCCGGGGGATGGCGCCTGGGTTTCGGTGTCCGGCGCCGATCCGCTCAACCTTGTCGGCATCCTGACGCCCGGCCCACGGCTCGCGGCGTTCACCGGCAATCGCCTGCTCTACCGCGACGGGGTGCCGATCGCCCTCTTTGCCGGTGGTGAGGTGCAATATCTCGAGCGGGTCGAAACCGACGAGCAATGGTCGGCGCGCAAGGCGCTGCTGCGTGGTGCTACACCCGCAACTCTCACCCTCTTGTCCTAACTGCTTCGCTTTTGCGCTTGGTCTTCGATTGTGGATCGAGTTCGACGCGCATGCCGAATGCGCCAAAGGTTTCCCTCGCGGAAAAGTCTTTCATCTGTTTCAGGCTTGGCGTATCACAGCGATGCAAAACCAGTCGCGGGGGAGCGAGGCAGTCATGGACGAAGCAGCTGCGGTGAAAACCTCCAATCTACGCCCGGTGGCAAAGATCATTGTCAGTTATGTCGGCAACCACGTCTTGGCAGCGGACCAGCTTTCCGGACTGATCGCCACCGTCGATCAGGCGATCCGTCAACTCGGCACGCCCACGGCACCGCCGCCGGTGCGCATGCCGGCAGTCCCGGTCAAGCGGTCGGTCCAGCGCACCCACGTCGTCTGCCTTGAATGCGGCTTCAAAGGCAAGACCTTGCGGCGACACCTCGGCACCCGCCATGGTCTGCAGATCGCCGAATATTTGCGGCGCTGGAAATTGCCGAGCGATCACCCGCTGACGGCGCCCGCTTATTCCGAGCAACGCTCGGCAATGGCCAAGGAGCTCGGCCTCGGACGCAAGCGCGGCCGCGCCCGTGGGCGTGCCCGCCGCGCCAAGACCTGAACCCGGCTAATCGACGAGCGGCAGGCTGAGCGGAGTGATATCCGCGGCACTGCGGCGCAAGTAATCGCGGCCGGGCGCCGCTTCGAGCATGCGCCGCTGGGCGTCGGCGAGACGCGCCGCCGCGCCGGGTTGGTCCATGGTGAGGACGCGACGCTCAGCGACGACCTGCCGTCCGTCGACAAAGACGTCGCGCACCGCCCGGTCGGCTGCGTGATAGACGAGCGAGCGTAGCGGGTCGCGCGCCGGCATCATCTGCGGCACCGTCAGATCGACGATCACGAGATCGGCCTTGGCGCTTGGCGCGATTCGGCCGAGATCCTCCCGCATCAGCGCCCTGGCGCCGCCGACCGTGGCGGCATGAAACAGATCTGCGGTGTCGACAGCATGAATGTCGCGCGCCGCGATGCGCGCCAGGATCGCCGCTTTGCGCATCTCCTCGATCAAATTGTGCGGCGCCGTGTCGGTGCCGAGGCCCATTGTGACGCCGGCGCGCAAATAGTCCCCGAAATTCTCCAGCACCTGGCCATAGCGGGCGAACGGCGTCGGACAATGCGCGACCGCGGCCCTAGCCTCGGCGATCAGCTCGAGGTCGCGCCGCGTCCACCATCGCACCCACGAATGGGTGTCGAGAAAGAGCGCATGGCCGAGGATCGCGCCGTCGAGGATGCCGATCTCGTGCGCCCATTGCACCGGCGTCTTGCCGTAGCGGCGCAGCATTTCCTGAACTTCGGCGACGCTCTGAGCGACGTGGACGGTGAAGGGCAGCCCCCGCTCGCCTGCCGCCTCGCGGCTGTCGCGCAGCAAATCCGCGCTGCAGGTGTCGATCTGCATCGGCGAGACGACGCCGGAAAGCCGTCCGCAGGGGTGCCGCCGCGCCTCGTCGATCAGCGCCAGCGCCCGGGCAAAGCCGTCGCGCCCGCGTGCCTCGTCCCAGTTGTATTCGAGCGTGTAGTCGTTGCCGAGCCGCCAACGTGCCGCGGCATAGCCGGGCGCCAGAAACCCGCGCATGCCGCTCTTGGCGAACAGCTCGACCCAGCCGTCCCATGGGGCCGTGATATCGACAAGCGACGTGACCCCGCTCTGTAAGAGTTCGCAATAGGCCGATTCGGCGCTCGCCGAGCGGGCATCATCATCGGTGGGTGAGAATGCCTGCGAGCGCTCGTAGAGCCCGGTCATGTGCATATTGCGCAGCCCGTGCTCTTCGCGCACCCCGCGATAGAGCGGCTCGTGCTCGGGATGCGCATGAATGTCGATCAGCCCCGGCATGACCATTCGGCCGGCACCGTCGATGACCCGATCCGCCGGCCCGGCATAGCCCTTCCCGACAAATACGATCCGGTCGTCGGCAAAGGCTAAGTCGATACCGCAACGGTAGCAGTGGCGGCCCGCTACCTCGTCCCACACGACAGCCCATTCGAGGTTTTTGATGACGGTCGTGATCATGCCAGATCCCCTTTGAGTCTGCGTTTAACGTACCGCAATCCCGGCGGGCTCGCGCTACACCTCGGCACGGCTCTGCGCTCAGCGCAGTGTTCACAACCATTGCGGCCGATGGGGTTGCCTAAACGGTACGACCTTCGCTTTTCGATTGCGTTCCGGGGCCATTTAGCTTACAATAACCTGACAGCATGGAATCCATATACCAGACACACATGCTGTTTCGATTCATCTCACTGAATCAAAGCTGAGGGAGCACGCCATGAAAGCATCGATAGCCGCTATGCTAGGGGCCGCTGCAACCGTCGGAATGGCCCTGCTTTCAACGCCCGCACACGCCGTCTGCACTCAGATTATCTATGCCGAGCGCGCCTTCTCGACGGGAGCCGGTGCCACGATTTACGGCCGGACAACATCGACCGCGACAATCATCTGGCTTGGTGGGACGGCCAGCCCCACGCTTGCCGATCTGATTTTTGCGGCTGTCGCACAGCGCAATCGCGTCCAGATCACTGGCAACGCGGCAACCTGCTCCACTGCCGGCACGTTACGCAGTGTCGGCACAATAACCTCGATTATCCAGCAGCCCTGACGGCCTGCGCCATATCCGGCCGTCGTCTCCGGGGCCCGCCACACCCGGCGGGCCTCCTCGGGAGGTCGAGCAGACCCTGATGCAAGAGACCTGAAGGAGGGAACCAATGAGGATACCTATTCCCTTAGCCATCGGCGCCGCTTTGGCAATGGCGCTCGGCTTGGCCTCGGCTTCTACCGACGCCAAAATGCCGATCGATATGCCCGGAGGCGACGCGTTCGAGACCAAGCTCGACCAGCAGATCGAAGACGCCAACGCCGAGGCGCGGCGCGAGCTGGCCAACGACCCGGCGCTGGCGCAATCGGAGGCCGCGGCCGCGGCGGCGGCAGACAGCACGGCGCCCGACCCGGCACCGCGCGAGGTGGTCACGATCGACAAAGACGTCACTGGCGTCCCCGGGGACGAAAAGTTCGAAGCGGCACTCAACGCTTGGATCGAGCGGCAAAACGAGGAGCTGAACAGCGAGCTGGCTCGCGACCCGACCGGGATGGGTAAGCTGCGCTAGGACCATTGTCGGCGCAACGATCCAACCACGGCCGCGTTGTCTCCGGCTGGTACGCCCAACCTCGCCGGCGATCAGCGTGTGGGGGCCGCAATAGCGGCCGTTGACCCGGACCCGGTACGCTTGTCGATCGGCGCCGATCCGCGTATGCAGCCGGCGCACCGCCTCGATGCTGGAAGCTCGGCAATGGCGTTCGCCGGCCCGCGCAATTTGATCACCGATGTGCCCGGTATCCTGGTCGGCCAGGCCGAAGACGCCGACGCGATAACCGGAACGACCGTGGTCCTCGCCGACGAGCCGGCGACGGCCGCGGTCGATGTGCGCGGCGGAGCGCCGGGCAGCCGCGAGACCGAGCTCTTGGCGGCCGAGACCCTGGTCGAGCGGATCGACGCGATCGTGTTGTCCGGCGGCTCGGCTTTTGGCCTCGACGCCGCCGCAGGTGTCATGGAACGGCTCGCCGCGGCCGGGCGCGGGTTTCCGGTCGGCCCGCA
>DASXAM010000192.1:0-10330 GCA_036404275.1 Allostellaceae bacterium
ACGAAGAGCCCGTCGGTGCCGGGGCGGATGCCGATCCATTCGTCGGCGATCGCCGAATAGCCGGTGCGCACCGGGTTGACCGAGACGAATTTGGCGCCGCGCCGGCGCAGCCCGGAAAGGCCGATCTTGATCGGGTTCGAATCATGATCTTCGGCGACGCCGAACATCATGAAATAGCGGGTATGCTCCCAATCGGGTTCGCCGAACTCCCAAAAGCTGCCGCCCAAGGTGTACATGCCGGCCGCCGCCATATTGACCGAGCAGAATCCGCCATGCGCGGCGAAATTGGGCGTGCCGAACTGCGCCGCCCAATAGCCGGTCAACGCCTGGCTCTGGTCGCGTCCGGTAAAAAAGGCGAGCTTTTTCGGGTCGGTCCTGCGGATTGCCGCGAGCCACTCGACAGCGGTGGCGATTGCTTCCTCCCATTCGATCTCGCGAAACTCGCCGCGGCCGCGCTCGCCGACCCTCAGCAAGGGTTTCTTGAGCTTCGCCGGCGACATCTGCTGCATGATCCCCGAGGCGCCCTTGCCGCAGATCACGCCGCGGTTGATCGGATGGTCGCGGTTCCCCTCGATATAGCGGATGCCGCCATCCTTCAGATGGACTTTGATCCCGCAGCGGCAGGCGCACATGTAACAGGTCGTGGTTTTGACCTCGTCGGCGATTTTCGGCGAGGTGTCGACAATCTCGCGCGGCCTGAAATAATCCCGCGCGCGCTCGACAAAACCCATATCGGTGCGGCCGCCCAAGCGGGTCCTCCGGCTGTTGCTCACACTCTCGCCCTTTGTTCCGGCGCCGCGGCGAGACGGAGATCATCATGGACGGCGCGCGATTGCAACAAAGCCCCGCAGACCGAGGCCAATGGGCGGTACCCGGATTTTGTCGCGTCTCAGCTTCGCCGGGGAAGGCGTAGGGTCGAGCCGGCATCGACGGCGACGACCGCGCCGGTGATGCCGCGGGCGTTGGCGCGCGATGCGAGGAATACATAGGCGCCGGCGAGGTCCGCCGGCTCGAGCGCCAATTGCAGCGGATTGCCGGCGGCGATCCGCTCGGCGGTGCCGGGCTGTGCGAAATGCGAACGTTCCCCGAGCGACAATGCCGCGACGCTGCGCAGATCGGTCATCGTGCCGCCGGGGGCGACGCCGTTGACCCGGATCCGCGGCCCCAATTCGACCGCCAACTGTCGAACGATGCCGACGACCGCGTGCTTCGAAGCGGTGTAGATGACCCCGCCACCGGCCGAGGTGAAGCCCGCCCCCGATGCGGTGAAAATCATCGAGCCCGCGCTTTTGTCGAGCTCGGCAAGGGCCGCTTTGGCGCCCAGGATGCAGCCCTTGACATTGACCGCGAACAATTCGTCGCAAGCGGCAGCGAGCTTGTCCTCCGGCATTTGCGCCAACGGGATGAAGCCATCGAGCACGCCGGCATTGCCGACAAAGATGTCGAGCCGGCCAAAAGCGGCAACGGCCGCCGCGACCGCCCGTTTGTTGTCGTCGAGCCGGCTGACATCACCCTCGATCGCGGCCACCTTGTCGCCGAAGCGCGCGCGCAATTCGTCGCCGCGCCCGGCGACCCGGTCCATGACCGCAACCCGGGCCCCCTCTTCGAGATAGCGCTCGACGACGCCGCGGCCGATTCCCGAGCCGCCGCCCGTCACCAATGCCACCTGCCCGTCGAGCCAGCCCATGGCGCCGCCCCCTCTTATGCAGAATCACTCCGGCTTATAACAAGGTTGCCGGCGCCTCCGCAGGGCGCCGCTGTCCACACATCAGCTCGCCATGTAGCCGTTGAGTTCGGCGGTCGCCATCGTCGTCTCGACATAAGAAAACGTACCGTGCTCTTTGACCTCGCGCGCGGCATCGACGAGACCGCTCATCGCCGCGCGGTAGAGCGAGGTGGCGAGGCTGACGCGCTTGACACCCGCCTCGGCCAATTCCGCCGTGGTAAACGAGCGGCCTCGAACCCCGGCCATAAAGTTGAACGGCCGCGACAGCGCCGAGCACACCCGCCGCACCGCGGCCAGGTCGGGCAGGCCGGGCGCCATCAGCACATCGGCCCCGACCGCTTCGAAGGCCTGTAGCCGCTTGATGATTTCGTCGAGATCGGGGCGACCGCGCAGGCAGCCTTCGGCACGCGCGGTTAGCGTGAAATAAAACGGCAATCGCCGTGCCGCCTCGACTGCGGCGGCAACCCGCTCTGTGGCGTGCGCGAAATCGTAAAGCGGCTGTTGCGGGTTGCCGGTGAAATCCTCGATCGAGCCGCCGACGAGGCCCGTCGCTGCCGCGCAGCGGATCGTCTCAGCCGCGCCTTCGGGCGTGTCGTCGAAGCCTTTTTCCAGATCGGCCGAGACCGGCAGATCGACGGCATCGACGATCGCCTTCGCGTGGGCCAGCGCCTCCTCGCGGCTGACCATGCCGTCGCGGCGCCCGAGCACGCCCGCCGAGGCGCCGCTCGACGTCGCCAACGCTGCAAAGCCGAGCCCCGCCAGGACCTTCGCCGACCCCGCATCCCAGGCATTGGCAATCAGGAAAAATCCCGGTGCCTGGTGCAGCGCGCGAAATGCGTTCGCTTTTTCGAGTTGGCTCGACGGCATGTAGCACCTCCTTCGGAGACGGCCGGCGAACGCATGATACACATTGGAAATGAAGCTTCCAGAGGCTACTTCATCGCCATGTGCAAGGACTGAAAGTCCTGAGCAATGGTCAGCGCGACGGCACGGCGTGGGCGAGCCAGGTGGTGATGACGCTGGCGACCTGCAGGTTGTTCTTTTCCAGCATCACCATGTGGGCGTTGCCGTGGATGCCGTGGTCGCCCAGTTGGAAGTCGGTGACCTTGACCCCGGCCTGCGCCAAATATTTCGCGGTGCAGTGGTCGTAGGCGGCGTGATAGGACGATTCGGTGGTGATGACGATGACCGGGATATTGGCCAGGTTTACCAGCCGGCGCGCCGGCGCCTGCTGCTGGATGCAGCGCACCAGGTTCGGGCCGTCGGGTTCGGCCTGCTGCTCGGTCTTCAGCTCGCTCGGATCGTTCACCGGCGGATCATAGGCGATCTTGATGTCGGTGACGCCCCAGGCGCGCGCCTTGTTGTTGTTGAGTATCTCGTTTTGGAACGGCGGCCCGCCCGGCTCGACGGCGACGACAGCCTTGACCAATTTCGGCCTGGCGTCGGCGATCAGCCAGCCGAACGGTCCCGATTGCGAATGGGTCAGGATGATCGCCGGACCGATCCGGTCGAGCAACGCCGCCACGGCCTGCTGGTTGCGTTGCTCGGTCTCGACGGCGCTGGCGACATACGGCACCTGCGTCGCATAAAAGGCATCGAAAACCGGGTCGCCGATGCGCCCGCTGCCCGGCCATTGGGTGTGCAATTTGGCCTGCGGCCATAAATTGAAGTCTTGCGGCGCGGTAAAGCGGGATTCGATCGCTTCGGCGCTGAAGGTGGCAAGCTTGCCGTCGATCTCGGGCAGCCATGGTGAGCGGCCGCGGGCCGGCTGGTCGATCATGTAGACGGTATAGCCCTGCCCGACAAAATAGTCCGCCCAGCCCGGCCGCCCGTCGGGCGTGCCCATCCAATTGGTGGCGGTCTGTGCCGCACCGTGGATCAACACCAGCGGATAGCGCTGGCGCGGATGGCGCGGGGTCAAGACCTCGACATAGATCTGGCCGTGCATCAATCGCTTGCCGGGGTCGCCGACATAGGACCCGCCGATATAGAAATAGCCGCGCCCGGCAATTGCCGACTGATCATGGACCGGCACCCCTTTGGTCGCGGGGCTGGCCGCCTGGGCGGCGGTGCCGATCATCGCCGCCAGCAGCAGGCCGCCGATTGCGGCAACGCGGTAAAGCATCGTTCCCTCCTGATTTTTGGCTGCATGTGTGCGGATCTCAGGTAGATCGAAGAAGCGATGCCATTCTACCTTCGCGATGCTGCCGGGCCAGAGGTTAATGGGGGCGCTTCCGCGGGTTGGCGAGGATTGACCGAGTGGCTTCTGGTAGCTACATCGAGCGCATGCGCACGGTCGGACTGAAAACGCTGAAAAACAAGCTGAGCGAGTATGTACGGCTCGCCGCTGCTGGCGAGACCGTCGTCATTACCGACCGCGGCCGCCCGGTCGCCGAGATCGTGCCGCCGCGGCGCGAGTCCGAATCCGTCATCGAGCGCGGCATCCGCGAGGGCTGGATCAAACCGGCTAAGAAACCATTTCAACCGCTGCCGCCGCGCCAGCCGATTCGCGGGCTCACCGTGGAGCAACTGCTGGCCGATCTCGATCGCGATCGCGAGGATCGCTAGTGATCTATGTCGACAGTTCGGTTGTGCTGGCCGATTTGTTGGCTGAGCAGCGATCTCCGCCGGAGGCGCTATGGGAAGATCAGCTGGGCTCAAGCCGATTGCTGACCTATGAGGTGTGGAATCGGATCCACGCCTATGGCCTGATGACCTCGCACGGCAGGCGAGCACGGGGTCTGCTCGCCCGCATCAATTTGACCGAAATGAGTGAACCAGCATTGGCTCGGGCGTTTGAGCCGTTTCCGCTCGCGGTGCGAACCCTCGATGCGTTGCACCTTGCCACGATGGATTTCTTGCGCCGTCAAGGCGAATCGGTCGAGCTGGCGAGCTACGACCATCGGCTGCTCGCCACGGCGCAGGCGCTCGACATCCCGCTTGCCGAACTGTAAGGACCGCGCCGCGTTGATCCGGTGGCATGCCGCCCCTATGTTCCGCCTCGCATGACGCCGCTCGCGCAGATCCGCAATTTCGCGATCATCGCCCATATCGACCATGGGAAATCCACCTTGGCCGACCGGCTGATCGAGGCGACGGGCGGGCTCGAAGCGCGGGAGATGAAGGAACAGGTGCTCGACCAGATGGAGCTCGAGCGCGAGCGCGGCATCACGATCAAGGCGCAGACGGTGCGCCTCCAATACCGGGCGCGGGACGGCGAGGATTACGTCCTCAACCTGATGGACACGCCCGGCCATGTCGATTTTTCCTATGAGGTCAGCCGCTCGCTCGCCGCCTGCGAGGGCTCGCTGCTCGTCGTCGATGCGAGCCAAGGCGTCGAGGCGCAGACCCTCGCCAATGTCTATCAGGCGATCGAGGCGGGCCATGAGATCGTCCCGGTCCTGAACAAAATCGACCTGCCGGCCGCCGATCCCGAGCGGGTTAAAGAGCAGATCGAGGATGTGATCGGGCTCGACGCCGGCGACGCGGTGCTGATCTCGGCCAAGACCGGGCTTAATATCGGCGAGGTGCTCGAAGCGTTGGTGACCCGCCTGCCGCCACCCACGGGCGACGCCGCGGCGCCCTTAAAGGCGCTTTTGGTCGATAGCTGGTACGACCCCTATCTCGGCGTCGTCATTCTGGTGCGGGTCAAGGATGGCGAATTGCGCGTCGGGCAGAAGATCCGGCTGATGGCGACGGATGCCGTGCACAATGTCGAGCGGGTCGGCGTCTTCACCCCGAAAGGGGTCGCGGCCCCGGCGCTGGGGCCGGGCGAGATCGGCTTTATCACCGCCGGCATCAAGACCGTCGCCGATTGCCGCGTCGGCGACACGATCACCGAGGACCGGCGCCCGGCGGCTGCGCCCTTGCCCGGCTTCAAGCCGGTGCAGCCGGTGGTGTTTTGCGGCCTCTTCCCAACCGACGCCGCCGATTACGAGCGGTTGCGCGACAGTCTCGCCAAATTACGCCTGAACGATGCGAGCTTCGAATACGAGCCGGAGACCTCGGCGGCCTTGGGGTTCGGCTTCCGCTGTGGGTTTTTGGGCCTGCTGCATCTCGAAATCATCCAGGAGCGGCTCGCCCGCGAATTCGACCTCGATCTGATCGCGACCGCCCCCTCGGTCGTCTACCGCGTGCATCTGACCAACGGCTCGGTGCGCACTTTGCACAACCCGGCCGACATGCCCGACCCGGTCCGCATCGACCATATCGAGGAGCCGTGGATCAAGGCGACGATCCTGGTTCCCGACGCCTATCTCGGGCCGATCCTGGCGCTCTGCGAGGAGCGGCGCGGCGAGCAGGTCGATCTGACCTATGCCGGCAACCGGGCGATGCTGGTCTATCGGCTGCCATTGAACGAGGTCGTGTTTGATTTTTACGACCGGCTGAAATCGGTGAGCCGCGGCTATGCCAGCTTCGACTACCAGATCGAGGATTATCGTGCGGGCGACCTGGTGCTGATGAACATCCTCGTCAACGGCGAGCCGGTCGATGCGCTCGCGGTCATCGTCCATCGCCGCGAGGCCGAGCGCCGCGGCCGCGCTTTGTGCGAGCGGCTCAAGGATTTGATCCCGCGCCAATTGTTCCAGGTGGCGATCCAGGCGGCGTTGGGCGGCCGCATCATCGCCCGCGAAACGGTCAAGGCGCTGCGCAAGGACGTGCTCGCCAAATGCTACGGCGGCGACGTGACCCGCAAAAGGAAGCTCCTCGAAAAGCAAAAGGAAGGCAAAAAGCGGATGCGCCAATTCGGCCAGGTCGAAATCCCGCAATCCGCCTTCATCGCCGCCCTCAAAATGGGCGATGCTTGAAGACGGGGTTCGGCAACCAGCCGGAGGGGTCTACGGCGGCCCGGGCCGTGTTCAGGCACGCGCACGGGTCGTCCGGACCTGGTCCGGTTCCGTGGCGCGCAGCCGGTCGAGGCTCCATACGCCACCACCCGCAACAAAAAGATAGAAAAACACAAAGCAGAACAGCACGGCGAGATCGCCTCGGTTCAGAAGCGGGAAAAACCCGAGCTGAGCATGCACCATGAAATACGCGAGCGCCATCTCGCCCGACAAGAGGAAGGCGACCGGCCGCGTAAACAAGCCGAGCACGATCAGCAGCCCACCGATCGCTTCGAGCAGCCCAGCGAGGCCCGGCACCAAGGTAAAGAGGTGGTAGGCCGCATGGTTCGGCGTCGGTGGAAAGTCGAAGATTTTGTTCAAGCCGTGTTGCAGGAACAACAGCCCGGCGATGATTCGCAGAAGGCTCAGGATGCGCGGCTCCCAAGCGAGCCGCAGATTGGTGGTATTGAACAAGGCAGCGCCTCCCCCGACCGAGTTTCGTCAATCGGTAGCACAACCGACAAATTAACCGTGATCACGCTCGCGTTACAATCCTTGCCGACAGCGGGGACTTGCCGACAACCGGGCCGGGTTGACGGTACTGGCGCTGGCGGCCACAGCGATTTACACTCGCGTTTTGGTTAAAGGCGGGCGGCGGCATGGTCGCGCTGGTTCGAACGGTGGCGTTTCACGGGGTCGACGTCATCGAGGTCGAGACCCAGGTGACGATCACCTCCGGGCTGCCGGCCTTCACCGTCGTCGGACTGCCGGACAAGGCGGTTGCCGAATCGCGCGAACGGGTGCGCGCCGCACTCCACTCGCTCGGCCTCGCCTTGCCGCAGCGACGCATCACCGTCAACCTCGCCCCGGCCGACGTGCTGAAGGAAGGCAGCCATTTCGATCTGCCGATCGCGCTCGGCCTGTTGGTGGCGATGGAGGTGCTTCCAGCCGAAGAGCTCGCCGCTTATACGGCGTTGGGCGAATTGTCGCTCGACGGGTCGGTGACAAGCGTCGCGGGCGTTCTGCTTGCCGGCCTCGCCGCCGCCGGCCGGGCAAACGGCATCATCTGCCCGGCCGCGTGCGGCGGCGAAGCGGCCTGGGCCGGCGAGGTCGAGATCGTCGCGGCGCCGAGTCTCTTAGCGATCGTCAACCATTTCAAGGGCACGCAGCTGTTGCCGCCGCCCGAGCCTCGCCTCGCCGGCTCCGACGCGGTCGCGTTGGACCTGAAGGATGTCAAAGGCCAGGAAACCGCCAAGCGCGCCTTGGAGATCGCCGCCGCCGGCGGACACAATGTGCTGATGGTGGGCCCGCCGGGCTCGGGGAAATCGATGCTTGCGGCGCGGCTTCCGGGGATATTACCGCCGCTCGAGCCGAGCGAGGCGCTCGAGCTCGGCATGATCCAATCGGTAGCCGGCGGATTGCGCGGCAGTGGGCTCGCGCGCGAGCGGCCGTTTCGCGACCCGCATCATTCGGCCTCGCTGCCGGCGCTGGTCGGCGGCGGGTCTCGCGCTCGCCCCGGTGAAATTTCCCTAGCCCATCAGGGGGTCCTGTTTCTCGACGAGCTGCCCGAATTCAATCGAGCGGCCCTCGAAGCGCTCCGCCAGCCGCTGGAAACCGGCCGGGTGACGGTGGCGCGCGCCAGCGGGCATGTCACCTATCCGGCCCGCTTTCAGCTGATTGCGGCGATGAACCCGTGCCGCTGCGGCCATTTTGCCGAGCAAGCCTGCGGCCGGGCACCGCGTTGCGCCGAAGAGTATCAGGCCCGGCTGTCGGGCCCGTTGCTCGACCGGATCGATCTGCACATCGACGTCCCGGCCGTATCACCGGGCGATCTCGCTCTGCCGCCGCCGACCGAGGACAGCGCGACGGTCGCCCGCCGGGTCGCCGCGGCCCGGCTGCGGCAGGCGAAGCGTTATGGTGGCCTGCCCGCGGAACGCCGCATTCGCACCAACGCCGAAGTCGATGGCACGCTGCTCGACGAGGTCGCCACCCCCGACGCCGCCGGCCGCGCGCTCTTGCTGCGCGCCGCCGAGCGATTGCGCCTCTCGGCGCGCGGCTATCACCGCATTCTCCGCATCGCCCGCACCTTGGCCGACCTCGAAAGTGCCGCCGAGGTTGGCCGCCGGCACGTGGCCGAGGCGCTGAGCTACCGCCGGATCGTGACGATCCCCGAAAGCACGCCGCGGATCTGACATTCTATCTGCCGCCCCGGCGGCGATGCCGCCATAGCGGGCGCGCGCCAATTTTCCGATTTCGGCTTTGTCCATGGCCGTCTTCCGAAACCAGGTGCGGCCGCCGCGATCGCTCGCTACATAGGGACAGGCAACATTGTGGAGGTCCCGATGGACGACAAGACCCGCATCGAGCTTGAAGCCGCCACCTTCCGCCGGCTCGTGGCACATTTGCGCGAGCGCACCGATGTCCAGAACATCGATATGATGAATCTCGCCGGCTTTTGCCGCAACTGCCTGTCGCGCTGGTATCGCGAGGCGGCCGAGGAGCGCAGCTTGGCACTCCCCGACCCGCAGGCGCGCGAAATCGTCTACGGCATGCCCTATGACGAGTGGCGCAAGAAATACCAGAAGGAAGCCTCGGCCGAGCAGAAGGCCGCTTTTGCCGCTTCGCAAAACCAGCACTGAGCCGGGGCGGTCATGCCGGAGGTGGGGGGTATCGCCGGCGAGCGGCTCAAATCCTTTATCGAGCGCATCGAGCGGCTTGAAGAGGAGAGGCGTGCCTTGAGCGGCGATATCAAGGAGGTATACGCCGAGGCCAAGGGGAATGGCTTCGAGCCGAAGATCATGCGTCAGATCGTCCGCATCCGCAAACGCGACAAGGACGACCTCGACGAAGAGGAGACGCTGCTCGAGCTCTACAAGCGGGCGCTCGGCATGCTGCCCGAGGCTCAGGCCGCCGATTAGTCCAGCTATTCCGCGGCCTGGGCGGAGGCACCATCCAGATGCCGGCAAAGAGCGGCGACGAGAGCATCGGCCTCGGAGTCGGTGGCGTCAAACCGGCAGACAAACCGGGCCAGCCGCGCGCCGCGGCGGTAGAATTGGAAGCCGTCGCGATCGAGCGCGTCCATCACCTCGCCGGGCAATTCGAGAAAGATCTCGTTGGCCTCGACCGGAGCCAGCGGGCGGATGCCGGCGAGCCCGGCGGCGATGCGCGCGGCGTGCGCATTCGAGGCGCGCGCCATTTCAAGCCACAGCCCGTTTTCGACATAGGCGAGGAGCTGGGCCGAGGCAAAGCGCATCTTCGACCAGACCTGGCCGGCGCGGCGCAATTGCACGGCGAGCCCGTCGGCGAGCTCGGGGGCAAAGACGACGATCGCGTCGCACAAGGCACCGCCGTTCTTGGTCGCGCCAAACGACAGGATGTCGATGCCGGCGCGCCAGGACGCTTCGGCCGGACTGCAGCCGAGGCGGGCGACAGCATTGGCAAAGCGCGCGCCATCCATATGGGTCCTGAGCCCGCGCGCCTTGGCGACCTCCGTGATCGCACGGATTTCGTCGAGGCGGTAGACAGCGCCGAGATCGGTCGCCTGGGTTAGACTGACGGCACTTGGCTGGCCGCGGTGCAGTTGTCCGGGCTGGATCGCTGCCACTGCCTCGGCAAGCCGGGCAGCGTCGATCTTGCTGTGCTCGCCGGCAACCGGGACGAGCTTCAACCCGCCGCCGAAAAAGCTCGCCGCGTTCACCTCGGACGTGTTGATATGCGCCGCCTCGCTGCAATAGACGAGACCCCAGGAGGGGCCGAGCGCGGACAGCGCCAGGGCGTT
>DASXAM010000193.1:0-3015 GCA_036404275.1 Allostellaceae bacterium
CTGACCAGCATTATCCGGGGAAGGCTTATCCACCGCATTCCTCCCTTAGCCCATGTCTGGCTCTAACTGTCGTACAAATAAATAGACGAGAGGTTCCTGCTGGATGAGTTTTTGTGGCTGCAACGGGGTAATCGAAACGGAGATGTGGGGAACTGGCGTTTTCACGGCGGAGTTTCCCTTGGTAGCCGTGGTCGCATAATACGGAAATCGCTGTAGAGGCCGGTCGCCACCACGGCGCCAAGCGCTAGTACGCTCTCCGAGAGAGCCCCGCTTGAAGCGAGGCTCTCTTTTACAGGTCGTTGGAATTGCGACTGCCGGCAAAGGAACCCGCCAACCGTTGTAATTAACCCGGTATTCCCCCGATCCCAATATGATGTGCTTACCGGTCGAACGGCTCGCATAACGGGCGGGTACTACCACAACCGCGTAATCGACTCTCGTCTTCTATCGTTATTCTGACTAAAATGTCCTCTGGATAATTTAAGATCGGTAGGGTCGGTAAGATCGGTATAGACTAGAGATAAGTAACCATTCCTCGTCAATCAAGCATCAAATAGAAGTGAGCAAATCAATCGGAGCGGTAACCGGCCCGCTTCGCCGCGCTGCTGCCGAAAATGAGTACGACAGGTCGGATTGGGCCAGCCTGCCGTACTCGGAGGAAAGCGCATAAAGAAGCTGCGCCTTCGGAAATATAGGTGGATTGCGGGGTCGGATCTATCGTTGCGGGCCATGCGGCGCCAGTAGCGCCAGGTAGTCCCAGGCGATTGTCGCGGCGGCGAGGGCGGTGATCTCGGACACGTCGTAAGGCGGCGACACCTCGACCACATCCATGCCGACGAAGGACATCCCGGTGAGGCGGCGCAGGATCGCGCGCGCCTGCCAGGTGGCGAGCCCGCCAACCTCCGGCGTCCCGGTGCCGGGGGCGAAAGCCGGGTCGAGCGCGTCGATGTCGAAGGTCAAATAAGCCGGCATGTCGCCGACTGCGTCGCGAATGCGCTCGGCCGCGGCGGCGGGGCCTTTCTCGTGGACCTCATCGGCAAAGACGATCTCGACGCCTTTGCTCACGGTCCAATCATGCACCGCTTTGCGCATCGGCGAGCGGATGCCGATCTGGACCGTGCGGCGCGGGTCGATCAGGCCCTCCTCGATCGCGTGGTAGAACGGCGAGCCGTGGCCCCAGGCGAGGCCGAAGCTCTCGGGCCAGGTATCGACATGGGCGTCGAAATGAACGAGTGCCAGAGGACCGCGGCGCCGGGCCAGCGCGCGCAACAGGCCGAGCGTTACGGTATGGTCCCCGCCGAGCGCCACGAGATGCGGCAACGGCGCCGCCTGAGCTTCGATCGCGGCGAGGCTGCCCTGGATGTCGCCATGGGCGATGCGAAAATCACCGATATCGGCGATGTCCAGCTCGGCCGGATCGCCCCAATCGAGCGGGTGATCGCCATCGACGAGCATCCGGCTCGCCCGGCGAATCGCATCGGGCCCGAACCGCGCCCCCGGCCGGTTCGAGGTGCCGAGATCATAAGGAATGCCGGCGATGCAGATCGCTGCGCCGGGATCGCTGCGCTCCAAGCCAAGAAAGCTCGAAGGCAGCGCAAAAGTCGGAACGTTGCTCATAAGGTCTATATAGGGAACAAAGCCGAGATATCAATGCGCTGGAGCTGTTCGGTCGAAGCCGAATGGGCCAGAGCGCCCATACGCTCGGTCAGGTCGAGCACCCGGATGCCCACAAGCGGGCCGGCGGCCGCGTCTGCTGCCACCGGATTGGGCTTTCGTGCTATTCCCAAATTCCCCCCGCGCTCAAGTCTCCACAGCCCGGGCGACCGCCGCGTGTGGCACCTCTCCGATTCCATGCATCATGCCCAGCATGTCCCAATTATTCCAACCCTCGGCGAGCCTGCCGTTTTCTATTCGAGCAAAGGTCATCCCGGTGATTGTGAGCTCTTTCTGTGTGGCGGGAAATCCGAGGTCGCCTCCGGCATGCGTCATGTTCGCCGTCCAGCGCACCGCGACGAGATCGCGTTCGGCGATCATCTCCTCGACAGTGAATCGGATATCGGGGAAGGCGCCGCGCAGCTGACGACAAACTTGCCGTAGCGCCTCCGGTCCGCGCGTCACCGCCTCCGGCGCGCCGATCCCGTGCGAGACACGTTTGGCGTCGTGAACTCGTCGATCAAGTCTTCGCGGCCGGCATTCCAAAATTCGTTGAACCAGCGCAGCAGTAATTCACGGTTCTCGTCGAGCGTCGTCATGGGTTGCTCATCCCTTCACGCTGTCGAGGGTCGGCAAGTGATAGCGGTCTTGCGGGTCGTCCCAGCCTTTGAAGTCGGGGCGGCGCTTTTCGGCAAAGGCGGCGCGCGACTCGAGGAGATCGCTTTTGGCGCCGTGCTCGTGCAAAAGCGCTGCAAGGCGGATTTGGTCGGCCGAGGGCATCGGGCGCATCTGGCGCATCATATGCACCGTATTGACGCGCGAGGCGGGCGGCAGGGTCAGCATGTGCTCGGCCATCGCCACCGCACTCGGGATCAGCTCGTCCGGCTCGACAAGCCGGTTCAGAAAGCCGATCTCGTAGAACCGCTCGGCGGTAAAGCGAAAGCCGAGCGCCATCTCCATCGCGATCGGATAGGGGAGGTTGGCGAGGTGGCCGTGATTGTAGCCGCCCAAGAGCCAGCGCTTAGCTTCCGAAACCTCGAACACCGCACCCTTTGCCGCAACGCGCAGGTCGGTGCGCTCGACCAGCATAAAGCCGCCGCCCATCGCATAGCCGTTGACCGCGGCGATCACCGGTTTTTCGAGCGCCCCGGTCATAAACGGGTCCTCGATCGCCGGCCGGCTGCCGCCCGGCCGTCCGGCGGCGAGCGATTCCCTCATATCCTCGCCGGCGCAAAAGCCGCGCCCGGTGCCGGTGAAGATCGCGACTTCGAGGTCGCGCGAATGGCGGAACTCGGTCCAGGTCTCGGCGAGCCGTGTGCGCATCTCCTGATTAAGCGCATTCAGCCGCTCCGGCCGGTTCAT
>DASXAM010000194.1:0-2833 GCA_036404275.1 Allostellaceae bacterium
GCGCTCTATCACGGCGTGTTGCGCCGCGACGGCGTGCTCGACCGGATGCTGCCGCGGCGACGCGCGACCTAGCCCGCTTCGGCGGCGACCAGCGAGAGCCGGGCGCGGAAATAGTCGAGGGCCTCGGCGAGGGTACGCGTCGCCCGCAGCCGCTGCCGGCCACTCTGCACGACGAATTCGCCCGGGCGCCCGGCGCTCGGCGCCGTTTTCAGAATGGCGTAGACCGGTCCCTCCTGGGTGTGGCGAAACACCGAGAACAGCGCCACCCCGTCGCGGTGGTCGATCGCATAATCGCGCCAGATGCCGCGGATCACATACCGGCTGTAGAGACCGAGAAGCTGGTTCAATTCGCCGCGGGTAAAATAGACGGTGCGCGGCGATCGCACGCGATAATCGCCGAGGGCCACGACCGTCGCGCTCTTCCCGCTCATCGCTGCCGTGTGTTATCGACCGCCATAGTCGGCGAGTTTCGGCGATTTCGGCCGCGCCGTCCAGCCGGCATCGCGCGGCATTGCCGGCCGCTGCGCCAATCCCTAATTTCTCGGTAGGACAAGGGCTGGGCATGCAACAGGATATCGGCATGGGTCTCGCCGCCGGCGGGACCCGCGACGGCCAGATCAGGATTCACGGCGCCGAGGCGTTCGAGGGAATGCGGCGTGCCGGGGCGCTTGCCGCGGCGACGCTCGATTTCATCACCCCCTTTGTGCGTCCGGGTGTCTCCACCGGCGAGCTCGACCGGCTGTGCCACGATTTTGTCGCCGACCACCATGCGATCTCGGCGCCGCTCAACTACCGCGGCTTTCCCAAGTCGATCTGCACCTCGGTCAACCATGTCGTCTGCCACGGCATCCCGGGCGAGCGCCGGCTGATGGAAGGCGACATCCTCAACATCGATGTGACGCCGATCCTGGACGGCTGGCACGGCGACACGAGCCGCATGTTTCTGGTCGGTGAGCGCATTCCGGTCAAGGCGCGCCGCCTGGTCGATGTGACCTATGAGGCGATGATGCTCGGCATTGCCGCGGTGCGGCCGGGCGCGCATATCGGCGCGATCGGCGACGCGATCCAGCGCTATGCCGAGAACCATCGCTTTTCGGTGGTGCGCGATTTTTGCGGCCACGGCGTCGGCCGGGTGTTTCACGAGCCGCCCTCGATCCTGCATTACGGCCGGCCGGGCGACGGGCCGGTCATGCGCGAGGGCATGATCTTTACGATCGAGCCGATGATCAACGCCGGCCGCTGGGAGGTCAAAATTTTGAGCGACGGCTGGACCGCGGTGACCAAGGACCGCTCGCTTTCGGCCCAGTTCGAGCACAGCGTCGGCGTCACCGCGACCGGCTACGAGATTTTCACGATCTCGCCCGCCGGCCTGCACCGCCCGCCCTACAAAATCAGCCCTCCGGCAGAAACGAGCGCGACAGCACTTCGTCGAGCGTAAACGGGCAGGCGTCGGGAAACTCGTCGTCGCCGAGACCGGTCTCGGCGATGGCATGGGCGCGAGCAATAGCGTGAGCGTGTGGCAGCATCCCGGCCGCCAGCGGCCGGAGGCTCGGCGACTCGGCAAAAACTTGCGCGATTTGCAGCCTCTGCTCGTCGATTGTCGCCGACCAGCTCCGCGATCGCGCGTTCGGCTGAAATCGCCATTTCAAAAGATGCATGATCAGAACCGCAAGCCGGCTTTGCAGCTCTCGCCGGTCGCTGCGCCCCATGCTCTCGATCTCCTCGGCGACGTTGGCGACATCGATTGCGGATAGCGCTCCAGAGCGCAGCAGCCGCGACTGCTCGATGGTCCAGGCGTAGAAGTCTTCATCATAGAGAGCCGTGTTGCGGGCCATCACCGGTCCTCCTCGCCCAACACTGTACCATAGGACGCGTGCGGCTTGAGACCTCCGCCCCAACTGTTGCAGTGTGACGGCCTCACCACGAACGCGCGGAGCAGGGTCATGAAAGTCGGTTTTGTCGGGCTCGGCATCATGGGGCGGCCGATGGCCCTCAATCTGATCAAAGGCGGGCATGAGCTGCTCGTCTACGACAAATTCACGATGCCGCAGGATGTGCCGGCCGCCGGCGCCACTGTTTGCGACAGCTCGAAAACGGTCGCCGAGCGTTCCGAGATCATCATCGTGATGGTGCCCGATACCCCGGATGTGAAAGCCGTGCTGTTCGATCCCGACGGGGTCGCGGCGGGCCTGGCGGCGGGCAAGCTCGTTGTCGATATGAGCTCGATCTCGCCGATCGAGACCAAGGAATTTGCCGCCGAGATCAACAAAAAGGGCTGCGACTATCTCGACGCGCCGGTGTCGGGCGGCGAGGTCGGCGCCGAGGCCGCAAGCCTGACGATTATGGTCGGCGGACCCGAGCGTGCCTTTGCCCGGATGAAGCCGCTGTTCGAGCTGATGGGCAAAAACATCACCCTTGTCGGCGGCAACGGCGACGGCCAGACGACCAAGGTCGCCAACCAGATCATCGTCGGGCTGACGATCGAAGCGGTTGGCGAGGCGCTCCTCTTTGCGTCGCGCGCCGGCGCCGACCCGGCCAAGGTGCGCCAGGCGCTGATGGGCGGCTTTGCCTCCTCGCGCATCCTCGAGGTGCATGGCGAGCGCATGATCAAGCGCAGCTTCGACCCGGGCTTTCGCATCGAATTGCACCAAAAGGATTTGAACCTCGCCCTGCAAGGGGCGCGCAGCCTCAACCTCTCACTGCCCAACACCGCGACGACCCAGGAATTGTTCAACGCTGCGGCGGCGATGGGCGGCAAGAGCTGGGACCATTCCGGTCTCGTGCGCGTGCTCGAGCACCTCGCCGGCCACCCGGTCGCCAAAGGCTGACCGCC
>DASXAM010000195.1:0-9713 GCA_036404275.1 Allostellaceae bacterium
TCGCCGTCGAGGGTAGCGATCCGCTCCAGATAGGCCTCGGTCAAGGTGACCGGCGACAATTCGCCGGCAGCGATGGCGCGGCTCGCCGCGGCGATCGTCAGCTGCGTCGGGTCCACCGCCGCCTCACGCCGTTGGGTGGAAAATATGCGCCGGCTCGGCCGCCCGGTCGCGCGGCCGCCGCACGCTGCGCTGCATGCGCTCGACAAACCGGTGCGCCTGCCGTAACTCCTCGAACTGCTCGGCCGTCAACCGCAGCCCCGCCCGCTCGACCAGAACCGCAAAGCGCTCGCGCGAGATCGCATCGTCAGCCATGGCATGCTCCCTATTCCGCGGCCTGGGCCAGATGGGCTTTGTGGAAGTTTTTTGGGAGGCCGGCTTTGGCGATGGCGCCGTATTGGACGACGTTCGGCAAGGCGGCGTGCACCAATTCGCGCACCGCGACAAGGCGGTCGAGATCGATGCCGGTGTCGAAGCCCATGCTTTCGAGCATGAAGACGAGGTCTTCCATGACGATGTTGCCGGTGGCGCCCGGCGCATAAGGGCAGCCGCCCAAGCCGCCGAGCGAGGCGTCGAAGGCGCGCGCGCCGGCGTTCAACGCCGCCAGTACATTGGCGAGGCCGAGGCCGCGGGTGTCGTGGAAATGCCCGGCGACCGACAACGGCGCCACATCGGCCATGACCTGACGGAAAACGCGCTCGACTGCCGCCGGCTGGCCATAGCCGACCGTGTCGGCGAGGATGATGCCGTCGGCCCCGGCCTCGGCGACCTCGTTCGCAATCCGGCGCACGCGGTCCTCGTCGACCGCACCCTCGATCGTGCAACCAAAGGCGGTGGCGAGCCCGCAGGCGACGCGCGGCCGCTTCTCCTCGGGTGCGGTTTGGCAGAGCGCCACGACACGGCGGAAATCGGCGACCGATTCCTCGGTCGAGCGCCGGACATTGGCCTGGTTGTGGCCCTCGCTGACCGACAGCACGAAATTCATCTCGTGCACACCTAAGGCAAGGCCGCGCTCGGCTCCCTTGAGGTTCGGGATCAGTGCCGAGACGGTCAGGCCCGGCAAGGTCAGCGCATGGCGGACCACGGCCTCGGCATCGGCGAGTTGCGGCAGCAATTTCGGCGGCACGAAGGAGCTGACCTCGATCTCGCGGACCCCGGCCCTGTGCTCGGCGTCGATCCAGGCGATCTTTTCTTCCGTCGGCATTACCTCGGCGAGGCTCTGCAGCCCGTCGCGCAAGCCCACTTCGCGGACGTAAGCCTGCTCGCCCATCCTCTCCTCCCACAATAGCGGCACCGAGGCTAGACCCGGCCGGGCGCCGCGGCAATGCTCTCAGACGACCTACTCGCGGCTCAGGGCGCAGACCTCGTCCGAGTCGGCGAGCTTATCCGAAGCGTCGTGTGGTGGAGACCGATGCGGTGCTGCGGCTCAGGCGCGCCAATGTCAACAAAGGCGGCCAAATTAACAGACAGGATCAGGGTACCGCGATCGCTTGGCCGGAAACCGAGACAATGCACCCGCCGCCGGGATTAACAGCCGACAGGTCCAAGGTGAATTCCAGGGTGGAACCCGGATCCGCGTAAAGGCGGACCTGTTGACCGAGATTCTCCGAAAAAGCCACAGGGGCGGCCAAAGAATGGGTCACGAAGCTGCCGGCGACAGAAGTCCCTAGAGAAGCACCGATGATGGTGACGCCTGGGTTCAACCCGCAACCTGCGCTGACATATTCGATAACCAGACGCTGCGCCGGTGGGGCGGTTAATGAGCCCGAGCATTCACTAGGAATACCAGTAGCGCCGAAAGCACAGGGTATTCCCGCTTGGTATGGGTGCTGGATACCTTCGGCTTTTGCGATGTCGGCGGGATTGACGACGGTCACCGGGGTGGAGCCGAGAGCCCAGGCTGGCCCGGATAGGCATATCGCAGCGAGGGTTGCGGCAACGCGAAACGACGAAGTCTTGAACATATGGGCTGCCTCCCAAAGGTTGAATTGGATTTACGGTGTCCTCAGGCGGGGAACGCGGCTATTGCCCCCTCAGGGGTAGATTCCGGCCCTTGACATCAATGAGCAATTGGTGCGCAGGGGCTCACCTTTTTGATCATGCGCCATCCTCCCAAGGTAGAATTGGATTTACCGCGTCCTCTGGCGGGGAACGCGGCTATGGCGAGCGCTGCGGCGAGGAGCGCCAGCGATCCGGGCTCGGGCACGACAGGCGGCGGGCCGGCCGGGCCAAAGGCCAGCTCGTTCACTTCATAGGCCGGGATCAGGAACGGGGAGCCGGTTGTGCCGCTTGGCGGATCGGCCAAAGAAAATAGGCTGATTTGCGAGAACTCCTCACCCGGGGAGCCGACAAATCCCAGGAAAAAAGACCCGCCATCGGCGGACAGGCCAGCCGGATTGCCGATTGTCGTCGCCCCCGTACCGTCGAGAATCCCGAGATCATAAAGACCGGCGAGAAGCGGCTCGTCAGCCGGCGCGTAGGTAAAAGTCGCTCCGAAGGCCAAAAGGGTCTTGCCGCCGGTGAAAGTCAGCGTGACCGAGTTGCCGCCGACAAACGCATCAAACGGCGCCCCAGTCAAAACCTGGTTTGCGTTGTCGAGCGCTATCGTCGGCTGGGTTCCGGTGGGATCGTTCGGGTTTGGATCGAAGGTGTAAGTGAACCGGCCCAGGGTCTGGCCGTTTGAGATGTCACCGATCGGATAGGTCGAGAAATTATCGGCGGTGATAGGTATACCCGCCGCAGCGGCGGCGGCTGCGAAGGCGGCCGGGTCGGTAAAAGCGGCCGCTCGGCAGCCGGAGATGGCGGCAAAGAGGTTGCTGCAGCAAACAATGACGGCAGCAGCAACGGCGCCCCGACTGCAGACGATACCGACGCGCATTCGCGCCTCCTGAATCACGGAGCCACAACGCTCTGCATTGAAAAGCGAGCAAGATACGTACCATCGGCGAAAAATGAGCTTTTTCAAAGCTTTCCGGCGATACGATTTCGAGATCCGATTGCTGACATGTAAGGAAATCCGACGGCAACTTTGTCTGAAAGGAGGCGTATTTTTGTTATATATTTGAAATTACGATATACTCGGCTGTAAGGAATCCTGACTCTCGCGCCTTACGCGCGAAGGGGATTCATCCGCCGGCGCGGTGCCGATCCCGGCCGCCGAGCCCGCAACATTCGTAAGGGTATTCTGCACCCGGCGAGATCAGACGACATGCTCCGGTGTGAGCACACAAGCCTCATCGGTGTCGGCAAGCTCGATCTGCAGCGTCGCATGGTGGATGCCGAAGCGGGTGTGCAGTTCCTCCGCGATGCGGGCCAGCACTGCGTCGCCGGGATGACCCTGCGGCATCACCAGATGGCAGGTCAGCGCCGTCTCGGTTGTGCTCATCCCCCAAATGTGGAGGTCGTGCAGCGCCGACACCCCGGGTTGCGCCGCCAGATGGGCGCGAACCGCCTCGGCGTCGACCCCTTCCGGCACTGCGTCGAGAGCGAGGCCGATCGCGCTTTTTAAGAGGCCCCAGGTGCCGATGACGATGACCACGGAGACGACGAGGCTTACCCCCGGGTCGAGCCACAGCCAGCCGGTCACCCCGATCAGGATGCCCGCGACGACGACGCCGGCGGTGACGAGCGCGTCGCCCGCCATGTGAAAAAACGCACTCTTGACGTTGAGGTCGCTGCTGCTGCCCGAGGCGAACAGGAGTGCGGTGCCGCCGTTGACCGCTATCCCCAATGCCGCGATCCAGACGATGATCCCGGTCTCGACCGGCACCGGGGCGGCAAAGCGCAAGACTGCCTCCCAGGCGATACCACCGGTGACGACGAGAAGGATCGCGGCATTGGCGAGCGCGGCCAGGATCGAGGTCGAGCCGAGCCCATAGGTAAAGCGGCCGGAGGGCTCGCGCCGGCTCAGCACCGCCGCACCCCAGGAGAGGCCAAGGCCAAGCACGTCGCTCAAATTGTGGCCGGCATCGGCGAGTAGCGCCAGCGAATGCGCGACAACCCCGGCTGCCGCCTCGCCCGCGACATAGGCGAGGTTCAGTGCGATCCCGATCGCAAAGGCGCGACCGTAATCGATCGAGGCATGACCGTGGGCCGCGTGGTTGTGGTGGTCGTGCGTCATCCGCGTCGGCCGACTATCCGCTCGATGATAACGCAGAGCACTGCACTTCCGAGTCCGTAAAATCGCCGGAAGGCCTCTGGACGCCGCCTTGCCGCCATGAAACCATCGGGGAAAGTGAGCGAGAGGGCGGCGATGGCGCGGATCGCGGTTGGCGGATTTCAGCACGAAACCAACACCTTCGCCCCGTTGCGCGCGAGCTGGGCGGATTTCGAGCATGCCGACGCCTGGCCCGGCTTTGTCCGCGGCCCGGAGCTGATCGACGCGGTCGAGGGGTTCAACATTCCGATCGCCGGCGCGATCAAGGTGCTGCCGGAGCTGGGTCACGACATCGTGCCGCTCAGCTGGTGCTCGGCGCCGCCTTCCTCCTATATCGAGCAGGAGGCCTATGAGAAGGTTGCGGGCTGGATCGTCGAGGATCTGCGGGCGGCCGCACCGCTCGACGGGGTCTATCTCGACCTGCACGGCGCGATGGTGGCCGAGCATCTGGAGGATGGCGAGGGCGAGCTGCTGCGTCGGGTGCGCGAGGCGGTCGGCGACCGGATCCCGCTCGTCACCAGCCTCGACTACCACACCAACCTGACGCCCGAAATGGTGCGCTATGCGACGGCGATGGTCGGCTACCGCACCTATCCGCATATTGACATGGCCGAGACCGGCGGCCGCGCGGCGCGCCTTCTCGACCGGCTGCTCAAGGACCGGCGCCCACTCTACAAAGCCTATCGCCAGCTCGATTTTCTGATCCCGCTCGTTTGGCAATGCACGATGATGGAGCCGGCCAAGGGCATCTTCGAGCTGATCGACGAGATCGAGCGCGGCAGTAACGGCGCGGGCGGCCCCGCCGGCTCGCACAATCAGGGGATCGTCGGCATCACCCATACGCCGGGCTTTCCGCCGGCCGACATCGCGCAATGCGGCCCGGCGCTCGTCGTCTACGGCCATGATCGGGAAGCGGCCGAAGCGGCGGCGGACCGGCTGGCCGAGGCGATCCGTGCGCGAGAGCCGGAATTTGCCGGTCGCCTCTACCCGCCCGAGGAGGCGGTTGCCGAAGCGCTGCGGCTGTCGCGCGGGGCCTCGAAGCCAATTGTGCTCGCCGATGTGCAGGACAATCCCGGCGCCGGCGGCACCTCGGACACGGTCGGATTGTTGCGCGCGTTGATTGCGGCACGGGCAAAGGGCGCTGTGATCGGCATGATCGTCGATCCGGGCGCAGCGGAGGCGGCGACCATAGCGGGAGAGGGCGCGCTCCTGGAACGCGGCATCGGCGCCGCAATCGGCTTTGCCGGCGAGACCCCGGTCGAGGCGGCGTGGCGCGTCATGCGGCTCGGCAGCGGCGTCTTCACCGGCACCGGCCCGATGTATGGCGGGGCCAAGTTCAATATCGGGCCGATGGCGCTCTTGACCGACGAGGAGAGCGGTGTTTCCGCGGTGCTCGCCTGCCGCCGCATCCAGGCGGTCGACCAGGAAATGTTCCGGCATGTCGGGGTCGAGCCGGCCGCGGTCCCGATCCTGGCGCTCAAATCGACCGTGCATTTTCGCGCCGATTTCCAGCCGATCGCCGAGACGGTCCTGTGCGTGCAGTCGCCCGGCGCGCACGTCACCGACCCGGCCGAGCTGCCCTACCGCAATTTGCGCCGGGGTGTACGCCTGCGGCCGTGCGGCCCGGCGGCCGGCGCTTGACACTTGGTGCGATCGCTGGCGGGATCGCGGCATTCGGGTCAGGTCAGGCAAGGAGAACGGGTATGCGTGCGAACCGGATACGGGACCTGTGGCAGGCGGGTAAGCCGGTCATCAACAGTTGGCTCGGTGTGCCGTCGAGCTTCTCCGCCGAGGTCATGGCGCATGCCGGCTGGGATTCGCTGGTCGTCGATATGCAGCACGGCATGATCGACTACCAGATGATGGTGACGATGCTGCAGGCGATCTCGACGACCGAGACCGTGCCGCTGGTGCGGGTGCCGTGGAACGACCCGTCCTATATCCAAAAGGCGCTCGACGCCGGCGCCGTCGGCATCGTCTGCCCGATGGTCAACAACCGCGCCGAAGCCGAGAAATTTGTCGGCTCGATGCGCTATGCGCCGTTGGGCTACCGCAGCTCGGGGCCGATCCGCGCCTCGCTCTATGCCGGCCCCGATTACCACATGAAGGCGAACGACTCGGTCATCGCCTTTGGCATGATCGAAACCGCCGAGGCGATGGACAAGCTCGACGAGATCATGTCGGTCAAGGGGCTCGACGCGATCTATATCGGCCCCTCGGATTTGTCGATCTCCTTCGGCCATCCGCCCGGTGGCGACAAGCCCGACGAATGGATGATGACCGCGCTCAAAAAGGTGCTCGACGCCTGCAAGCGGCACGGGGTCAAGCCCGGCATCCATTGCGGCGCGCCGGCCTACGCCAAAAAAATGATTGAAATGGGGTTTGTCTTTGTCACCGTCGGCGGCGACACGCGCTTTTTGACGATGGGCGGCCAGGCGGCGGTGCAGGAGATGAAATCGGGGGCGCCCGCGAAGCCGGCGGCCGCCGGGTCCAGCCCTTACTGATCGGGGCCGCGCCGAGTCAATGCAGCCGCGGCAGGACCTGTTCACACAATAGCTGCAGCGAGCGGGTCATCGGCTCGGGCGGGATCAGCGCGCCGAAATTCAATTCGGCGAGGATGCCGTCGAGCCCGAGCTCCTCGTGCAATTGCAGGAGGCGGTCGGCGACGCGCTCGGGGCTGCCGATGATGACCTTGTCGCGCCGCACCTCTTCGTAGGAGATCGTGCGGATCGTCGCCGCCTCGGCCGCGCGCCGGCGGTTCGGCGCATTTTCGAGCCGGGTGCTGAGGGTGCGGTAGCCCGACATGATGCTCTCTTCGGCCTCGTCGAGCGCTTTTCTGTCGGTGTCGGCGATGTGCAGGGTCAGCCGCAAATAGACCTCGCCGTGGCCCGAATGGCCGGCCTCCTTGTAGGCTTGACGATAGGCGGCGAGATCGGGGGCGAGACCCGACAGCGAGCCGCTGCGCACCGCGACAAAAATCGGATAGCCGGCCTCGCCCAAGGACGGAAACGTCTCTTCGCTGGCGGCGGCGACGCGGATCGGCGGGAAGGGCTGCTGAAACGGCCGCGGCACGGCACTGGCATTGTCGAAACGCCAGTATTTGCCCTCGTAGGAAAACCGCTCTTGCGTCCACGCCTTCTTGACGATGTCGAGAGTTTCGAGAAAGCGCTCGCGGCTTTCCGAATAAGGCACGCCATAGGCCATGTAGCTTCTGGGATTGCCGCTGCGCCCGACCCCGAACAGCAGGCGGCCGCCGCTGATCTGATCGACCGTCGCGGTCTCCTCGGCGAGTCGCAGCGGATGGCATAACGGCAGCACCTGGACGCCGGTGCCGATCTTGATGCGCTTGGTGCGCGCGGCGATGGCGCTCGCCACGGTCATCGGCGCACTCATCACCGAGCGCTTTGCCTGCTGATGGATCTCAGCGAGCCAGATCGCGTCGAGGCCCCAGCGGTCGGCGGCCTCGATCTGGTCCAGCGCCAACGAGAACGCCTCCGCCTGGGTCTGGTCCGGCCGGCAATGGAATTCGTGGTAGACGCCGACCTCCATGACCCGCCTCCTCGCTGCGCCTCGATACAGCCGTGCACGCTAATTTTGCCGCGATCATCGGGCAAATGCCGAATATCGATCATTCTCATGCCGAAGCGGTATGACGCGCAACGCGACTGCAAGCGATCCGGCTCCGATCGCCCTTTTCCGAGCTCTCAGCCGCAGGTTAGAGTTTTGTGGAACGCACGTGACCTTTGGCTCCGTTGGCGGTCGCGCCAAAGAAGATTCTGTCTGGTAGCGATCACCATCGAATAGGGAGATGGGGTTGCTCTAGTGGTGGGTCTCGCGCGCGTGAGGCCGGTCACGGGTCAGAGCGGCAGATGGCTTCGCGCCGGCAGGCGCTTTCACGCGCCGCTCGCTCCGCGACGAGTGGCGATCGCGATGGCGCTCTCCGGGTGCAGCCGCGCGCCGACCATGGACCTGTTCGGCTCCTATTTCCCCGCCTGGATGCTGTGCGCGGTGTTGGGCGTGGCCGCTGCCGTGGCCATCCGACAGATCCTCGTGGTAGCCGGCGTCAGCGACTATGTCGTCGCGCCGCTGCTGACATACGCCGCCCTCGCATTGTCCGCCACGTTGCTTGCCTGGCTGCTCTGGTTCGGTCACTGAGCGATGTCGGCGGTGCGCAAGGCGCTCGGCATCCTGGTCAGCCTGATCGCGCTAGTCGGTGTGCTGGTGACAACGGTTCTTGTATGGCATCGGATCGACCAGCGTCCGCGCACCGACGACGCCTATCTGCAGGCCGATCTCGTTCACCTGGCGCCCGATGTCAGCGGCCGGATCGTCGAGTTCGACGTGCGCGACAACCAAAAAGTGCGCAAGGGCGATGTGCTGTTCCGGATCGACCCGGAACCCTATCAAATGCGCGTCGACCAGGCTCGCGCGGCGGTGCGCGGCCTGGAGGCAAAGCTCGCCCTGACCGCCGAGCAGGTCGCGGCGCAGACTTCGAAGGCCGATGCCGCCGCGAGCGGCATCAATACCGCCGAGGTGCAACGGGCGCTTGCTACGAGCACGCTGGCGCGAGTGGAACCCTTGCTCGGGCGCGGCTTCGTCACCGCCCAGCAGGTCGATCAGGCGCGGACGGCGCAGCGCACCGCGCAACTCGCGCTGCAGCAGGCACGGCTGCAAGCGAACGAGGCGCGCCAGGCGATCATCAACACCAAGCCCACCGAGGCGGAGCTGGACGGCGCGCGGGCGACTCTCGCTCTGGCGCAGCGCGATCTGAGCAAGACGGTCGTGCGTGCACCCTGCGACGGCCGGATCACTGCGCTCGACATCGCCGCCGGGGAGTTTGCCGCGACCGGCCACCCGCTGTTTACGATCATCGACATCGAGCATTGGTATGCGATCGGCAATTTCCGCGAGACCGACCTCGCAGGCATCGAGCCCGGGCAGCGCGCGACGGTCTACGTGCTGGCGCAGCCGAACCGTACGCTGCGCGGCAAGGTCGAAAGCCTCGGCTGGGGTGTGGCGTCGGATGTAAGCGCCACGTTTGGCGGCCTCCCGCATGTCGAGCGCACTCTCAACTGGGTGCGGATCGCCGCACGCTTCCCGGTGCGCGTCCTGCTCGACGCCCCGCCCGACGATTTGATGCGCTACGGCGCCTCGGCGGTAATCGTGATCGATAAATGAAGGCGCATGCGGCGCATCGTGACCCGCCGGCTGTGGACGAGGGCGACGCGCACGACCTCGCAGCGCTGCTGCGGCGCGAATTTCGTCCAACCCCAGGCCGGTTCGGCGATTCGGCGCGCGTCGTCGTCGTGGTGCTAGCCGTCGTCGCCATCTCGGAAACGTTCCGTATCCCCGAGATCGCCCTCTCGGCCTACGTCGTTCTGTTCCTGTCGGGTCGTGAGGCGGTCTCGACGGTGCGGACGGCGCTGGTTGCCGGCATCGCCGTTGTGCTGGCGATTTTCACGACGATCGTCGTCTTTATGCTCAGCCTGTCGGAGCCGGCGCTGCGGATTCCGCTGATGGCGGTAACGACCTTCGCCGCGATGTTTCTGTCGCGGGTCTC
>DASXAM010000196.1:0-9271 GCA_036404275.1 Allostellaceae bacterium
ACGGGCAAAGCTTTCGCCCCGGCCTTTTCGCCCGCGGCTATGGCGCCTGGGACCTGCCAACGCCGTTTCGCTCATACCTTTATGGCGGGGTCGATTTCACCGCCCAGGACGGCGCCACGCCCCGCCTCGTCGAAACCGATGCCGGGTTTGCGGTGCGCCCGGTCGCCGACCGGCAAAACCTCGAATTTCGGCTCGGCGACACGACGACCGCTGATGTGCGCGCGCATCTGACCAAAAACCTGGTCTATGGCGCGGTGCGGCTGAGCTTTGGCGCGTCACCAAGCGGTGCGCCGAGCGAAGGTCCGGATTCGCCGCTGCTCTCGTTCTGGCCGCAAGCATGGGGCGTCCTCGGCTTTCCGGCCTATGTGGCGAGCAACCACATGGCGCCGAACGGCGTCGCCTTTGCACCGGTCTTTGGCGTGACCAGCGAGCTGAACCTCGGCCTGTTGCCGCAAAAACAGCTTTATCTGTTTTGGGACGGCACCTTTTGGGCACAACATTCCGCACCCGGCGTCACCAACGCCAATCAAGGGGCGATCGATTTCAGCAAGCGCGAGATCGATTCGGAGCTTGGCATCGCGTGGAATTATTTCGATGCGCTCGAGCTGCGGGGGTCCGTCTATGCTCTCGACAATTTGAACCGGGGGATTTCGCCGAGCCAGACCGCGGGCGGCAAGCAAGGGATCAAGATCGAGAACCGATATTATTTTCCGACGCCCAACCCCTATGATGTCGGCCGTTCGAGCTATGTCGGGATCGGCTATATGCCGGCCGAGGATCTGGTCGGCGGCAACGGCGCAAGCTTTCGCCCGGGCCCTTACGCGCGTGCCTATCTGGCGCAGGATTTGCCGATTCCTTGGGTCGAAACCTATGTCTATGCCGGGATCGAGGCCATTGCCGAGCACAATGCCCGCCCGCGCCTGTTCGAGACCGATGCCGGTGTGGCGATGCGCCCGTTTGCCGGCTGGCGCAACCTCGAATTCCGCGTCGGCGACGACGTGACCGCGGACATTCAGGCGAACACCACCCGCAATCTGATCTATGGCGCCGTCCGGCTCGGCTTCGGGCCGGGCGGGTTCGGACCGAGCCTCGGCGGGGAGGCGCGTTGAAGCCATCGTCGCGCTTGTCGTGAGGCACCGGGTTCGCCTAACCTTAACGCAATTAGCGGAGGCCCGAATTTGACTCTGGGGAGAGCAATGCGGCGCGTGGCGATCGGGCTGTTGCTGGGGTTGCTGCCGTTCGCCGCTCGCCCTGCCATGGCGCAAATCACCTTTGGCTCGTCCAACGATCCGCCCCGGTTTGCGTTGGGCGGCGGCGCCTTCGACGTTCTGCCCGACAACAAAAAGCAGCATGCCGGGGTCACTGGGCTGGCCCTCGCCGAATACCGATTTGGTGACGTTTGGTGGATTTTGTCGCCGTTCGTCGGCGCGATGGGCACCGGCAAGGGCGCCTTTTACGGCTATTTCGGGCTCGGTTTCGATATCAATGTTCCCGGCAATTTCGTCTTCACGCCGAGCGCCGCCGCCGGCTATTTCGAAAGCGGACAGGGGATCGATCTCGGCTCGTGGTGGGAGTTTCGCACCGGCGCCGAGCTCGATTACCGCTTTGCCGACGACCGGCGGGTCGGGATCGGCTTTTACCACATGTCGAATGCCGGGCTCGGCAAGAAAAACCCGGGTGTCGAGCTGGCGACTTTTGTCCTGACCGTGCCCTTCCGCTGAGGCTGGTCAGGGCAGCGGCGGGCGGCGGTCGCGCTCGGGGGCAATCTCGTCGATCGCGCGGGCAAGGCGAATGTCGCGCTCGCTGAGCCCCTCGACATCATGGGTCGCCAGGATCAATTCGACCCGGTTGTAGACATTGAAGATTTCCGGGTGGTGATCCATTTTTTCGGCAATGAGGGCGACCCGCGACAAAAACCCCCAGGCCTCGGAGAAATTGCCGAAATGGTAGCTCTTGCGGATCGCGTCGCGATCCTCGACCTCGGCCCAGCCGTGGATTTCGTGCAATGCCGCGTGCCGCGCCGCCCCGACCAGCCGATCGACCATGCCGCCCTCCTCGCTTTGCTCAAGAGGAAGTGAGCGGTCGGATGGGCGAGGTCAAGCGCCGGGCGAGGATGGCGCGATGAGCCCGCGTCTGGCGCCGTCCCTGGGCGAGATCGAGGAGCTTGCGCAACAGGCTCTCGGCACGATCCCGCCGCGGCTGAAGCGGCATGTCGGCCAGGTCGCGATCCGCGTCGAGGAATTTCCCGACGAGGAGACCGAAGCGGCGATGGAGCTGGATAGCCCGTTCGACATATTGGGCCTCTACCGCGGCGTCGCCCTGCCGCACAAGAGCGTCAGCGACCCACGCCCGCAGCTCGACATGATCTTTCTCTATCGCCGGCCGATCCTCGATTATTGGTGCGAGACCGGCGAAGATTTGGCGGACCTGGTGCGCCACGTGCTGATCCACGAAATCGGCCACCATTTCGGCTTCAGCGACGAAGACATGGAGCGGATCGAGGCGCAGGAGTAATGCCGACGAACGCCGCGCAGCTCTACGAGGAAGACTTCGTCCGCTGGTCGCAGGAGCAATCGTCGGCGCTGCGTGAGGCCGCCAAGCTCGGCACCAACTTGCCGCTCGATTGGCAGAATCTTGCGGAGGAAATCGAGAGCTTGGGCCGCTCGCAACGCCATGAGCTGAGGAGCCGGCTCATGGTTATTTTGGAGCATCTGTTAAAGCTGGAGCATTCGCCCACTGTCGATCCGAGGCGCGGCTGGACCGAGACCATCGAGCGCGAGCGCGTTTTTATCGAGGATTTGTTGCAAGACAGCCCGTCTTTGCGGGGTGAGATCGACGCGATGATCGCACGTGCCGCGCCGCGAGCCGTCCGATTGGCGGCGCTGAGCCTGGCAAAACATGGCGAAACGGCCCCGCTTGCGGTGCCGGACTACCGCGCCGACCGGGTGCTCGGCGACTGGCTTCCGGCCGATCCGCCTATTTCCACAGATCGTGAGAGAGTAGTCGCGCACCGCGAGCGATTACCTGCGGCCGCACCATAAGGAGTCGAGGCTAAAGGGCGGCGCCCGAGCAGCGGTAGAGAGCCGCTTCGGGAATCCGAAGGTCATAGGCTGATGACGTCGAGCGCTGTCGGCGCAGTACGGGATGGCGGCTCAGAGCCGGGCCTATAATCGGCAGGGCGCCCGGCGGAGGACGCGGTGGCGCGGAATTGATAAGCTCGCGACGGGGCGATCGCGTCAGGCAACGATGGACGAGCAGCGGAGCGATATAGCGGCGCCGAGCCGGCCGGGGAGCCGGGAGCGCGAATTTGACCATCCGCATATCGATATGCCGGATTTGCCGCCGGGCGAGCCGGGGCCGCCGCGGCGCTCCTGGTTGCGCCGGCTGATCTGGCTCCTGGTGCTCGCGGCGATCGTGGTGGGCGCCGTCTGGTATCTGCCGCATTTGAAAAAGGCGCCGGCGCCGACCGGCCGTGTCACCTCGACGGGGCCGGTGCCGGTTGGGACCGCGGCGGTTGCGACCGGTGACATGCCGGTGACATTGAGCGGGCTTGGCACCGTGACGCCGCTCGCCACGGTCACGGTCAAGACCCAGATCAACGGCTATCTGATGTCGGTCGGGTTTCAGGAAGGCCAGCACGTCAAAAAGGGCGATTTTCTGGCCCAGATCGACCCGCGGCCCTACCAGGTTGCGCTCGAGCAAGCCGAAGGGCAGATGGCCAAGGACCAGGCGCTCCTCAAGAACGCGCAGCGCGACCTCGAACGCTACAACACCTTAGTCGCGCAGAACTCGATCGCCAAGCAAACGCGCGACACGCAGGTTTCGCTGGTCGCCCAGGACCAGGCGGCGCTGGTCTCCGACAAGGCGCAGATCGACGCGCAAAAGCTGAACCTCGTCTATGCCCACATCATCTCGCCGGTGACCGGACGGGTCGGGCTGCGCCAGGTCGATGCCGGGAATTACGTGCAGACGAGCGACCCGAACGGCATCGTCGTCGTTACCCAAACGCAGCCGATCTCGGTCATTTTCACCTTGCCCGAGGACGATTTGCCCGAGGTCCTGAAGCAATTGCACGCCGGCGCGCAGTTGCAGGCGACCGCCTACGACCGCACCGGCCTGCATCAGCTCGGCGTCGGCCGGCTCGAAACCGTCGACAACCAGATCGACACGACGACCGGCACGGTGAAGCTCAGGGCGATTTTCGACAATTCCGACGAGACCCTGTTTCCGAACCAGTTCGTCAACGTCAAGCTTCTGGTCGAGACCCTGCACGGGGTCGATCTGGTGCCGAGTGCCGCGATCCAGCGCGGAGCGCCCGGCACTTTTGTCTATCTGGTCAAGCCCGACCACACCGTCACCGTGCAAAAGGTCAAGCTCGGGCCGACCGACGGCCAGCGCATCGTCGTCACCGAGGGGCTGAAGCCGGGGCAAAACGTCGTTGTCGATGGCGCCGACCGGCTGAAGGACGGGGCCAAGATCATGCTGGCTTCGGAGGCCGGCAATGCGCCGCAGAACGGGGCAAAACCCGGGCCGCAAGGGCAAGGGCACCGGCACGGCGGCAAGGGGCGCAGCAAAGAGTGAGTCCGTCGCGGCTTTTTATCCTGCGGCCGGTGGCGACGACGCTGTTGATGGCGGCGATCGTGCTGGTCGGGCTCTTCGCCAACCGGTTTCTGCCGCTTTCGGCCTTGCCGCAGGTCGATTACCCGACGATCCAGGTGCAAACCTTCTATCCCGGCGCCAGCCCCGATGTGATGACCTCGTCGGTGACCGCACCCCTCGAAGTGCAATTGGGCCAGATGCCGGGGCTCAACCAGATGTCCTCGGTCAGCTCGGCCGGGGCTTCGGTCATCACCTTGCAGTTCAGCCTCGACCTCAGCCTCGACGCGGCCGAGCAGGAGGTTCAGGCGGCGATCAACGCGGCCGGCAATCTGTTGCCGTCGGACCTGCCGGCGCCGCCGATCTATGCCAAGGTCAACCCGGCCGACGCACCGATCCTGACCCTGGCCTTGACCTCGAAGACCTTGCCGCTGACGCAAGTCGAAGACCTCGCCGACACGCGGCTCGCGCAAAAGATTTCGCAATTGCCCGGCGTCGGTCTCGTCAGCATCAGTGGGGGCAACCGGCCGGCGGTGCGCATCCAAGCAAACAATCTGCAGCTCGCCGCTTACGGTCTCAATATCGACAATCTGCGTACGACCTTGGCCAACGCCAATGTCAATACGCCCAAAGGCAATTTCGACGGGCCCTCCCGCGCCTACACGATCAACGCCAACGACCAGATCAGAAGTGCGAAGGATTACGACGCGCTGGTCGTCGCCTATCGCAACGGCGCGCCGGTGCTGCTGAAGGATGTAGCCAAGGCCGAAAACGCGGCGCAGAACACCAAGCTCGCCGCCTGGATAAACAGCGAGCCCGCGGTCATCGTCAATATCCAGCGTCAGCCCGGCGCCAATGTCATCGAAGTCGTCGACGGCATCCAGAAATTGCTGCCGCAATTGAAGGCCGCACTGCCAACATCCGTCGATGTCGCGGTGGTGACCGACCGGACGACGACGATCCGCGCCTCGGTCGCCGATGTCGAGTTCGAGCTGGCCTTGGCCGTGCTGCTCGTCGTCATCGTGATTTTTCTCTTTTTGCGCAGCCCGTCGGCGACATTGATCCCGAGCCTCTCGGTGCCGCTGTCCCTGGTCGGCACCTTGGCGGTCATGTACCTGTTCGGGTTCAGTCTCAACAATTTGTCGTTGATGGCATTGACGATCGCGACCGGCTTTGTCGTCGACGACGCGATCGTCATGATCGAGAACATCTCGCGCTATATCGAGATGGGCGATCCGCCGTTGGAGGCGGCGCTCAAAGGCTCGGCGCAGATCGGCTTTACGATCATCTCGCTGACCGTGTCGCTGATCGCGGTCTTGATCCCGCTCCTCTTTATGCCGGATGTCGTCGGGCGGTTGTTCCGCGAATTCGCGATCACCTTGGCGGTGACGATCGTCATTTCCGCGATCGTGGCCTTGACCCTGGTGCCGATGATGTGCGCGCGGATTCTGCGCCATCAGCCTCCGCAGCAAATGTCATGGATCGCGCGCAAGAGCCAGGAATGGTTCGACGCGATGATCGCCGAATACGGCCGCGGTCTCGATTGGGTGCTCGACCACCAGCCGCTGACCTTGCTCGTCGCATTCGCCACGCTGGCGCTGACGGTCTTTCTCTATGTCGTGATCCCGAAAGGATTTTTCCCGGTTCAGGATACCGGGCTGATCCAGGGGATCTCGGTCGCCTCGCCGTCGGTCTCGTTTGCGGCGATGTCGGAACGCCAGCAGGCACTGGCGGCGGTCGTGCTCGACGATCCCGATGTCACGAGCCTCTCTTCGTTTATCGGGGTGGACGGCACCAACACGACCTTGAACAGCGGCCGGATGCTGATCAACCTGAAGCCGCGCGACGAACGCCGGCTGTCGGCGAGCGGTGTGATCCGGCGGCTCGAACGCGAGACCGCCAAGGTCCCCGGCATTACGCTTTATATGCAGCCGGTGCAGGATTTGACGATCGACGCCACAGTCAGCCGCTCGCAGTACCAGCTTGCTCTCGAGGATGCGAACCCGGACGAGTTTGCGACTTGGGTTCCCAAGCTGCTGCAGCGCCTGCAGCAAGTGCCGGAGATCGAGGACGTCGCCAGCACTTTTTCGCAAAACGGGCTTTCCGCCTATGTCGATATCGACCGGGCGACCGCGGCGCGGTTTGGCATCACCCCGGCAACGGTTGACAATGCGCTCTACGATTCGTTTGGCCAGCGCATCGTCTCGACGATCTTTACCCAGTCGAACCAGTACCGGGTGATCCTCGAGGCCGACCCGCTGACGCAGCAATCGCTGAATTCGTTCGGCTCGATCTACCTGCCGTCCTCGACCGCGACCAACGGCCAGGTGCCGTTGTCGGCGATCGCCAAGATCGAGCAGCAGACCGCACCGATGGAAATCGACCATTTGGGCCAATTTCCCTCCACGATGGTGTCGTTCAACCTGGCGCCGGGCGCCTCGCTCGGGCAGGCGGTCGATGCGATCAAGGCGGCCGAGCGCGAGATCGGCATGCCGGCCAGCATGATCACGGTTTTCCAGGGCGCCGCATTGGCGTTCCAGGCCGCACTCGGCAACGAGCTGGTGCTGATCCTGGCGGCGATCGTCACGGTCTACATCGTGCTGGGCGTGCTCTATGAGAGCTTTATCCACCCGGTGACGATCCTCTCGACCTTGCCCTCGGCCGGGGTGGGCGCGCTCCTCGCCCTGATGATCGACGGCAGCGATCTGTCGGTGATCGCGATCATCGGCATCATCCTGTTGATCGGCATCGTCAAAAAGAACGCGATCATGATGGTGGATTTCGCCCTCGACGCCGAGCGCGAGGAGGGGAAGGCGCCGCGCGAAGCGATCCGCCAGGCCTGCTTGCTGCGCTTTCGGCCGATCCTGATGACGACGATGGCGGCCCTCTTCGCCGCCTTGCCGCTGATGCTCGGCAGTGGCACCGGCTCGGAATTGCGCCATCCCTTGGGTGTCACGATCGTCGGTGGGCTGATCGTCAGCCAAATGCTGACCTTGTTTACGACCCCCGTCATCTATCTCGGCTTTGACCGGTTGGGGCGCTTCTTGCGGCCCGGCGCCGCGCACCCGCAGGGCGCCGTCCCGTGAACCCGTCGGCGCCGTTTATCCGGCGCCCGGTCGCGACCACGCTGTTGACGATCGGGATCGCGGTTGCCGGGTTCCTCGCCTATCTGAAATTGCCGGTGGCGCCGCTGCCGCAGGTCGATTTCCCGACGATCTCGGTCTATGCGTCGATGCCGGGGGCGAGCCCGGAGACGATGGCGACGACGGTCGCGACCCCGCTCGAACGCCATCTCGGGGTCATCGCCGACGTTTCCGAAATGACCTCGTCGAGCACCGTCGGAACCACCCGGATCACGCTTCAATTCGGGCTCGACCGCAATATCGACGGGGCGGCCCGCGACGTGCAGGCGGCGATCAACGCCGCCCGCGCCGATCTGCCGACGAGCCTGCGGCAGAACCCGACCTATCGAAAGGTCAACCCGGCCGACGCGCCGATCGCGATCCTGTCGATGAGCTCGAAAACCTTGACTCGCGGCCAGATCTACGACGCTGCCTCGACCGTCATGCAGCAGGCTTTGTCGCAGATCGAGGGCATCGGGCAGGTCGCGATCAGCGGCAGTTCATTGCCGGCGGTGCGGGTCGAATTGAACCCGATGGCATTGTTCAAATACGGCATTGGGCTCGAAGACGTACGCGCGGCCCTCGCCTCGGCCAACGCGCACAGCCCCAAGGGCGCGGTCGAGGAGGGCGACCGCCGCTTCCAGGTCTACACCAACGACCAGGCGACCAAGGCGTCGCAATACCGGCCGCTGGTGATCGCCTACCGCAACGGCGCCCCGATCCGGCTCAGCGACGTCGCGGACGTTCTTGATTCGGTCGAGAATTTGCGCAACCAGGGGCTGGCGAACGGCACGCCTGCGGTACTCGTGATCCTCTACCGCCAGCCTGGCGCCAACATTATCGACACCGTCGATCGCGTCAACGCGATCCTGCCGCAGCTGCGGGCGTCGATCCCAAAGGCGATCGACGTGGCCTTGACGATGGACCGCACAACAACGATCCGCACCTCTTTGCACGATGTCGAGCGAGCCTTGGTGATCGCGGTCGGCCTGGTGATCCTCGTCGTGTTTCTGTTTCTGCGCAATTGGCGTGCGACGATGATCCCCAGTGTCGCAGTGCCGGTGTCGCTGATCGGCACCTTTGGCGCGATGTATCTGCTGGGCTACAGCCTCGACAATCTGTCGCTGATGGCACTGACGATCTCGACCGGGTTTGTCGTCGATGACGCGATCGTCGTGCTCGAAAACATCACCCGCCACATCGAAGCCGGCATGACGCGGATGGAGGCGGCCTTGCTCGGCGCGCGCGAGGTCGGGTTCACCGTGTTGTCGATGAGCCTGTCATTGATCGCCGTCTTTGTGCCGATCTTGCTGATGGGCGGGATCGTCGGACGGATCTTTCGCGAATTTGCGATGACCTTGTCGATAGCGATCCTGATCTCGCTGGCAATCTCGCTGACGACGACGCCGATAATGTGCGCCTATCTGCTCGACAATCGACGGGAGCCGAAGCACGGGCGGCTCTATCGGCTGGGCGAGCGCGCCTTCGATGCGGTGCTCTTCCGCTACGACCGCTCGTTGCGCGTGGCGTTGCGCCAGCCGGGCCTCGTCATG
>DASXAM010000197.1:0-16767 GCA_036404275.1 Allostellaceae bacterium
GGTCGGACCCGACACACAAAAACTCGGCATCTCGGGTCAATCGCTCGAGCTCCGCCGGCGCCAGATTGCGCAGCAGGGCAAAGCGCGCCAGATCGACCACCCCGTCCGCGGCCAGCAATTGCGCCAGCGCCGCTTTTGGATCGGCCGGGGCCATCGCCTCGAGCATTTCCAGCCGGGCGGGCAGGCGGCGGCCGCGGCGCGGCGCGAACGGGTCGATCACGCTGCCGCCGGCGAGGGTATGGCGTGCCGCATGGTCGCGCAGCAATACCCGGTCGGCATGCAGCGCCGCGACCCGCCGATCGAGATCGATCTGGGCAAAGCCGGTTTCGCCGGGCGGGATCGCGCGGCGGTCGAGCAGCGCAAGCCGGCCGACGACATCGGCAGCGCCGATATGGAAATGGACCGGCAGGCCGTCGCGCAGCGCCGTCGGCGCATGGCGTGAGGCGCGCAGCAGCAAATCGATCCGGGCGGCCGGCGCGTGCCGTTCCGGCGCCACCAGCCAATCCCCGCGGTCGGGTCCGCCGCCCTCGGCAAAGCCGCCGGCGATATTGACCGCGCAACGCTCGCCGGCGGCGGCGCTGTCGATCGGATGGTTTTGCGCGTGCAGGCTGCGCACCCGAACCGTCGCCCCGCCGGGGCTGACGATCAGCCGGTCGCCGAGGCCGACTTTGCCCGAAATTGCCGTGCCGGTGACCACCAACCCCACTCCGGGCAGGCTGAAGGCGCGGTCGATCGGCATGCGGAAGAGGCCGCGCGGCGGCATCGATGCCCGCGCGTGCGCCGCGGCGCGGGCGGCCCCGCGAAGGTATTCACGCAACGCGCCGATGCCCTCGCCGGTGCGGCTCGACACCGGGAAGATCGGGCTGTCGGCATACCCCGCCGCGGCGAGGAGCTCGCCGGTTTCGCCGACCACCGCCGCGATCCGCTCCGGTGCGATCCGGTCGATCTTGGTGACGACGCCGGTAATCTCTGCGACGCCGATCAATTCGAGGATGTCGAGATGCTCGATCGTTTGCGGGCGCGGCCCGTCATCGGCGGCAACCACCAGCAACACCCGGTCGATCGACAACACCCCGGCCAGCATATTCGGCAGAAAGCGCTCATGCCCGGGAACATCGACAAAACCGAGCTCGGTGCCGTCGGGCAGCGTCGCATAGGCAAAGCCAAGATCGATCGTCAGCCCGCGACGTTTTTCTTCGGGCAGGCGGTCGGCATCGACCCCGGTCAGCGCCTCGACCAGTGCCGTCTTGCCATGGTCGATATGACCGGCGGTCGCCAGGATCACGGCAACGGTCCGCGTGCGCCGGTCACACCTTGAGGGCGGGCTTTTGCCCGACCGCGCAGTGATACGGTTGAGCGACAAAGAACGTGTCGTCCGCTGCGGCGACAGCGCGGCGCCATGCCTCGGTTTCGCCGGAGTCGAGCGCCGCCAGGATCTGCTGCTGGTAGCGGTCGAGCCGCGGCGAGCCCGCGCGCACCGCCACCAGCTGCGGGAAGCAATCGAGCTGTTCGAGCCCGAGCCCGCGCAGGCGGGGGTAGAGGCTCGCATCGGCGCAGCCCACGGGGCTCGCGCCGCCGCCGATCGCGCCCGGCAGTTCGACCTTGGTCTTGAGCGCCGGGTCGAGCGACAGATTGACCCAAGCGCCGCGATCGACGGCGCGAACGATGACGCCGACACGGCCGCCGGGTCGGGCGACGCGGACGAGCTCGGCGAGCATGCGGGTGGCATCGCCTTCCTCGGCGACGGTGCAGGACAGGACCGCGTCGGCAAAGCCGTCGGGCAACGGCAATGCCTCGGCGCTGCCAGGACGCAGCTCGATCCGCTCGCCAAGGCCCTCACGCGCCGCCAAGGCCCGCGCCTCCCGCATCAGATAGGGGTTCCGGTCGATGCCGATCAGCTTGTTGGCGCCATCGGTGCGGCGCGCCAGCTCGCGCAGGATCACGCCGCAGCCGCAGCCGATCTCGACCACGGTGTGGCCCGGCGCGATCGCGAGCCGGTCGAGGAGCCCGCGGACGACGGCCATATAGCCGGACCGGCCGCGCTCTTCGAGGCTCACGACACTGCCGAGATGAGCGCCGCCGAGCGTTATCGTGGTCCATCGCGTCGCCAATGCCGGTAACAAAGGCTCCCACTGTCCGGGCGACAATTCCAGCGGCAGCAGCACCAGCGGCGGGCCCGTCCCTGCGATCCGGTAGGAGATTTCGGCAATTTCGCCCTCGCCCTCGGCGCGCTGCATCGCTTGCGCCGGCGTGTCGCGGCTCGCGAGAAATTCCGTCATCGTCGCGAGGATCGCTTCACCGCGTTCGGCGGCGAGGTCCGCCCAGGTGAGGCCGGCGTAATTCGGCAGCACCGCGCTCCGGGCCTGCGGCAGATCGGGCAGCACCGCCCGAACCCGGCGGGCGCCGGAACCTTGGTCGCCGGTGACGATCAAGACCCGTCCCGCGAGCGCTCGCAGCGCCTCCCGGTCGATCGCCGACGGGCACAGCACGGTCAGCGACGCGATACGCCCGGGAAAGAGCGCCGCAAACCCTTGCCAATCGGCGCCCGCACGAGCGGCAAAATGGGCGCGCCCGATACCGAGATGGTCGAGCAGCGCCTCGATCCGGGCGGCGACCGTCATCTCTTCTTGCGCAGTCACCGGAGCAATCGCAGGTCTCCTCAAGCCTCTCGAGCGGAAGCCTAAAGCGTGTCGTCGATCATTGCGAGGCTGCAGGAGGCGGACGACCGGACCGGCGCTGCGCCGCTGCGCTCTGCGTGCTTTCGCAGAGAACTCCGGCGGCGGTTCGACCGTTGGCATCCGCAGACCCGCGGATGTCGAAGGGATGCGCCGATGTCGAATTTCGCGAGACCGCCTTTTCCAGCCCAGCAGCAAAAGGTGCCGGGCTCCAGCGCCGCGATGAAGCCGCGCCCCGATTACGGCGAAGGGAGCTATCGCGGCTCCGGCCGGCTGAAGGATAAAAAGGTGCTGCTGACCGGCGGCGATTCCGGGATCGGCCGGGCAGTGGCGCTCGCCTTTGCACGCGAAGGGGCCGACCTCCTCGTCTCCTATCTCGACGAGGACGAAGACGCGCGCGAGACCAAGCGACTCGTCGAGGAGGCCGGTCGCAAATGTCTGCTGGTGTCCGGCGACATTGCCGCTGCCGCCCATTGCCGTAAGCTCGTCGCCAAGGCGGTCGAAGGCTTCGAGCGGATCGATGTCCTGGTCAACAACGCCGCCCACCAGATGAGCTTCAACTCACCGGACGAAATCTCCGACGCGGAGTGGGACCGCACCTTCGCGGTCAATATCTCGTCGATGTTCTATCTGGTAAAGGCGGCGGTGCCGCATATGAAGCCGGGCAGCGCCATCATCAACACCGCCTCGATCAATGCCGATCATCCGAACCCGCATCTGCTCGCCTATGCGACGAGCAAAGGAGCGATCCAGAATTTCACCGCCGGCCTCGCCCAGCTCCTTGCCGAGAAGGAAATCCGGGTCAATGCAGTGGCGCCCGGCCCGGTGTGGACGCCGCTGATCCCGTCGACGATGCCGCCGGAACAGGTCGTCCATTTCGGTGAGAACTATCCGATGAAGCGCCCGGCCCAACCTTGCGAGCTGGCTCCGGTCTATGTCCTCCTGGCGAGCGACGAGGCCAGCTATATCTCTGGCACGATGGTCGGCGTCACCGGCGGCAAGCCGATCCTCTGATGGCGGGGCCGCCGCGATGACGACCGAGATCGAACAGAGCGCGCCGCCGACCGGGACCGATCAGTGGCGGTTCGAGCCCTATGATCGGCCGGCCGGGGGCTGGGGCTCGGTGCGTTCGCTGGCGAAGAGCTTGTCGCGTGAGCGGGTGCTGGCGAGCTCGCCGCCGGCGCTGATGCGCCAGAACAAGCCCGATGGCTTTGCCTGCGTCAGCTGCGCCTGGGCGAAGCCGGCCGAGCCGCATCTCTTCGAGTTTTGCGAGAACGGCGCCAAGGCGACGGCGTGGGAGATCACCACGCGGCGCGTCGGGGACGATTTCTTTGCCGCGCACACCTTGCGCGAGCTCGAGGCGTGGGCCGACCACGATCTCGAAGAGCTCGGCCGACTGACGCGCCCGCTGCGCTGGGATTCACAAAGCGACAAATACGTGCCGGTCGAATGGGCCGAGGCTTTTGCCGCGATCGGCGCCGAACTGCAGGCGCTCGATCCGAAGCAGGTGGTGTTTTACACCTCGGGCCGCGCCTCGCTCGAAGCTGCATACATGTACCAGCTTCTTGCCCGGCTCTACGGCACCAACAATTTGCCGGACAGCTCGAACATGTGCCACGAGAGCACCTCGGTAGCGCTCCCCGAAAGCATCGGGGTCTCGGTCGGCACCGTCACGCTGGCCGATTTCGGCGAAACCGACGGCATCTTCTTTTTCGGCCAGAATGTCGGTTCGAACAGCCCGCGCATGCTCCACGATTTGCAGGATGCGCGCCGCCGCGGCGTGCCGATCGTGACCTTCAACCCGCTGCGCGAGCGTGGCCTCGTCGAGTTCATCAACCCGCAGGCGCCGAGCGAGATGCTGACCGGTACGACGACGCAGATCAGCTCGCAATACCACCAGCTCAAAGCCGGCGGCGACAAGGCGGCGATCGCCGGGCTGTGCAAGGCATTGCTCGAGGCCGACGACGAGGCCCGCGAGCGCGGCCGGCCGCCGGTGCTCGATTATGCTTTTATCAACGAGCATACGCTCGGCTTCGACGCCTTCGCGAATTGGGTCCGTGGGACGGCATGGCCCGATATCGAAGCTCGTTCCGGCCTGACCCGTACTGCGATCGAGGCGGCCGCGGCGGTCTACGCCAAGGCTAACGCAGTCCTCGGTATCTACGGCATGGGCCTGACCCAGCACCGAACCGGTGTCGAGAATGTGCAGATGCTGGTCAACCTGCTGCTGCTGCGCGGCAATATCGGCAAGCCCGGCGCCGGGATCTGCCCGGTGCGCGGCCATTCCAACGTGCAGGGCCAGCGCACCGTCGGCATTACCGAAAAGCCGGAGCTCGCGCCGCTCGACAAATTGGCCGAGCAATTCGGCTTCGCGCCGCCGCGCGAGAAAGGACGTAACACGGTCGAGACCTGCGAGGGAATCCTCAATGGCGAGGTCCGGGCCTTTATCGGGCTCGGCGGCAATTTCGTGCGCGCCGTCCCAGAACGCGCGGCGATCGAAAATGCCTGGCGCAATTTGCGGTTGACCGTGCAGATCGCGACCAAGCTTAACCGCAGTCACCTGATCCACGGCGAGGTGACCTATCTCTTGCCCTGCCTCGGCCGCCTAGAGCTCGACCGGCAGGCGAACGGGCCACAAGCTCTGACAATCGAGGACAGCACCGCCTGCATCCATGGCTCGCTCGGCCTGCAGCCGCCGGCGGGCCCGTACCTCCTGTCCGAGCCGGCGATTGTCGCCGGGCTCGCCAAGGCGACGCTTGCGCCGAACCCGAGCATCGACTGGGACGCCTGGACCGGCGATTACGCCCTCGTCCGCGATGCGATTGCCGCCACCTATCCCGATAACTTTCACGAGTTGAACGCCCGCATGTGGCAGCCCGGCGGCTTTCATCGGCGTGTCTCGGCACGCCATCGCGAATGGCAGACGAAGACCGGCAAGGCGAATTTCATCGCGCCAAAGGGCCTGGCCGAGGACCCCGACACGGCGGGCGGCGACCGCGGCGTCCTGCAATTGATCACCTTGCGCAGCAATGACCAGTTCAACACGACCATCTACAGCTATCACGACCGCTTTCGCGGCGTGCACGGCACCCGCATGGTCGTGCTGATGCACCGGAACGATATCGCGCGCCTCGGCTTGCACGAGGGCGAGCAGGTGAGCCTGGTCACCGCGGCCGATGACGGTGTCGACCGCCGGCTCCACGGTCTCGCGGTTGTCGCCTACGACATCCCCGAAGGCTGCTGCGCCGGCTACTACCCCGAATGCAATGTGCTGGTGCCGCTGTGGCACCATGCCGAGCGCGCCAAGGTTCCGGCGGCAAAATCGGTGCCGGTGCGCATCGTTAACGACGGTGCCGCGAATCGCGAGCGCCGGCGCGAAACGCCGGTGAAAGGCGACCTCGTCTCGGGCGCTCCGCTATCGGATGCCGCAGCCGACATCGCCCGGGCGGCGGCCATCGCCGGGCGGCTCGCCTGGCGCGGATTGCGGCGAGAGCCGATCAAGGCTGCCGCCGTCATCCTCGCGGCCGGCGTGCTGGTCGCGGTTCTGCAAACACGCAACGGCGCCGCGCGCCGCGGATGAGCAAGCCGGCACCGGCCTTCTGCGATATCGGCCGCCTCGTCTGGCGCAGCCCCGCCGCCGGTGAATGTCCGCTGCCGGCGGCGCGGCGCCTCGTCGCCGAGGAAACGCCGATCGCCTTCGCTTATGAGAGTGCCAGCTATGCGGTGATGATGGCGACGCCGGCCGATCTTGAAGATTTTGCTGTCGGCTTTACCCTGAACGAGGGCGTCGCCGCCGCGCCGAGCGAGATTTCGTCGGTCGAGCCGGTCGCGGGCAGGCACGGCATCCTTTTGCGAATCACCCTCGCCGAAGCGCCGGCGGCGGCCTTTTGGGCGCGACGGAGATATTTGGCCGGTCCCAGCGGCTGCGGCTTGTGCGGGCTCGAAAGCCTGGCTGAGGCGGCGCGCCGGCCGCCGCGTGTCGCCGCCGACGTATGCGTGCGCGGCGAGGAGATTGCCGCGGCGATGGCCGCGCTCCCCGCGTCGCAGCCGATGAACCGGCTGACCGGCGCGCTCCACGCCGCCGCCTTCTGGACGCCGCAGGACGGCATCGTGGCGGTGCGCGAGGATGTCGGCCGCCACAATGCGCTCGACAAATTGACCGGCGCCGCCGCCCGCAACGAATGGTCCGGCGCCGAGGGCGCGGTGCTGCTGACGAGCCGTGTCTCGGTCGAGATGGTGCAGAAAGCCGCGTGCTTTGGCGCTGGCCTATTGGTTGCAGTCTCCGCTCCGACGGCGCTCGCGATCCGCGCCGCCGAGGCCGCCGGGATCACCTTGATCGCCGTGGCGCGCCGCGACGGTTTTGAAACCTTCACCCACCCCCGCCGGGTTCTGGTGCACCCGCCCGGACCGGCGCGGACGACACAGAGAGCAAGGCCGATCAGGCTGCGAAGTTGGCGGCTGCGCCCAGCGTCGGGCGAGTCATGACGCGCCGGACTTGCACGATACGACCTGCCGGCTCTCTTCGATTTGTCTTTCAGGCGCAGGCGGCGACGGCGCGGCGAGCCATGACCGTGACGAGGTGGGCGCGGTATTCGGCGCTGGCGTGGATATCGGAATTGAGATCGGTGTCGGGGATTGTGATGTCCTTGATCGCGTCCGGGGTGAAGGAGCGGGCGAGAGCCGCTTCCATCTCGGGGACGCGAAAGACGCAGGGGCCGGCGCCGGTGATGGCGACGCGCACCCCCGCGGGCGTGCGGGCGACAAAGGCGCCGACGATCGCGTAGCGCGACGCCGGGTTGCGGAATTTCTGGTAGTTCGCCTGCGCCACCTTTGGAAACCGCACCGAGGTCACGATCTCGGTCGGCTCGAGGGCGGTTTCGAAGATGCCGGTAAAGAAATCGTCGGCGGCGATTTCGCGCTTTGTCGTGTGCACGGTGGCGTTGAGCGCCACCAAAGCCGCCGGATAGTCGGCCGCGGGGTCGTTGTTCGAGATTGAGCCGCCGATCGTGCCGCGGTTCCTAACTGCGGGGTCGCCGATCATGCCGGCCATCGCTGCCAAGGCCGGGATCCCCTGCTGGACGACCGGCGAGCGGTTGACCTCGGCATGCCGGGTCATCGCGCCGATGACGATCGCGTCGCCGGCGTCGGTGATACCGCGCAACGACGCGATCGCAGCGAGATCGACGAGGTCCGACGGCTTTGCCAGCCGCAATTTCAGAGTCGGGATTAAGGTCATGCCGCCGGCGACGAGCTTGGCTTCCTCGTTGGCACCGAGCAGGTTGGCGACCTCGTCGAGGCTCGCCGGCTTGTGGTAGGTGAATTCGTACATCGGGCTCTCCCTATTGCGGCGGCGGCCTCACCCCCACCCTAACCCTCCCCCGCCAGCGGGGGAGGGGATGCTCTGTGCTCCTCCCCCGCTGGCAAGCGGGGAGATGTCTTTGCTTCTCCCGCTGGCGGGAAGGAATGCTCTTTGCTCCTCCCCGCTTGGGGGGGAGGAATGCTCTTTGCCCTCCCCCGCTGGCGGGGGAGGGAAGGGGAGGGGCCCGGCCGAGAGGCATCGTCAAGCCTTAATCCGCGGCGAGCGGGTGGCGGTGCTGCTGGATCAGCCGCCACAGCTTTTCCGGGGTGGCGGGCATATCGACATGGTGCACGCCCAAGGGCTTTAGCGCATCGACGAGCGCGTTGGTGATCGCCGCCGGCGCGCCGATGGCACCCGCCTCGCCGCAGCCTTTGACGCCGAGCGGGTTATGAGTGCACAGCGTCGTGTTGGTGCTGAGCGAAAACGACGGCAGATCGTCGGCGCGCGGCATTGCATAATCATTGTAGGAGCCGGTCAACAGCTGGCCGGTTTCTTTGTCGTAGACGCAGCCTTCGAGCAGCGCCTGGCCGATCCCTTGCGCCAGCCCGCCATGGACCTGGCCTTCGACGATCATCGGATTGATGATACGGCCGAAATCGTCGCTCGCGGTAAACCGGACGACCGAGGTGCGACCGGTCTCGGCGTCGATCTCGACCTCGGCAATATGGGCACCCGACGGGAAGGTGAAGTTCTTCGGGTCGTAGAACGCGGTCTCGTCGAGCCCGGGCTCCAAATCCTCGGGATAGTTGTGCGGGACGTAGGCGGTCAGCGCCACCTCGCCCAATGTCTTCGACCGGTCGGTGCCGGCGACCGTGAACTTGCCGTCCTCGAACTCGACATCGGCCTCGGCCGCTTCGAGCAGGTGGGCGGCGATCTTTCTTCCCTTCGCGACGACCTTGTCCATCGCCTTGACGATGGCGCTGCCGCCGACCGCCAATGACCGTGAGCCGTAAGTCCCCATCCCATAGGGGATCTTGTCGGTGTCGCCATGAACGATCTCGACGCTTTCGGCCGGGATGCCGAGCCGGTCGGCGACAAGCTGGGCAAAGGTGGTTTCGTGCCCCTGGCCGTGGCTGTGCGAGCCGGTCAAGACCGATACGCTGCCGGTCGGATGCACCCGGATCGCGGCACTCTCGTAGAGCCCGGCGCGGGCGCCGAGCGAGCCGACCACGGCGGAGGGCGCGAGGCCGCAGGCCTCGATATAGGTGGCGATGCCGATGCCGCGCAGTTTGCCGTGGGCCAGCGCGTCCCGCCGGCGCGCCTCGAAGCCGGCATAGTCGGCGGCCTGCAGCGCCTTTTCCAAGGTCGTGCCGTAATCGCCGCTGTCGTATTGCAGCGCCACCGGCGTCTGGTAGGGGTAGGCGTCCGTCGGGATGAAATTGCGCCGGCGCAACTCGGCCGGGTCCATGCCGATCTCGTCGGCGGCCAAATCGACGATCCGCTCCAATAGAAACGTCGCTTCCGGACGGCCGGCGCCGCGATAGGCATCGACCGGTACCGTGTTGGTGAACACCGCCTTGGTCTCGACGTAGATGACCGGCGTCGTATAGGTGCCGGCGAGCAGCGTGCCGTAGAGATAGGTCGGGATGCAGGGTGCAAAGGTCGATAAATACCCGCCCATATTGGCGATCGTCGACACTTTGAGCGCGACAAACTTGGCCTGCTGGTCCAAACCCAATTCGACATGAGTCACATGGTCGCGGCCATGTGCGTCCGACATAAAGCTTTCCGAGCGTTCGGCGGTCCATTTGACCGGACGCCGCAGTTTGCCGGCGGCCCAAGTGACGATCGCCTCCTCGGCATAGTGGTAGATCTTGGAGCCGAAGCCGCCGCCGACATCCGGCGCGACGACGCGCAATTTGGACTCCGGGATGTGCAGCACAAAGGCGCCCATCAACAGGCGGATGACGTGCGGGTTCTGGCTCGTCGTGAAGAGCGTGTAGTCGCCGGTGGCGCGGTCATATTCGCCGATTGCGGCGCGCGGCTCCATCGCATTGGGGACGAGCCGGTTGTTGACGAGGTCGAGCTTGACGACGCGCGCGGCGGCGGTGAGGGCCGCATCGACCGCCGCGGGGTCGCCCAGATGCCAGTCGTAGCAGAGGTTGCCCGGCGCCTCGGCAAAGAGCTGGGGCGCCCCGGGCTTCAGCGCTTCGACCGGGTCGGCGACCGCCGGCTCCTCGGCGTAATCGACATTGACCAGGTCGGCCGCTTCGCGCGCCTCTTCGAGCGTCTCGGCGATGACGACGGCGACCGGGTCGCCGACATGGCGCGCGCGGTCGGCGGCGAGCGGCGGGTGCGGCGGCTCGGCCATCGGCGAGCCGTCCTTCGAATGCACCTGCCAGCCGCAAGGAAGGCCGCCGACCCCGTCGGCCATCATATCCTTGCCGGTATAGATTGCGGCGACACCCGGTGCGCGCGCGGCCGCCGAAATATCGATCCCGTTGATCCGAGCGTGCGCGTGCGGGCTTCTCAAGATATAGGCGTAAAGCTGGCGCGGGCGGTTGATGTCGTCGGTGTAGTTGCCTTGGCCGGTCAGAAAGCGGAAATCCTCGCGCCGTTTGACCGCAGTGCCGATGGTAGCCACGGCACTATTCCGCCGCGACCCCGTGGGGGTTTGCCGGCGGCGCCTCGCCGCGCATCACCGCCGCTCCCTCGGCGATTGCCAGCACGATGTTGTGATAGCCGGTGCAGCGGCAGAGATTGCCTTCGAGATATTCGCGGATTTCGCGCTCGGTCGGGTTCGGGTTGTTTTTAACGAGGTCGAGCGCGCTCATCACCATGCCCGGCGTGCAAAACCCGCATTGCAGCGCATGGTTGTTGCGGAACGCCTCCTGCATCGGGTGCAGGGTGTCGCCGTTCGCCACCCCTTCGATGGTCAGCACCGAACGGCCCTCGGCCTGCAACGCCAATAGCGTGCACGACTTGACCGCCTCGCCATCGACATGCACGACACAGGCGCCGCATTGGCTGGTGTCGCAGCCGACATGGGTCCCGGTCAGCCCGAGCTGCTCGCGCAGCAATTGCACCAAGAGGGTGCGGCCCTCGACCGTCGCCGAAACCGGCTTGCCGTTCACGGTCAGGCTCACCGTCTTTTGCATCGCCACCTCCCTGCATCGCCGGCCAGGTTTTTATGCCGGCCGGGCGTTCGGCTCAAGCCGCTCGCCGCATTGTTCAGCGGGTTACGCGACGGCCGGTGAAGAAATAGAGCATCGCGCCGACAATCGCGGCGAGCCCGGTCACCCATAGCACCGGCGGCAGCCGCAAATCCTTTGGCTTTGCCGCCTCTGGAGAGGGCTCGGCCGGCTCGGGCGCGGGCTCGGCTGGTGTCGGCGCTGCTTGCGGCGCCGGCTCGGCTGCGGGTGCCGGTGCCACCGCCCCGGCGAAGCGCTCGAAAAAATCGGCCGCCATCTTGCGCGAGGTCGCGTCGATCAGCCGCGAGCCGATCTGCGCCAATTTGCCGCCGACATGTGCTTGGACCGCGTATTTGAGGAGGGTGGTATGGGCACCCTCTTCGTCGAGATCGACCTTGGCGCTGCCTTTGGCAAAGCCGGCGACACCGCCGCTCCCTTCGCCCGAAATCGTGTAGCCCTTTGGCGGGTCGAGGTCGGACAGATTGACCTTGCCGCCAAAGCTCGCGCGCACCGGCCCGACCTTGGCCACGACCTTGGCGGTGAACTCGGTCGGCGACACCTTCTCGATCGTCTCGCAGCCGGGAATGCATTGCTTCAAGATTTCCGGGTCATTCAGCGCTTCCCAGACGCGCTCGCGCGACGCCGGAATATGAAATTCGCCAGTCATTTCCATCGGCACGATCCTTTTCTGTGCAAATGAGTGTGATCGGGCGGCGCGGCGATTGCAACGGCGGGCTCGATGCGGTCGAGCGGCGAATAAAACCGGCTGCGCTGTGGTCATGCCAAAGGTGGTGTAGAAAAAGGGCGCATGGCTTGGCTGGCGGAGCGGCGGCGCAAGAGCCGGTTCGAGGCGGTGGTGCTGCCCCATCTCGACGCCGCCTATGCGCTGGCGCGGTGGCTGACGCGGAACGATGCCGACGCGGCCGATGTCGTGCAGGAGGCGGTGCTGCGGGCGTTCCGCTATTTCGACAGCTATCGCGAGGGCGACCCCAAAAGCTGGGTGCTGCGCATCGTGCGGCGCAGCTGCTACAGCTGGCTCGAGCGCAATCGGCCGGCCGAAATCGTGCCGCTCGACGCCCCGGGGGAGGGGAACGAACGGGCGGATGCGGTGCTCGCTGCCGGCGGCGCCGACGCATTGCTGGAGAGCCGCTCCGATTTGCGCCGGCTCGACCGGCTGATCGAGGGGTTGCCGGCGCCGCTGCGCGAGGTGATCGTGCTGCGTGAATTGCAGGAGCTCGATTATCGCCAGATCGCCGAGGTGACCGGGGTGCCGATCGGGACGGTCATGTCGCGGCTGCACCGCGCGCGTTCGGCGTTGCGCCGGGCCTGGGACGGGAAGGAGGGTGAGCATGGAGTGTGAGGAGGCCCGGCCGCGGCTCGACGCCTATCTCGACGGCGAGCTCGCCGCCGCCGAGCGGGCGTCCTTGCGTGAGCATCTCCTCGACTGCCGCGAATGCGGCCCCGAGGCCGAGGCGCTCGAAAAGCTGCGCGCCGGTATCCGTGCGGCGGCACCCTCCTACCGCGCCCCGATGGAATTGCACGCTCGGATCCGTGCGGCGTTGCGCCGCGAGCGCGGTGTTTCGGCACCCCTCGCCTGGCGCGCGCCGGGCTGGCTCGCCTATGCGGCCTCGCTCCTGATCGCGGTCGCGCTCGGCTCCGGCGGCACCTATGTGCTGACCGGCGAACGCCAGGAGAATGTGATTGCGAACGAGATCATCGACAGCCATCTGCGCTCGCTGTTGGCCGGCCACCTGACCGATGTGGCCTCCTCAGACAAGCACACGGTCAAGCCGTGGTTCGCCGGCCGCACCGAATTGTCGCCGCCCGGCATCGATCTCGCCGCGCAAGGCTTTCCGCTCCTCGGCGGGCGTCTCGACCTGATCGAGGGCAAGCCGGTGCCGGCGCTGGTCTATCGCGCCGGCAAGCACATCATCAACGTCTTCGTCCTGCCGGCGCGGGCTGGCGATTTCGGAAAAACCGCGAGCCGCGGTGGCTACACCTTGCATCATTGGACCGCGGGCGACCTCGGCTATTGGGCGGTGTCCGACGCCGCCCCCGACGAATTTGCCAAATTCGAGAAGGCGTTTCGCGCCGCCGCCGGATCGTGACCACGATCGCCGAAGCCGTTTGGCCGCGGGATCGCGAAGAGGTTGCAAGGCTGATGCGCGACTATGCCGCGAGCCTCGATATCGACCTCGGCTTTCAGGACTTTGCGGCGGAAGTTGCCGGGCTGCCGGGAAGCTATGCACGGCCGGACGGCGTGATGCTGATCGCATGGGCGGAAGGCGAGATGGCAGGCATCGTCGCCTATCGCCGCCACGAGCGCGCGAGCTGCGAGATGAAGCGCCTTTATGTCCGGCCCGGATTCCGCGGCTCCGGTCTTGGCCGCCGTTTGTGCGAAGCGCTGATCGCCGACGCCCGCGCGCACGGCTATCGCCGCATGCTGCTCGACACCGTCGCCTCGATGGCGGCCGCCCGCCGCCTCTACGAAGCGCTGGGCTTCCGCCCCATCCCGCCCTATTACGACAACCCGCTCCCCGGCGCCGCCTATCTGGCGCTCGATTTCTAAGCAGGCGCCGGCACGACGGCGATGGCGCTGATCTCGATCAGGTAGTCGGGCGAGGTCATCTTGACCACCTCGACCATGGTCGAGGCCGGCAGCGGCTCTTTGAAATATTCGCGCCGGACTTTGTGGATCGTATCGAAATGCTCCATGTTGCGGATATAGACATCGACGCGGCAGATGTCGTCCATCTGTCCGCCGGCGGCCTCGACCGCCGCCTTCAGATTTTCGCATACCTGGCGGGTCTGAGCTTCGATGTCGCCCACACCGGCGATCGTGCCGTCGGCGCGACGCGCGGTCATGCCCGAGATAAAGACGAGCCGGCCCTGCGCCTCGACCATCGTCGCATGCGAGAAATGCCCGCTCGGCTGCCGCAATCGCGGCGAGGTCACCTGCCGCTTGGCCATTATTCGCCTCCCGCCTTGTCGTGACCCCGATGATAACATAGGACCATGCGCCCGATGCCCGGCCCCAGCGAAATGCCCGCCCGAAATTGGCCGAGCTTCGACCCGCAGCTTGCGATCGAGCATTTGCGCCGTGCCGACGCCGTGCTCGGTGGTCTTGTGGACAGCATCGGCCCGTTTCGGCTGGACGGCGAGCGGCAGCCGACGATCTTCGCCGCGCTCGCCGAGGCGATCGTCTACCAGCAGCTTACAGGCAAGGCTGCGGCGACGATTTTTGCCCGGCTCTGCGCGCTCTTCCCGGGGGCGCCAACCTGTCCGACTCCCGAGGAGCTTCTCGCCGCATCCGAGGAAGAATTGCGCGGCGCCGGTCTGTCGCGCGCCAAAATCCTCTCATTGCGCGACCTGGCGCGCCGCGCGGCAGACGGCGAAATCCCGGATCCCTCGCAAATCCGGTCTCTCGACGACGAAGCAGTCATCGCTTGTTTGACGCCGATTCGCGGCATCGGCCGATGGACGGCGGAGATGCTGCTGATTTTCCACCTCGGCCGCCCCGATGTGCTGCCGGCCGACGATTACGGCGTCCGCAAAGGCTTTGCGATCGCTTATGATCGGGCGCTGCCGTCGCCAAAGGAGCTGGCCGCCTGCGGCGCCCGCTGGCAACCCTACCGGACCGTGGCAAGCTGGTATCTGTGGCGCGTGGTCGAGCGGGCAACGGCGCGCAATGTAACACCCTTTGCCGGAGCACACCCATGAACCACCAAGATGGGTGCCCGATGTCGCCGCCGAGAGCCATTCCGTTGAAGCTGGAAGACCGTCTGATCGTGGCCCTCGATGTGCCGACGATCGCCGAGGCGCGAGCGCTCGTCGATAAGCTCGACGGGATCGTGTCGTTTTTTAAAATCGGCCTATGGCTGATGTTTGCCGCGGGCCTCGACCGGCTGATCGACGGCATGCTGGCCAAAGGGAAGAAAATCTTCCTCGACACCAAGATGTTCGATATCGGCGAAACGGTGCGCCAAGGCGTCGCTCATGCCGCCGAACGCGGCGTCAATTTCGTCACCGTGCACGGCGACGCCGACATCATTCGCGCCGCGGCCGCCGGCAAGAAGGACAGCGATCTCAAAATCCTGGTGGTGCCGGTGCTGACCAGCCTCGACGCGCAGGGGCTGCGTCAGCTCGGCTATACCGGCAGCCTCGCCGACCTGATCGTCGCGCGCGCCAGGACGGCTTGGGAGTGCGGCTGCGACGGCATCATCGCCGCGCCGCAGGACAACCCGAACGCGATCCGCCGCGCCGCCGATGCTGAAGGGCTGCTCGTGGTCACTCCGGGTGTGCGGCTCGCCGGCAGCGGGCTCGACGACCACAAGCGCGCCGGCACCCCGGCTTCGGCGATTGCCGCCGGCGCTGATTATCTCGTGGTCGGCCGCCCGATCGTTCAAGCCCCCGATCCGTCCGACGCCGCCTGCCGAATCGTCGAGGACATGCAAAGGGCCGCTGGTCGATGATCGGCGCGGCCGCTAGTCTCGGCTGACGAAGCGGCCGAGGAGGGGGCGATGAAGGCGGTGCTGCTGACGAGACACGGCGGACCCGAGGTGTTGCGCTATGGCGAGGCGCCCGACCCGGTCGCCGGCCCCGGCGAGATCGTCGTCGATATCCATGCGGCGAGCGTCAACGCCGCCGATTACAAGGTGCGGCTCGGCTCCGGCCGGTATTCCGACCTCACATTCCCGCACATTCTCGGCCGTGACTTTTCGGGCGTCGTCGCGGCACTCGGGCCCGGTGTCAGCGATTTCAAGGTCGGAGACGCCGTTTTTGGCGTGACCGATCAGGGGATCGAGGGCTGCTACGCCGAAAAGCTCGCGATCAAGGCGGCGCTGGTCGCCAAAAAGCCGGACCGGCTCGGCCATGCCGAGGCGGCGGCGATGGGGTTGACCAGCCTGACCGCACTCTGGGCGGTCGAGGACACCGCCAAGCTCAAATCGGGCGAGACGATCCTGATCCAAGGGGGTGCCGGCGGCGTCGCCGGGTTTGCGATCCAATTGGCGAAACATCTCGGCGCCAGCGTGGTCACTACCGCCAGCGCCGCCAATCACGATTACGTCAAGAGCCTCGGCGCCGACCGGGCGATCGACTACAACAACGAGGATTTCGCCAAGGCGGTCCGCGATTGCGACGTCGTCTTCGACACCGTCGGCGGCGAGGTGCAGGTCCGCTCCTATCAAGTCCTGAAGCCGGGCGGGCGGCTCGTCTGGATCGCCGCCGCGCCCGCCGGGTTCGAGCCGAGCCGCAAGGATGTCGTGGTATTGCGCCCGGATGTAAAACGCGACCGCGCCCATCTCGAGCGGATGAAGGCGCTTTATGCCGCGGGTGCCGTCTGGCCGCCCAACATCGTGCGCTATAAGCTTGCCGACGCAGCCGAGGCGCACCGGGTCAGCGAGGGGCGCCATCTCAGGGGCAAGCTGGTGCTGGAAGTGCGCTGACCTTCCCAGATCGAAAGAAGGAGAAGAGACATGGCAGGCAACGGGCAAAAGGTCATCGACCTCGACAAGCAGCGCATGGACGCGATGGCGAAAAAGGACATCGCCACCCTGAACGCGCTGATCTCGAACGATCTCGTCTACACCCACTCCTCGGC
>DASXAM010000198.1:0-15026 GCA_036404275.1 Allostellaceae bacterium
TGGGCCGGCACGCTCCAGCCGATCTACAATTTTATGAGCGAGCTGCCCGGCCTCGAAGGGGAGCCGCCGCCGATGCTGTCGCCGCGCCATATCCGGCGCATCTCGGGCGCGCTGTCGAGCCTCGATCTCGGCCGCGGCTGTCCGTACCAATGCTCCTTCTGCACGATCATCAACGTCCAGGGCCGCAAGAGCCGGTCGCGCACCGCCGACGATCTCGAACGCGCGATCCGCGACAATTACGCCCAGGGCATTCGCCGTTTTTTCATCACCGACGACAATTTTGCCCGCAATCGCCATTGGGAGGCGCTGTTCGACCGCATGATCCGGCTGCGGCTCGGCGAGGGGCTGAAAATCGGTTTTACGATCCAGGTCGACACCTTGTGCCACCGCATTCCGAACTTTATCGAAAAGGCGGCGCAGGCCGGGGTGCGGCGGGTCTTTATCGGGCTCGAAAACATCAACCCCGATAATTTGATCGCCAGCAAAAAGCACCAGAACAAGATCACCGAATACCGCGTCATGCTGCAGAAATGGCGCGAGCACGGGGCGATCACCTGCGCCGGCTATATCATCGGTTTCCCCGGCGACACCAAGGAATCGGTGCTGCGCGACATCGATATCATCAAGCGTGAATTGCCGCTCGACATCCTCGAATTATTCTATCTGACGCCGCTGCCGGGATCGGAAGACCACAAGAATTTGTGGCAGGAAGGCGTCTGGATGGACGGCGATCTGAACAAATACGACCTCTATCACCGGGTGGCGCACCATCCGCGCATGACCGACGACGATTGGGCCGAAGCCTATCGCGCCGCCTGGGAGAGCTTTTACAGCTTTGACCATATGCGCACGGTATTGCGCCGCGCCGCCGCCCACCCGAACGGCCGGCCGCACACGACCTTGACGACGCTTCTGTGGTTCAAGCTGATGACGATGTTCGAGGCGGTCCACCCGCTCGAAGGCGGCGCCTTTCGCCGCAAGGCGCGGGGCGAGCGGCGCTATGGGCTGCCGCGCGAGAGCCCGTTTGTGTTCTACCCGCGCGAAGCGGCGGAAATCCTTGTCAAGGCCGCGCGCTACTGGAGGGTCTATCGCCGCGCCAAGGCGATCTTGAACGAGGTTCTGGCGGCCCCCGATCGCTGGGCCTACAGCGATTTATCGGTCGCGCCGCCGCCGGAGGACGAGTTCGACGCGCTCGACCTCTACCACGCGACAAACGGCGGCGAAGCGGCGCTCGCGCGCATGCGCCGCGACGAGCGGGTGCGCGCCAAGATCGGCTGACGGAACCGCCCATGAATGCGAGGATCGGAGATTGCCGAGACGATCCGCCTGACGCTGGAGACCACGTCGCCCGATGCGACGCATTGGTCGTTGCGCTCGATGGCGGCAGCAGTAGGCACGCGCCCTCGACCATCCACGCCATCTGAAAGGCATTTTGCCTATAGCGCCTCGGGGCCGCAAAACCCAGGCGATCCGAACTGATTCGTCAAGTGGCCGGAGGCGATCTTGTGGGCATTTCTTTTGACGGAATGCTGACGCGATGCCGACGTGACCGTGACGATAGTAAAGCATATTTGCGACATCACAAACCCGCTGGGGATTAGTCGGCAACCCCAAGGCCGCAGGTTCCCGGCCCGGTGAGCGCGGCGGTAAAGCGCCTTCTCAAGCGTCGGCTCCCGGCAGCGAAAGAATTGTACGGTTGAGCGACACGGTCGAGCAATCGGACGAGACGACGGTCGCGGACCGGTTTCAACACGCGCTGCGCGTCGGCAGTCTCGACGTCTGTTTCGACTATTTACGGGACGAAGCCCTGACCGACGGCGTGCGGGCGTCGCTTTACTGCCGGCTCGGCGAGGCTTGGTATTACCGCGGCATGCGCGACGCCGCTGTCGGCTGCGCCCGCGCCGCCTTCGAGCTGCAGCCTGGATCCGAGCCGATCGCGGATTTTTGCGCTTGGCTGTTCAGCAATTGCGAACGGCACGACGAGGCGGCGGCGGCCTATGAGCGGCTGATCGCGATGCGCCCGCGCTGGGCTGCGGGACACCGCCACGCCAGCGGGTCTTTTGCCGTCGTCGGTCAGTCGGACCGCGCTGTTTATCACGCCGAGCGGGCGAGCGAGCTCGAGCCGGACTCGTTCGAATTCGCGTTTCACGCCGGCGCCGTGCTCGAAGCCGCCGGCCGCTGGGCCGAGGCGGCGCAGTATTTTGCCCGGGCCGCCGCGAGCGACCCGGCGAGCGCCCGCGTGCTGCGCCATTTGTCGGCGTGCTCGCTTGCTCTCGGCCAATTCGAGGCGGCGCTCGACTTTGCGCAGCGCGCGGCGGCGACGGCGCCCGATGACCGGTTGAGCGCGATTCATGCGGCCGAGCTGCTGTTGCGCGCCGAGCGATTGGATGAGGCCGCACACATTATTCAGCCCAGCCTCGTCGGCAACCCACAGGACGACATTGCCTGGCGGCTTCTGGCCGAGATCGAGATGCGCCGGCACCGGCCGCACGACGCGCTCGCCGCGATCGAGCAGGCGCTCGGCACCGCGCCCGATATCGCCGAATACCACGTCTATCGCGGCAACCTTCTCTATCGGCTGGGGCGGTTCGACGCGGCGGCCGACGCATTTGGACAGGCCGCCGTCCTTGATCCGACGAATGCCGAGACCAAGCGGTCGCAGCTGACGGTGTTTTTCGACGCCGGCCGGCTGCGCGAGGCGCTGGCGGTCGGCGGTGAACTGATCACCGCCGCACCGGGAAACGAGGAATATGCCCAGGCGGTGTTGCAGGTGCTCAATCGCCGCTTCGCGGGGTTCGACGCCGACTGTGTGGTGCTCGATGACGGCGTGACGCGGCTGCCGCGCTCGCCGCGCCCGGCAGGCGGCCTGATCGAGGCGGCGCTGACCCAGTGGCGGGTGGTGCGCGCGCTGATCATTCGCGAAACCCGGACCCGGTTTGGCGACTCGACCCTCGGCTACGGCTGGGCGCTGCTCGAGCCGATGCTGCACATCCTGCTGCTGTCGTTGGTGTTTGCGGTCATGATGCATGGCCGACCGCCGATCGGCACGCAGTTCTTTATCTTTTACTACACCGGCATCATCCCATATCACCTCTTCGTCCATACCAGCAGCAGCATGACCTATGCCGTCACCAGCAACGGCCCGCTGCTGCAATTGCCGCTGGTCCGAACCTTCGACGTCTTGATCGCACGCGGTCTCCTCGAGCTCGTCACCGATCTGATTGTCGCCGGCATCATGCTCGCCGGCTTTGTGTTTGTCGGGATCGGCGCGCTTCCCAACGACGGTCTCGGAGTGGCCGGATCGCTCGCCGCAATATGGCTTCTCGGCTGCGGCATCGGCTTTAGCAATGCGGTCGTCACCGGCTTTTTCAGATCGTGGGACAAGATCTGGGCGCAGCTGACCCGGCTTTTGTATTTCTGCTCGGGAATTTTTTACGTGCCGGGAATGATGCCGGACTGGGTCCGCGATATCCTCGCCTGGAACCCGGTGCTGCACGCCGTCGATTGGTTCCGGTCGAGCTTTTTCATCGAGTATGAGCCGCATTGGCTCGACCGCTCCTACCTGCTCGCGGTTGCTGCGCTCTCGCTGCTTGCCGGGCTGGCGCTGGAGCGGGCGCTGCGGCGCCGGCTCTACGAGCCGTCATGATCGCGCTCGAACGGGTCAGCAAGGCGTACCGCACGCTAGGCGGCCGCAAGACCGTGCTCGACGAGGTCAGCGCCACTTTCGATTCCGGCCATAATTTCGGCATTCTCGGTACCAACGGCGCCGGCAAATCGACCTTGGTGCGGCTGATTGCCGGGTCCGAGGCGCCCGATCGCGGCCGAATCCGGCGCGACGCGCGAGTATCGTTTCCGCTGGGCTTTGGCGGCACGTTTCATGGAGCGCTGTCGGGCCGCGAAAACGCCGCCTTCCTTGCCCGCATCTATGGCGCGCGGGTGCGCCCGATGGTCGATTACGTAGCCGAGTTTGCCGAGCTCGGCGAATACTTCACGATGCCGGTCAATACCTATTCGTCGGGGATGCGGGCGCGGCTCGCCTTTGCCGCCTGCCTCGCCATCGATTTCGACGTCTATCTGATCGACGAGGTGACCGAGATCGGCGACCAGCGGTTCCGGCGCAAATGCGCGCAAGCGTTTCGCGCGCGGCTCGCTCGTTCCGACATCATCCTGGTGACCCACAACAGCGACACCCTGCGCCAATATTGCGACCGAGGTGCAATTCTCGCCGACGGCGAGTTGACGCTCTACGACGATATCGAGGCGGCGCTCGGCCGGTTTCACTGCATGCTTCAGGACGCGGCTGCATGACGGCGACCGCCGCCGCTCTGCGCTCGCAGCCGGCCGGCTCCGCTACGGCGCAGCCGGAACCGGCCGCGAATCTGCCCGCGGTTTCCTCCCGTCGTGGCGCCCTATGGCCTGCCCGCCACGATCCCGCTGCGGCGACCGGTGTTCCGTACCGCCGGCGAGCTTCAATCGGTTTGCTGTCGTTCGTAATAATGGTGGCGCTGCCGACAGCGCTCGCCGCCTTATATTATTTTGCAATTGCCGCCGACCAATATGTGGCCGAGTTTCGCTTTGGCCTGCGTTCCGCGGCGCCGGTGCGCCCGGAGCCCGGCACGGTGTTTCAAGCCGGCCTGTCGCCGACCCAGCTCGGGCTCGATTCCTATGTGGTCGTGCAATATATCGCCAGCCGGGCGGCGGTCGACGACCTCGGCAGGACGCTCGACCTGCGCAAGATGTTCTCGACCGACAGGGCCGACTGGCTGGCGCGGTTGCGGCCGGCGGTGCCGATCGAGGAGCTCGCCGCCTATTGGCGCCGTCAGGTCGATGCGTTTTTCGACCCGACCAACGGCACGATCGTGGTTCGGGCCCGTGCCTTCAGCCCGCGCGATGCGCTGCTTTTGGCGCGCGGGATCCTTGTGGCCTCCGAGCGGCTGGTCAACGGCCTCTCCGCGCGGGCGCGGCGCGACACGGTGCACGACTCGGAAAAAGAGGTGGCGGCGGCCGAGCGCCGGCTGACCGCGGCGCTCACAAAACTGCGCGATTTTCGCGACCGTGAGGGCCTGATCGATCCGCACCGCACCGCCAATTCCGCCGAGGCGCTCGACGCGCGGGTACGCGACGAGCTGGTCCGCGCCGACACCGAATTGTCGACGATGAAGGAATACATGCAAAGCGACGCGCCGCCGCTCAAATTGCTGGAGGCGCAGATCGCGGCGTTGCGCGCGCAGCGCCGCACGGTCGAAAGCGAAGTCACCGATACCAAGAAAACCGAGGCGCAGGCGCTCTCCCGCGTCATGGGGACCTACGAACAGCTCGAGGCCGAGCGCCGCTTTGCCGAAAACGCCTATCAGCACGCGCTCGAAGCCCTCGACCGCGCGCGCAGCGCCGCCGACCGGCAACAATTGTACATTGCCGATTTCGTCCCGCCGAGCCTGCCCGAAGAGCCGCTCTACCCGCGCCGGCTGCGCTCGCTCGCCACGATTTTCCTGATCGCCTTCGCGGTATGGGCGATCGGCGGCCTCACCCTCAGATCGGTGCGCGATCACCTCTAACCCGCGGTTCGCGCCGGCAGGAGAAGCAGGTTATGGCGAGCGTCGGTTTCGGGACATCACGGCCCCCGGTCTTCCCCTCGGCTGCGCCCCTCGCCTCCCCGTTGCGCGCGGCGGCCCGCCCGGCCCGTGCCCGCCTCGCCGTGGTCTCGACCTATAACGAGCTGTGCGGCATCGCGGCCTACACCAAGAGCCTGAAGAAACAGCTCGACGATTTCTTCGACATAACCGTTTTTGATTTAGACCAATACCTGCTGCGCAGCAACCATCGCCGGGTGCGCAAATTCGGCGATCGTCATATCCGCGATATCTGCCGCGAGATCAGAGAGTTCGACACGGTCAACATTCAATTGGAGCACGGCACTCTCGGCCGCACCGGTCGCGACATCTATCGCCGTTTCGGCTGGTTGGCGCACGCGGCGCCGCGGCTCTCGGTGACGTTTCATACGATGCTCGAAACCGAATCGTTCGACTACAAGGAATTTTTCGACCTTATCGCTAAGTGCAGACTGGCCAAGGCCATTGCTTTGCGGGCGCAATACAACCGCGCTCATCTGCTGTCGGCTGGGATCTCCCGCCGGCTGCGGCGAGCCCAGCGGTTCAAGCCGATCTCGATCATCGTGCACACTCGCCGCGACCTGCGCACGATGCAGTACGTCTACGGCCTGCGCAACGTCTACGATCATCCGCTGTCGTTTTTGAGCGCCGACGAGGCCGCCGGTGTCCGCCGGATTGCGTCGCGCAAGCGGTTCGCCTTGCTCGACGATGTTCCCAAAGAAAGCAAATTGATCGGGGTGTTCGGTTTTTTTGGGCGCTATAAGGGGTTCGATACCGTCATCCGCACCCTGCATCACCTGCCGCGGGAATATCATCTCTTAATCTTCGGCGGCGTCCATCCGAACGAGATCAAACCGCATCAGACGCTCGATCCGGTGGTCTCGTCATTGTTCGACGCCGGCTATATCGACACCAACATCGCCGAGCGCACCCGCGCCTGCCCCGGATCGGGGGCGCCGGCGGTTTCGGTTGCCGTGGACAGCGCGATGCGCGATCTCCTGGTCGATCACCCCAAAGATCTGTCGCAGCGGGTCCATTTTCTCGGCGCCACCAGCGACGAGGATTTTCTCGCCGGCATGGCGATCTGCGACACCGTCGTCTTTCCCTATCTCGAGGTCGGCCAGTCCTCGTCCGGCCCGATCTCGCAGGCGCTCGAGCTCGGCTGCCGCATCATCGCCTCGCGCACCCACACCTTTTTGCAATTCGGCCGCTATCACCCGGACATGATCGAATATTTCGACATCGGCAATCACCTCGAATTGGCGGCGCGCATTCTGGCCCGGCCGCAATTTGGCGCGCGGCCGCCGACGCCCGCTTTCAACGTCGAAACCAACAAAGCGGTTTACCGCGCCGCGAATGGCGGCAAAACGACAAAGCCGCCGGCGCGGGGTGTCGCGCGCCGCTGACCACCTGTGGTCGTCGACAGCCATTGCCGGCGCTTTTATGATAGCGCCAGTTCGCGACGACGCTGTCTGTGCCGAGGAGAGGCGATATGCGCAATGGCTACCGCGCCTATGATTCCGATACTCATGTCAATCCCTGCGCCGAAGTGCTGGACCGCTACGTCGATCCGGATTTTCGCGCGCGTCTACCCGAGCTGGCGCCGTATCGGGTAGCGAGCGGCGACATGCACCAGTACCGGGTCGGCACCAAATTCTACCGCCGCGTGCTCGGCGAGAAGGCGCCGGCCGAAACCTTTACCGGGCGCGACACGCAATGGCGGGGCACCAAAATGCCGCGGCCCGGTATTCAGGACGACCAGGCCGCCAATCGTGTCGCCGACATGAACGATGAAGGGGTCGACACCCACTTCCTGATCCCGACCTCGTGGCTCAGCGTCGTCGGGCTCGACGACCCAGCGCTCGAAATCGGCATGATCCGCGCCTATCACCGGCACATGGCCGATTTCACCGCCGACTATCCCGACCGGCTGAAGAGCCTGATCGTCGCCTCCTCGCGCAATGTGCCCGAGGCGGTGCGCGAAATCCGGCAATGGGGCAAGTCGAAATGGGCGGTCGCGGTGTTGCCGCTCCTCGCCAAGGACCTGCCGGCCGACCATCCCGACCTCTATCCGATCTGGGAGGCCGCGGCCGAGCACGATCTGCCGATCGCCAACCACAGCTTTACCTGGAACCCGCCCTACTACCCGGGCTATCTCGATCTGTGGGACAATATCTTTATCGGTCGCGCCGCTGCGCATCCCTGGGGGGCGATGCGGTTTGTCGCGTCGTTTATCGGCGGCGGGCTCTACGACCGCTTCCCGACTTTGCGAATGGGCGTGCTCGAAGGCGGCTTTGGCTGGCTGCCCTTCTGGGCCAAGCGCCTCGACGAGCAGGCGGTTTATGTCGGCGGCACCGCCGACCTCAAGATGAAGCCCAGCGAATACATGCAGAGCGGCCGTTTCTTCTGCAGCATCGAGCATCACGAAGGCGAGGACATGTACAACTACGTCAATCAGTTCCTCGGCGACGGGGTGCTGATGTACGCGTCCGACTACCCGCATTCGGAATGCCAATTCCCGAACTCGGTCGACAACATCATTGCCTGGCAAAGCCTGTCGGGCGAAACCAAAAAGAAGCTTCTGTGGGACAACGCCGCCCGCTTTTTCAAGCAGACCTGAAACTCGAGCTCAACGACGCCCCAGCGCCGAGCGGGCGTGGCGCGCGATGACCAGGTTCTCGTCGGTCTTGATCACATAGGCGCCGACCCGGCTGGTCGCGCCACTGATCCGCGCGGCGTGCCGCTCGTTCGCGGCGTCGTCCAATTCGAGACCGAGCCAAGCGCAGGCCTGGCAGATGGCGCGGCGGATCGGCGCCGCGTTCTCGCCGATACCGGCGGTGAACACGATCGCATCGAGGCCGCCGAGCGCGGCGGCGAGCGAACCGATATGGCGCGCGGCGCGATAGCAGAACATTTCGACCGCAAACCGCGCCCGCGGGCTGTCGCTCGCCAAAAGCTCGCGCAAATCGGAGGAAACGCCGGAGAGCCCGAGCATGCCCGAGCGGCGGTAGAGGAGATCGGTGACCGCTTCCGGCGACATGCGTTTCTGCTGGAGCAGGTGGAGCACGATTCCGGGATCGACATCGCCGCAGCGCGTCCCCATCACCAGACCGTCGAGCGCCGAAAACCCCATCGTCGTCGCAATCGACCGGCGTGCACTGAGCGCGCACATCGATGCGCCGTTGCCGAGATGGGCGACGACGACACGACCTTCGGCGATCTCGGGCGCCACCGCCGGCAACACCGAGGCGATATATTCGTAGGAGAGTCCGTGAAAGCCGTAGGCCCGCACCCCCTCGTCATAGAGCGCGTGCGGGAGCGCGTAGGTCTGCGCGATCTCGGGCATCGTGCGGTGAAAGGCGGTGTCGAAACAGGCGATTTGCGGCAATTGCGGATCGAGCGCGAGCGCCGCGCGGATCGGCGCCAAATTGTGCGGCTCGTGCAGCGGAGCGAGCGGGACTAGCGCCTCGAGCTCGGCGAGCAACTCCGCCGTGACCCGCGCCGGCTGCGAATGCATGGCGCCGCCGTGGACCACGCGATGGCCGAGCGCTGCGATTGGCCGGCCCGAGAGCTGCTCCCGTCCCCAGGCCAGCACCATCGGCAGCGCTGCGTCGGGTGCTTGCAGCGCCGCGACGGCAAAATCGGGCGGCGCCACCGGCCTCCCATCGGCGCCGATGGCGCTCGCCTTTGGCGCCGTGCCGATCCCCTCGACCTGCCCGGTGAGAAGCCGCCTGTCGCCTTCGTAAAAACCGAATTTCAACGAGGACGAGCCGGCGTTGACGACGCCGATCAGCGGCTCGCCGGCTGCTTCAGACGGCAGCGGCGTGTTTTCCGGCAATGGCGGCCTCCGGCTCTCGCTCGGGCTCCCTGATCCGGAACCAGGCGACATAGAGCGCCGGCAGGAAGAGGAGCGTCAGCAACGTCGCAACGGCGAGCCCGCCGATGATCGCATACGCCATCGGCCCCCAGAAGACCTCGGGGGCAATCGGGATCATGCCGAGGATCGCCGCCGCCGCGGTCAGCGCGATCGGCCGCAGCCGGTGCGTCGTAGCGTCGATGACCGCATCCCAAGGATGCAATCCGCGCGCGAGGTCCATGTCGATCTGGTCGATCAGGATCACTGAGTTGCGAATGATCATGCCGCTGAGCGCAATCACGCCCAAGATCGCGACAAATCCCATCGGCGTATGGGTCGGCAGCAAGGCCAGCACCACTCCGATCAGCCCCAGCGGGGCCACGCTGACCACCAGGAACACCTTCTGGAAGCTTTGCAATTGCACCATCAGGATGGTCAGCATCAGAAAGATCATGACCGGGAACACCGCCACGACCGAGGTCAGGCCCTTGGCGCTTTCCTCGACTGTGCCGCCGACCTCGATCGTGTCGCCGGCCGGCAACGTTTTGGTCAGCGCGGCGATCGCCGGCGCCAGTTGCGTGACGACCGTTTTCGCTTCGAGGCCGGGTGCCACATCGGCCTGGATCGTGATTGTCGGCACCAGATCGCGCCGCCAGATGACCGGCGGCTCGAGCCCGTAGCCGACCGTCGCGACTTGGCTCAGCGGGATGGTCTTGCCGTTGTCCAGCGATACCTGCAAATCACGCAAGGTCTGCAGCGAAGCGCGCTCTGCGAGCGGGGCGCGCGCGACAACATCGACGAGATAAATCGAATCGCGCACCTGGGTGACGTTGGTTCCGGTGGCGACGGCGTTGAGCGCATCGGCGAGCGAAGCCGAGCTGACGCCGAGCTGGCGGACCTTGTCCTGGTCGACCCGGATCCTGAGGCTCTTCATCGGCTCGTTCCAATCGAAATTGATAAGCCGGGTATTCGGGTTCTGGCCGATCACCTGGGCGGCGCGAAAAGCGGCCGCGCGGGCCGCTTCGGGCGTTGGCGCGCTGACCCGATATTGCAGCGGCCAGCCGACCGGCGGGCCCATTTCGAGTGGAAAGATCCGGGTCGTCAGATCGGCGAATTCGGTATTGAGCGCTTTCTCCAGCCGCGCCTTGACGATGTCGCGCTCGGCGAGCCCCTTGGTGACGATCACCGCTTCGGCAAAGTAGTCGTTCGCCAATTGCACGTTCAGCGGCAAATAGAAGCGGACCGCACCCTGTCCGACATAGAACGTATAGCGTTCGATGTTCGAATCACCCTTGAGCAATTGCTCGAAGCGCTGGACCTCGGCCTCGGTCGCGTAGATCGACGAATTTTGCGGCAACGTCAGATCGACGACCAGCTCGGGCCGGTCCGAAGCGGGAAAGAATTGCTGCTGGATAAAGCCGTAGCCGTAAAGCGAGGCGGCAAAAAGTGCCACCGTTACGGCAATGACGAGCCAGCGGGCGCGCAGGCAAAACCGCAGGCACGCGCCGAAGATTCGCATCACGCGGCCGGGCTCGCCATGGCCGCCGCCATGCGGCTTCATCGTCTTCGGCAGGATCGTGACGCCGATCAGCGGCGCAAACAGCACCGCGACGATCCAGGATGCCAACAAGGCGACGGCGATGACCGCAAACAGCGAATAGCAATATTCGCCCACACCGCTATTGGCGAACCCGATTGGCACAAAGCCGGCGACGGTGACGAGCGTGCCGGTCAGCATCGGAAAGGCGGTGGTGACCCAGGCATGGGTCGCGGAGTGGTCGCGGTCGACGCCCGCTTCGAGCTGGCTCACCATCATCTCGATTGTGATCATCGCGTCGTCGACGAGGAGGCCGAGCGAGATGATCAGCGCGCCGAGCGAGATGCGCTGCAGGCTGATGCCGGCATATTCCATGTAGGCAAAGACGATCGCCAGCACGAGCGGGATCGAGCAGGCGACGACGAGCCCGGCGCGCAATCCGAGGCTCAAAAAGCTGACCGCCAGCACGATCGCGATCGCTTCCCACAGCGATTTTGTGAAATGGTGAACCGATTGCTCGACCACCTCCGGCTGGTTGGCGACAAGGTGCGGCTCGATACCAATCGGCAGATTGGCCGTGATTTCGGCCATCTCGTGTTCCACCGCCCTCCCAAAGGTCAGGATGTTGCCGCCCTGCGCCATCGAAATCGCCAGCCCGATCGCGGGCTGGCCGTCGAACCGGAACATCGGTTGCGGCGGGTCGGCATAGCCCTCGGTAATCGTCGCGACATCGGCGAGCCGAAAGAATTTGCCGTCGGCAAAAAGGTTGATGTTTTTTAAGTCTTTGACAGAGCTAAATGCGCCGGAAACCAGGACCGCGAATTTCTCCTTGCCGGTCTGGACGACACCCGATGGCGTCACCGCGTTCTGCTCGCGCAAGCTCTGGATGATGTCGTCGCGGCTGACGCCGAGCCCCGCCAGACGTTTGGTATCGAATTCGAGATAGATCTTCTGGTCCTGGGCGCCGACCAGCAGCGCCTTGGCCGCGTTCGGAACCGACAGGATTTCGGTGCGCGCCTGCTCGACATAGTCGCGCAATTCCCGCTTGGTAAAGCCGTCGGCAGTAAAGGCATAGACGATGCCAAAGACGTCGCCGAACTCGTCGTTGAAATTCGGCCCGACGATCCCCTGCGGCAATGTGCCCTTGATGTCGGCGACTTTTTTTCGGACCTGATACCAGATCTCGGGGACCTGGTCCTTTGCAGTATTGTCCAATAAATAAACATATATCGTCGAGACACCGGGCTTAGTGTAGCTCTTCAAGTACCAGAGCGACGGGGTCTCCTGCAGTTTCTTTTCGATCCGGTCGGTGACCTGTTCCATCGTGTCCTGGACGGTGGCGCCCGGCCACTGCGTCTGAACGATCATCGTCTTGATCGTAAAGGACGGGTCCTCCTCGCGGCCGAGCTTGGCGTAGGAGAGGACGCCCGCCGCGACAAACGCGATCATCAAAAACCAGACGAACGAGCGATGATGGATCGCCCATTCGGAAAGGTTGAACCCCTTCATCGCCCGGCGCTCGCCTCCGCCAGCCGGACTTTCTCGCCCGGAACGAGCTTATGCACGCCGGCGGTGACGACGATCTCACCCTTGGCAAGCCCGGAGCCGACGACGACAGAATTGTCCTGGTAGCGCGTGACCGTGATCGGCTTCAGCTGCACGGTATGGTCCGCGCCGACGAGCCAGACCGCGGGTTTGCCGTCCTTGTCGAAAAGTGCGCTCGCCGGCAGCGTGATCGCCGGCCCTTCGCTGACCGTGACGCTGCCGACGACGTTCGCGCCCAATCGCATCTCCCGCGGCGCTTCCGGCAGCGAGACGCGCACCGTGTAAGTGCGGGTGGTCGGGTCGGCCTGCGGCGAGATATACCGGACCTTGCCCTCGGTCTTGATTTCGGAATTGCTGACCAGCCGGACCGCGACAGTCGGGTCCTTGGGTGGGTGCTTGAAGCTCGCTTCGGCGATGTTGAAGACCGCTTCGCGCTCGCCCGGCTGCGCCAGCCGAACCACCATCTGGCCCGCGCTGACGACTTGGCCCGGCTCGGCGCCGATCGCCGAAATGACCCCGTCGGCATCGGCTTTGAGCTCGGTATAGCCAAGGTTTTCGCTTGCTTGGATCTGCTTTGCGCGCGCCGCGGCGGCCTGCGCCTGCGCCGTCCTAAACGTCTTCAGCGCCTGGTCGTAGGCGACCCGTGTGGTGTGGCCGTTCTTCAAGAGCTCGCCCTGCCGGAATTCCTGCGCCCGGCTGCGCGCGACCTCGGCGTCGGCCTTGGCGACCTCGGCTTTCGCCACCTCGAAATCCTGGCGGTATTGCTGCGGGTCGAGCCGGGCGAGAAGTTGATCCTTTTTGACCTGCGAGCCGACATCGACCGGCCGCTCCAAGATCTTGCCGCTGACGCGAAAGCCAAGATCGGCCTGGTAGCGCGGCTGAATTTCGCCGGTCAGCGACAAGGTCTCGCCATTGGCACGCGGCTCGACGGTGACCGTGCGCACTGGCCGAATTTGCGGTGCCGCGGCCTTCTCTTCCTTGCCGCAACCGCTCAACGCCAAGACGGCGACAACAACCGCAACCCATCGCCAGCCGCCGCTCCACGCCATTACTCAATCCCCGACCATTCCTTCGACAGCGAGCACGCAACAATGTCGATTCGAGGGCAGCGAGGCAACCGGGGCAAACCCGGTCAGGTTACCGGCCGGTTGTCGTTCCAGAGCCGGATCACCGGCTCTTCGAGATTGTGCTCATAGCCGAGAAGGCTCAGGCTCGCGGTGCCGAGCAGCAGATAGCGCCCGCCCGCTGGTTCCAGCCCGAGCCACCGCGCGGACAGCACACGCAGGATGTGCGCGCTCGACACCACCAGCACGTCGCCGCCGGCGGCGCGGATGCGGGCGATCGCGCGGTCGGCCCGCGCCCCAACCTGTGAGGCCTCCTCGCCGCCCGGGCAACCGTCGCGGAACAATTGCCAGCCGGGGCGCTCCGCCAGGATCTCGACCGTCCGCCGCCCTTCGTATTGACCGTAATCCCATTCGGCGAGGTCGGGATCGATTTCAGCCGCTCCACCAAAACCGGCGAGCTCGCAGGTGCGTCGCGCGCGCTGTGACGGGCTCGTCAGCACCTTGGCAAATACCCGCCCATGCAGCCGCTCGCCGAGCGCGCGGGCCGCGGATTCGCCGCGCTCGGTCAACGGAATGTCGGTGCGCCCGGTGTGCTGGCCGGAGAGGCTCCACGCCGTCTCGCCGTGACGCAACAGATAAAGGACTGGCAGGGGTTCGCTCATGGTTTTCTCCGCAGTGCCGCGCGACGCCAGAACCGCCCGCTCTCGACCGCCTGCCAGACGCCGATTGCCGGCAAACCGATTGCCAAGTCGCGCGCCCGCTTGATCAGCGACAGCGCGAGTGCCGTCTGCGGACTTAGCCCGAACGCGGCCCCGACGACAATATAGGCCCCTTCCTGCACCCCAACCGCGTTGGGCACGACGACGGCGACGGTCCGGACCGCGTAGACTAGGCTTTCGACCACCAGCACCGAGCCGACCGGCAGCGGCGCATCGATCAGCTGGAGCGCAATCCACGCCTCGCCCGCCCCCCCGATCCAGCAGGCGAGATGGAGAGCAAACCCGCGCCACAGCCCGCCGCGCAAGCGATAAACCCGCTCCAAACTCGCCTGCAACGCCGCTGCCCCCGCAGCAGTGCGCTCGGCCCAGCCGCGGCCAAGCCGCACGGCGAGCCAATCCGCGACGAGCGCGCCTCTGCGCTGGGCCAGGACAAACCCTGCCGTCACCACGCAAGCGGCGGCCAAGCCGAGCACCACCGGCCATGCGAAGGGCGAGCCGGGCCGCAGATGCACAAGCCAGACGAGGCCGAGCGCGGTGAAGGCGAGCTTGGCCAGCAATTCGAGCGTCAAATCGGCGATCGTGCTGGCGGCGGCGATCGATCCCGAAACCCCGGCGAGCATCGCCGCGCGTGCGCCGAGGACCGAGCCGCCGACCGGCGACAACGGCAATACCTCGGAGCCCGCGTCGCGCACCAGC
>DASXAM010000199.1:0-2935 GCA_036404275.1 Allostellaceae bacterium
GTTCGACTTCGCCCAGGACGAGCCCGCGCCGGCGGGCCACACCGCCTGAATTTTTTCGGTCGTCGGGCTCTGCGCCAAAATCCTTTCCGCTCGCGGAAACGCCAACCCGGCGGAAGCAAAGCGGATACCCATGCGGTTGCCGTATTCATGTGGTAGCCTTCGCGTGGCTGGCGGTGTGCACGGCCTCGCGAGGGGGCGCGCGTTCGCTGCTGATTTGCTGTAGAATCAGCCAAAAAGCGGCGATCCGAACGGGAGATGCCTTTGCAGGATGACGCTCTGCTAACCGGCAAGATCGCGGTTGTTACCGGCGGGTCGAGCGGGATCGGGGCGGCGAGCGTGCGGCTCCTCGCGGCGGCGGGCGCCAAAGTCGTCGTCGGCTACAACAAGGGGGCGGGCCGCGCCGCGGCGCTGATCGCCGAATTGCCCGGCGCCGGGCACCGGGCAATGCATCTCCCGCTCGAGGACACCGCGCAGATCCGGCGGGTGGCGGCGGCGGTCGAGGCGGAATTCGGCCGGACCGACATCTTGGTCAACTCCGCCGGCTTTACCCGCATGGTGGCGCACCGCGACCTCGAAGCGCTCGACGACGATCTGATCGATGCGGTCTTGACCGCGAATGTCCGCGGCCCCTTTGCGACGATCCGCGCCTTTGCGCCGATGCTGCGCGCGTCGGGCGACGGGGTCATCGTCAACATCTCCTCGGGTGCCGCACAGCACGGCACCGGCAGCTCGATCATTTACGGCGCCTCGAAAGCCGCGCTCAACACGATGAGCATGGCGTTGGCGCGGGTGCTGGCACCCGAGATCCGGGTCGTCGTCGTCGCACCGGGCATGGTGCATACCGGCTTTGTGCCGGGCCGGACCGAGGAGATGATGGCCCAGGCGGCGCTGGCGGCACCGTTGAAGCGTGCGATCGAGGCGCATGACGTGGCGCTGGCGGTGATGGCCAGCATCACCCATTTGACCCATACCACCGGGTCGATCGTCACCGTCGACGCCGGACGCCATTTGTGAGCGCCGCCACCACCACCGCGCCGCGGCCGGAAAGAAACACCATGGCCGCGATCCATCGCCAGCGCGACATCGTCGATCGCCGGGCGCTGGCCGAGGAATTGGCGCAAGCCGCCCGCTCGCAGCGGCTGCTGGCGCTCGATCGTCGGCCGCTCGTGGCGCTGCTGAAGGAAGCGCTCGGCGCCGGCCGCGCCGAAATCCGCCGCCGCTTCGAGGCGAGCGGCGACGGTGCCGCGGTCATGCGCGAGCAGTACTTTCTGATCGACCAGCTGATTCGCGCGCTTTACGACGTCGTCGGCGCCGAGATCTATCCGCTCGCCAACCCGACCGCCGGCGAGCATTTGGCGATCATTGCCGTCGGCGGCTATGGGCGTGGCGAGCTGGCGCCCTATTCCGACATCGATTTGCTGTTTTTGCTGCCTTACAAGCAGACCCCGCATACCGAGCAGCTGATCGAATACCTGCTCTATGTTTTATGGGATTTGGGACTCAAGATCGGGCAGGCGACGCGTTCGGTCGATGAATGCCTGCGCCAGGCCAAATCCGACCTGACGATCCGCACCGCCCTTCTCGAAGCGCGCTATCTGTGGGGCGACGAGGCGCTTTATCGCGAGCTGAAACGCCGCTTCGACAGCGACATCGTGCGCGGCACCGCGGCCCAATTCGTCGAAGCCAAGCTCGCCGAGCGGGACGAGCGCCACCGGCGCGGCGGCGACAGCCGCTACCAGCTCGAGCCCAACGTCAAGGAGGGCAAGGGCGGGCTGCGCGACCTGCATACGCTGTTCTGGATCGCGAAATACATCTACCGCATCGACGATGTGGCAAAGCTCGTCGATCTCGGCGTGCTGTCGGCCGAGGAATCGCGGCGCTTCGCCCGCGCCCAGCATTTCTTGTGGACCGTGCGCTGCCATCTGCATTACCTCGCCGGCCGTCCCGAGGAGCGGCTGACCTTTGACGTGCAGACCGAGATCGGCCGGCGGATGGCCTATACCGACCACGCCGGCAGCCGCGGCGTCGAGCGGTTCATGAAGCACTATTTCCTGGTCGCCAAGGATGTCGGCGACCTGACCCGCATCTTTTGCGCGATCATCGAGGCCGACCAGCGGCGCAAGCGGCGGCTCCCTTGGCTGCGCTGGGGGGGAAAGCGGGCGCTCGCCGGGTTTGTCGTCGAAGGCGAGCGGCTGACGGTCCCGTCCGAGGATTTTTTCGCGAAGGACCCGGTGGCGCTGCTGCGCCTTTTTCATGCCGCGCAGCAAAACGAGCTCGACATCCATCCGCGGGCGTTGCGGGCGGCCGGCCATGCGCTCAGATCGATCGACCGGGAATTGCGCGACGATCCTGAAGCGAACCGGCTGTTTCTCGACATCCTGACCTCGCGCAAGGACCCGGAAACGGCATTGCGCCGGATGAACGAGGCCGGTGTGCTGGGCCGTTTCATCCCGGATTTCGGGCGTGTCGTGGCACAGATGCAGTACGACATGTACCATTCCTTTACGGTGGACGAGCACACGCTGTTTGCGATCGGCATCCTGCACCGGATCGAGGCGGGGCTGCTCGCCGATGAATTGCCGCTCGCCACCCAGCTCAGCGCGACAATCGCCTCGCGCCGCGCCCTTTATGTTGCAGTCCTGCTGCACGACATCGCCAAGGGCCGCGGCGGCGACCATTCGGTCTTGGGCGAGCGCGTGGCATTGAAGCTCGGGCCGCGGCTCGGGCTCAGCGCCGAAGAGACCGAGACGGTGGCGTGGCTGGTGCGCTGGCACCTGCTGATGAGCGCTACCGCCTTCAAGCGCGATATCGACGACCCGCAGACGACCAGCGATTTTATCGAGCGCGTGCAATCGCCGGAGCGGCTGAAATTGCTGCTGGTGCTGACCGTCGCCGATATCCGGGCGGTCGGTCCCCATGTCTGGAACGGGTGGAA
>DASXAM010000200.1:0-5668 GCA_036404275.1 Allostellaceae bacterium
CCGTCTCGGCCGTAATCGCGATGCCGGCGGCCGTTGGGGCGCCGCCGAGCAACGCCAATGTCAACGGGTCGTCGAGCCGACCGATAGACCGCCGCTCGGTGCCGCGAAACAAGGTCCGAAAGGCCGAAAACAATAAATCCCCCGCTACGCTCGAAACCATCTACCCATGTAAGCGAGAAACGGTGTCAAATCAAGATGGAGAATGCGTACGTTGAATTACATGTCCGCGCGTATCGTTGCCTGTCCGCACGTGTCGTTACCTGTCCGCGCGCGTCGTTACCTGTCCGCCGATAGAAATCGCCGCTAAGGGGCCTGCGGAGCCCGCTGGCGAGCTTCCGCCGGCGGCGGCGGCAAGGGTAGCCGAGGCATGCCGGCTTGCGCCTGCGCGGCCTTCCTGGGGGCCTGGCGTCAAGCATTGACCGATGTCGCCGCCCGTCACGGGACGCCTGGCAGCCTCCGCCCGCAGGTCGATCAGCCATTGCTCGATCACGTGGATCATCCCGTCACGCGGAATGCCGAAATTGTGCTCGCGGCCGCGGCGCGTCCTCACGCGGATCACCAAACTGTTCGGCTCCGTCATCACAGTCAGGAGGCGGAACTCCGCCACCAGCTCGACCCTCACGATGTCGTCCATCACACTCTCCCTCCAACGTTTGGGGCGCCCGCGCCGCTTGCTCTCGCGATTTACGTCGTGCTGCATGACGTAATTCCCTCCGGGGTGCGCGGGTCCGGCATCAACTGCGACACCGCGGCGGCGAGCCGCAAATCCGTCCCCGATCAGCTGCCCGCATCGACCCGCCCCCGGTGTGTCTCTGGCAGCGCCGACAGGGAAGAATCTTCCTTTGCCGGCGGTGGTGCCAGCCATGCCAACCGCCTCGGTGCCAACCACCATCGGGGTTCTAAAGGAAACCCCCCGATGGTTGGCAGTGGTGCACGCCGGCAGGTTGAAAGGCGGTTGGCACCGCAGTTGGCAAGGCGGTTGGCAGATGGTTGGCAATGGTTGGCATGGTTGGCATGGTTGGCACGATTTCGGACCCGCAGTTGGCAAGGCGGTTGGCAAACCCCAAAAACGGTCATTTTCAACTATCGGTTTGGTTGGCAGCCAAAATCGGCAGTTGGCAAGGGGTTTCAGCGCCTTTTTTGGCTTGCGAATGCTGCCGATCCCATGCCGCTTGTGCGCTGGCGAGCGCATCGGCCTTGGCTTCGCCCAAGTCGCGATAGATGCGGTTTTCCGGATCGCAAATGCTGCCCTCCGGCATGGCGATCAGGTAACGCCGGTCGTCAGTGAGCGTTTCTATAAAGACCGGGATCGCGGCATCGCGCGGCGGTATGCGCCAGGCGATGATCGGGACAACCTCAATGCAGATATGATCCTCGGTTGGGCGCCTGTGGGGATCGGGGCAATAGAGCCACAGCAGGATCGCGGTGGCGCCGGGTGCGGCAGAGACTACGGTAGCTGTCGCTAATTCAAGATCGATATTAGCTAAGGTTTCGCCGAGCTTATCGTCTCGGCTGTCGTAGTACGATCGGCACCAGACGCCATGTTTGTTTTTAAACTCAACGGTTCGCGTAACCCGATCGAGATTGATATATCCGCCGTCAAACGATGAAATAAAACAGCTCATGAGTTTTCCTTCCTAATAAACCACAACAGCTTGTCATTACACGCGAGCCAATTCGCCGCGATTAACTCACGACGGTATTTCGACAAAATAGCATCGCGGCGGTTTTGAGCCGCGCGCATTTTTTCTCTATCCGTTGGGATTTGATCGAGCAACCCGAGCCGGATTGCCTCGGCTTCCCAACGTTCTTTTGTTAAGGCGAGGCGACCAGCCGATGCCGGCATTTTTTGGCCGTGCGCAGCGATCGCGTCGCCAAGGGCGCCAAAGAACTTGGAGGCCATCGGGCTCGGCGGTTTGGTGCCCTTTGGTTTGGCGTTCGATTGCGCCGCCGGCGGATCGGCGGGAACGATGGCGCACGACAGGATCGGGTCGCCGTTGTCGTCGTAACCGACTTCGACCACAGCCAGACGGCTGTAAGCTTGCGCGCCCGCGGCGCCGTCTCGCATGTTTTGAACTTCCGCGCAGATGATGCCGCCGGCGTCTTTTGCGATCGCAATATCGGCGTCGACCGCGCCGATCAGAGATGTATGGCCGCGCGGGTGCGTCGCGTCATAGCCGCAATGGTGCACGATCAGAATGGCGCATTGGAATTGCTCGGCGAGGCGGACAGCGGCTCGAACATACGCACTCATGTCCTCATCTTTCGATTCGCTGCCCTTGAGGGATCGGTTGAGGGTGTCGATCGTTATTAGGCGGATCGGCCGATCGCCGAATTGCGCAAAGATATCTTTGGCGACCGCTTCGGCATCGCGGATCAAGTCGAGCGATGTCTCTTTGCAAAGCCAAAAGGGAGGGTCATCCGGCACTGCGGCAGCATGGAATATCCGCCATGCCTCTTTTCGTGCCGCGAGCCCGGCAACGCCTTCGCAGGCGATATGCAGCACCTCGCCTTGTTCGACCTCGCGCCCGCGATACGGCCAACCGAGCGCGACGTGCATTTCCAGGTCGAACGCCCAGAAGGTCTTGCCACACTTGGGCTTTCCCCAGACGATAACGACGCCGAGCCGCGGGATGATGCCGTGCACCGTGTAGGCCGGCGCCGTCCCAAGCTCGATGTCGCGGAACCGTGTGAACGTGAACCGTTGGGCGCCGCGATCGTGCCCGTTCGGCCGCGGCGGCACGGGCTCAGACTCCTCGTCGATGAAGGCCGGGTCCATCACGCGGCCCTCGTCGGAGTCCATCCGGCCACCCGCGCCAGGCGAACGAGTGTCCCGATGCCGATCTTGGATGGCGGCGAGCGGTGGTAATGACGCCACCGAGCGGCGGTCGTATATGGGTTATACTTTGGCGACTTGGCGGACCAATCGTCGAATACTATGCCGCCATGATCGGAGCCGTCCGCCGCGGCGAAGATCGCCATGCCGACGCGATTCCAGCCGTGCCAGTCCTCGCCATCATTGGGGATGGCCGCAACCAGCTCGGCGAGGTCGAGATCGTCGCGCGTCACCTCGCGTCGGGGCTTGGGCTGCCATCGGGGCGCGTCGGGATCAGGTAGGGCGAGCCAGGCATAGGCTGCCCGGCCGAGCACGGGGTCTGCCTCGCGCAGCAGGTCGGGCAGGTCCGGTCCTGGTCGCATGGCCGCATGGTGGCTGACATGTCGGGCGACCAGGCAGGGCACGGCCAGATAGGCGCACCGTCGCCGCAGCTTGGCGGCCCCGAACACGGCCGGGGCGATGGTGTCGCCGTGCCATGAGATCGTCTCGCCGCTCGGATGCACGGATGGCGGGAGCACGGTTTGGTGCGCGCCGCCATCTCGGCCGGCAGCCCGCAGCTCGAGCAGCATGCTGCCGCCGTCCGGGGCGGCGAATGCCTCGTAGACCGCGCCCTGCGCGATATAGAGCCGATGCGATCGGGGTTTTGAGCCCCGGCCGAACGCGGCCCCGGTCGGCGGAAGGTAGAGGTCGGCGAGCGCCAGCGCCTCGGCACAGTCGAGGTCGATATCGACGAGCTCGCCCGACCGCGGGCCGAGGATGACGCCGACGTTGCTGCCGCTCGGGAAATCCTCGGCGCCGAATCGGCGGATCTGCCAGCCGGCGATGCGCGGCCCCTTACGGCCGGCGGGGATCGGGACCAGCGACCACCCGCGCCGGAGGTAGTCGGCGATCAGCTCGGGGCCGGTCATGGCTCGCCCCGCCGCCACAGGTCGTCCACCGGATCGTCCGGCACGCTGTCGGGCCGGATCGGCGGTCTATCGGGCGGGCCGCCCGCATAGGCGGTGCGCGCCCTGGCTGGCCGCTCGGCCCGCACGGCGACCCGAACATCATCCTGGCGTTTTTCGCCGTCGGCGAAGAACAGATAGTGCGTCGGCCGGATTTAGTCTTCACCGCGGTCGCGATTACTCAGGATTACTATTTTGACGCCGCCGAGACGACTGACGAAATACTCGTTGCCGGCGGCGCTGGTCTTGCGCCACAGCCCGGCGGCCCGCAGCATCGGGGCGCCGGTCACGGCCGCCTCCGGGCTTGCGGCCGGGGCTGGGATCGGCTATACAGCCGGGGCGAGTATGACTGTGTATCGATCGGGGCGGCCTGTCCGGGGCCGCCTCGTCGCTTTTTGGGCGGCCCGGTGCGGGCCATCATGCCGCCTCGCCCGTGCTGCGCTGGCGGCCAGCTGCGACCCATGCGTCGAGGTCGCCGCGGTCATAGACCACGATCCGCCGCGCGGGCCCGATCCGGTAGTACGGCGGTCCGTCTCCGGTCACGCGCATCTTGTCGAGAGTCGATTTGCCGAGGCCGAGATATAGGGCGGCCTCGCGCACACGCATCTTGCGATCCGTCGTCATCGTCACTCCGGTATATTTCGCCGCGATCGGCGACGAGTGACGATGTATTAGCCGACCCGAAAATAACTAGCGGAAATATCCGCAAATTCCTAATTTGGGGATTTGGGGATTGGCTTATTTAATTTTCGACAGCAGGTCGCCGCAGGTGCGGCCTAACAGGGTGCGGAAATTCGCTATTCGGCTTGGCGATGATCTGATTCACTGAGCTGGTGGGATTTTCTAGGGGGTTTTGATGCGCGGGGCGGACGAGCAAACGGGATCGCTGTTCAGTTATCAGAGCCCGGAATCGTTGGTTCCCGAGGATCATCCGCTGCGGGTGATCCGGGTGGTGGTGAACGCGGCTGTCGAGCGCCTGTCGCCGGTGTTGCAGAAGCTGTACTCGCCGTATGGCCGGGCGTCGATCCCGCCGGAGAAACTGCTTCGGGCGCTGTTGATCCAGGCGTTTTTCGGCATCCGCTCGGAACGGCAGCCGATGGAGCAGGTGCGCTACAACATGCTGTACCGCTGGTTCGTCGGCCTGTCGATGGACGCCGCGGTGTGGGACGTGACGGTGTTCACCAAAAACCGCGACCGGCTGCTCGAGGGCGACATCGCGCGGGAATTCCTGCTGGCGGTGCTGGCCGACCGGCAGGTCAAGCCGTTGCTGTCGAGCGAACACTTCTCGGTCGACGGCACGCTGATCGCGGCCTGGGCGTCGATCAAGAGCTTTCAGCCCAAGGACGGCAGCGGCGCGCCGTCCGATCCCGGCCGCAACGGCGAGCGGGATTTCCGCGGCGAGAAGCGGTCGAATGAGACCCATCAATCGGCCACCGATCCCGAAGCCCGGCTTTACCGCAAGGCCTCGGGCCAGCCGGCCAAGCTCGCCTATCTCGGCCACGTGCCGATGGAGAACCGCAACGGGCTCATCGTCGATGCCGAGTTGACCCAGGCGACGGGCTGGGCCGAGCGCGCCGCCGCCGAGGCGATGATCGAAACGACCGCCCCTTCGGGTCGGGTCACGCTCGGCGCCGACAAGGCCTATGACGCGGCCGCCCACGTCGCCAACCTCAGGGCGCTGGGGGTGAGGCCCCACGTCGCGCAGAACACCACCAACCGCCGCTCGTCCATCGACGGCCGCACCACCCGGCACGCCGGCTACACGATCAGCCAGCGCATCCGAAAACGCATCGAGGAGCCGTTCGGCTGGATCAAAGAAGCCGGCGGCTTTCGGCAAACCAAACATCGGGGCCGCGATCGGGTCGGGTGGATGTTTACGCTGCGGGCC
>DASXAM010000201.1:0-6572 GCA_036404275.1 Allostellaceae bacterium
CCGGTGCAGCGCTGCTGGGCGCACAAGATGCGCAATGTGCTCGCCAAGGTGCGGCTTGCCGACCAGCCCGCCGTCAAGGCCGACCTGCAGGCGGTGATCAACGCCAAGACCCTGCCCCAGGCACGTTCCGCCGCCCGCCGCTTGGCCGACCGTTGGGAGCCGAACTATCCCAAGGCGGTCGCCTGCCTGCGCGACGATCTCGATGAGCTGCTGACCTGCTGGCGATACAAATCGCTGATCGAGCGCAAGAAAGTCAGAACCACAAACGCTATCGAGCGACGCTTTTGTGAGGTCCGGCGGCGAACCCGCCCGATGGGCGTCTTCTCAGACCGCACCTCAATGGATCGCATCCTCTTCGCCGTCTTCAACCACGAAAATCAAAACCAGGGCGTCAGCACCCCTCTCCTGCTGACACAAACCTTTTGACGTCACCCCAATCCTGCGACGGCCACTTCCATTTTTCTGGCGATAAATTTCATCCGGCTCGCTTCCGGCTCGGGCCCGCGGCACTTGCCTAGGCCGGCACCGGGACGGCAAGCTGGCGCATCCCTCGCGTCGAGAGGACAGCATGACCGAACCCCTCGGCCTCGGCCGCGGCTTGACCAATTACGGCGACCCCGATTTTGCGCTCTATCTGCGGCGCTCTTTTGCCCGCTCGATGGGCTATTCGACCGACATGCTGGCGCGGCCAGTGATCGGCATCGCCGACAGCTCTTCGGGCTACAACAACTGCCACCGCCATTTCCCCGAGCTGATCGAGGCGGTCAAGCGTGGCGTGCTGGCGATGGGCGGGCTGCCGCTGACCTTCCCGACGATCTCGCTCGGGGAAGTGTTCCTGTCGCCGACCAGCCTGATGTTCCGCAATCTGATGGCGATCGACACCGAGGAGATGATCCGCGCCCAGCCGATGGATGCGGTGGTCCTGGTCGGCGGCTGCGACAAGACCGTGCCGGCGCAGCTGATGGGGGCGATATCGGCGAACCGGCCGGCGATCCAGCTCGTCGCCGGACCGATGATGACTTCCCGCTGGCACGGCGAGCGGCTCGGCGCCTGCACTGATTGCCGCCGATTCTGGGCGCGGTTCCGCGCCGGCGAGGTGTCGGCCAGCGAGATCCAGGAGGTCGAGGGCAACCTCGCCACCACCGCGGGTACCTGCGCCGTGATGGGGACGGCGAGCACGATGGCCTCGATCGCCGAAGCGCTCGGCATGATCCTGCCCGGCACCGCCGCGATCCCGGCGGTCCATGCCGATCGGCTGCGCGCCGGCGAGGCGACCGGCCGCGCCGCGATGCAGCTCGCCAAAAACGGCCTCACCCCCGACCGGATCGTCACCCCCGCCTCGGTCGAGAATGCTTTGCGCTTGCTAATGGCGATCGGCGGCTCGACCAATGCGGTCCTGCACCTGACCGCGATCGCCGGGCGCGCCGGTATCGACATCGACCTCGACCGGCTCAACCAAATCAGCGACGAGACGCCGGTGCTGGTCGATCTGAAGCCGACCGGTCCGCATTACATGGAGGATTTGTTCGCCGCCGGCGGCATCGGCGCGGTCTTGCGCGAATTGCAGCCATTGCTGCACCTCGATTGCCTGACCGTGACCGGCGCGACGTTGCGCGAACGCCTCGCCGCGCCCGCCGGCCCGGTCGATCGCAGCGTCATCCGACCGCTCGGCGAGCCGCTGCAGCCCGTTGGCGGGCTCGTGGCGCTGTTCGGGTCGCTGGCGCCAAAAGGAGCGATTTTCAAGCGCTCCGCCGCCGACCCGAAGCTCTTCGAGAAAGCGGGGCGGGCCGTGGTCTTCACCTCGCTCGAAGACTTGTCGGCGCGGATCGACGACCCCGATCTCGACGTGACCCCCGACGATTTTCTGGTGTTGCAGAATGCCGGCCCGCTCTCCGCCTCGGGGATGCCCGAGGCCGGCTATCTGCCGATCCCGCAAAAGCTCGCGCGCGCCGGTGTCAAGGACATGGTGCGCATTTCCGACGCGCGGATGAGCGGCACCGCCTATGGCTCGATCGTGCTGCACGTGACCCCCGACGCCGCCTCGGGCGGCGGGTTGGCCCAGGTCCGCAACGGCGACCGCATTCGGCTGTCGGTCAAGGAGCGCCGCATCGACCTCCTGGTTCCGCCTGACGAGCTTGCCCGCCGGCCGGTCACGCCGCCGCCAGTTCCCGATCGCGGCTATGCCCGCCTCTATCGCACCGAAATCCTGCAAGCCGACCGCGGCTGCGACTTCAACTTTCTGCGTAAACACCCGCTCCCGTAGACCAGAACCTCGCTTGCAGCATCTCCTGAAATTGGCAACGTCCTTGCCCCAAGTTTCTTCAGCGAGGACAATCAACAGTGAGCTAATAAAATCGCGGTCACGCCGCTAAGGGGAGAGAGTGCCATGGATCTCGGACTGCAAGGCAAGCATGCGATCGTGACCGGCGGCAGTCGGGGCATCGGCAAGGCCATTGCGCGGGAATTGGCGCGCGAAGGGGTCGATGTCGCGATCGTGGCGCGCAACAAGGGGGATCTCGAGGCAACCGCGCGCGAGCTGGCGTCCGAGACAAACCGGCGCATCCTTCCCCTTGCCGCCGATGTCACCAGCAGAGAGCAGGTGGACCATATGGTCGCCGAGGCGGCGGAGCAGCTCGGCGGCCTTCACATCCTGGTCAACAGCGGGTCGGCGCCCGGGGGCTCCGTCACCGCGACCGGCCCGATCGACACCGTCGTCGATGAGGATTTGATCGAGGATTTCAACGTCAAATATGTCGGCGCGCTGCGTTGTTCCCGCGCGGTCATCCCTTTTATGAAAAAGGAGGGCTGGGGCCGCATCATCAACATCAGCGGCGGCAACGCCCGCAACGCCGGCAATCTCAGCGGCGGCGCCCGCAATGCCGGTCTGGTGCACATGACAAAGACACTGGCCGTCCAATTCGGTCGTGATGGGATCACGGTCAATTGCATCCATCCCGGCACGACCCGCACCGAGCGCACGCCGAGCCTCGTTGCCGCCCGTGCCGCTCAACTCGGCGTATCTCCGGAAGAGGCGGAGCGGCGGGACTTTGCTCCGGACTCGCCGCGCGGCAACGCCATCTGCCGCATGGTGGACGCTTCCGAAGTCGCGTTTGTCGCGGTCTTCCTGGCGTCGGAAAAGGCCTGGGCGGTCTCTGGCGAGCTGGTCTCGGCGAGCGGTGGGGCCGGACGGTCGGTATTTTATTGAGCAACGACGCGAAGCCATTCCCGCAAAAGCTCGCGCTACACGGCGACGACCGAGCCGCAATGCTTGCACTTGGTTGCGCCGGCCGCCAAATCGTCCGACAGACAGGCTGGGCAAGTCTTGGTCGGCGGCGGGTCGCCGAACACCACCTTGCCGAGCCGCGCCATGACCGTCTTATAGGGCAGCACGATCACGAAATACACGACCGCCATAAAGATGACGAAGTAGATGATCGCGGAGATGAAGGCGCCGAGATTGAGGTAGGTGCCGTCGCCGCCGCCGCTAACCAATTGCCAGCCCAGCCCCGGGCCCTTGACCCCACCCTGGGCGGCAGCGATCAACGGGTTGATAATGCTGTCGGTAAACGCCTTGACGAGATTGCTGAACGCCAGCGCCACGACGAGACCTACGGCGACGACGATCACGTCGCCGCGCATCAGAAAATTCCGGAAGCCCTTGAACATCTCCATTCCTCCCCATCCAGCGGATTGAGCGCCGAGATGCGATGGTCCAACGTGCGATCTTAAGCACGTTCATCCTTTTTCCGCGAGGACCGCGAAGCTGCAGGCCATTCCCGTCCGCCATCGAACCAAAAGCATGATAGGGTTCACCGCTGAGGAGAGGGTTCCGTCTATAACCCGATTGCTGCGATAGTCCGGCGGGGACGAACGTGCTCGATGGAAGCAAGGCGATAGTCCTTGAGCTCCTGAATCCAGGGAAGGTCCGATGAAATCGAGGCTCAGGCGAATATTCCGCGGGGCGGGGCGCCTCGCCGCCGGGACAGGCTTCGCGGCGATTTGCGGCAGCCTCGCCTTGGCCGCCGAGGGAAACCAGGCGGTGCAGCGCGACCAGCCCATCCTGGTGGTACCAGGCTATGGTCCCGGCGTTGCCGGGCAGGTCAGCGCTGGCCCCTCAGTGCCGGTTTGCCGGCCGACCATGCCGTGCACGCGGCCATTCGCGGGCGCAACAGTCCTGCTGCTCGACCGAAGGGCTCGCACCGTGGTTGGAGAAACTGTCACGAATACGAGCGGTAATTTCATAGTCGCCACGCCGCCAGGGGCCTACATCGTGCATGTTCGCGTGGTTGATTTTCCTCGCTGCCAGGAGGCGCCGGCACTGGTAGGTCAGAGCGATTTCACGCTCGTGCAGATCGCCTGCGACAACGGTATCCGTTAGGCTCTCCGCCTCGCGTTAAGCATTGCCAGCCGGGCACCGAGCCGCTAACCTGCTCGCGGGGTAGGGCAGACACCCCGTCAGACGGTCCCTCGTCCAAGCTCTGCGCCACTCGCCCGGCGAGGAGCGCGCGACTTGGACAGGCCGGCCCAAATTCCGGTTCCGCTTCCAAGCTTTGTGATGCCTTCGGGGCGCACAGTCGAGGGAGCGACATGGCTTACCGGATCGCAATTCTTTGGCGCGGCGATCGCGCCGCACGGCAAACGGCAACCGCTGCAAACAACCGCTTTCACCAGGTTTTCGCGGCGCTTGCCGGGCGCGGCATCGAGGCCGTACCGGTCGTCTATGACGAAGATTTTGCCGACGAGGTGCGCACCCAGCTATTGGCGGCGGACGGTGTGCTCGTCTGGGTCGATCCGCTCCACCAGGGCAAGACCCGCGCCGCGCTCGATGCGATGCTGCGCGATGTCGCCGCGCGCGGTCCGTTGGTCAGTGCGCATCCGGATACGATCCTCGCGATGGGCGTCAAGGAAGTCCTCTATCGCACCCGGCATCTCGGATGGGGGACCGACACTCATCTCTACCGCAGCGCGGCCGAACTCCGCCGGATGTTGCCGCCGCGGCTTTCGGCATCGGGGCCTCGCGTCCTCAAGCGCAACCGCGGCAATGGCGGCCAAGGTGTGTGGAAGGTCGAGCCGGTTTCCGCTTCCCCGGCCGGCACCGGCATCGTGCGCGTCCTGGAGGCCGCGCGCGGCAGCGCGCCGCAAGAAATGCCGCTCGACGCATTCATCGAATGTTGCGGGGCCTATATCGCCGCCGACGGATGCATCCTCGACCAGCCGTTTCAGCCGCGCCTGCCGGAGGGCATGATCCGCTGCTACATGGGCGCGGACAAGGTCGTCGGCTTCGGGCATCAGCTGATCAAGGCGCTGATCCCGCCGCCACCCGAAGGCCCGGATTCGCCGCAGGCGCAGCCGGGGCCGCGCATTATGCACGGCGCCGACGCCGCCCCGTTTCAGATGCTGCGTGCCAAGATGGAAGGCGAATGGACGCCGCAAATGATAGCGCTATTGGGTCTCGACAAAAGCTCGCTGCCGATCATCTGGGACGCCGACTTTCTTTACGGGCCGCGCACCGCATCGGGCGAAAACAGCTATGTGCTGTGCGAAATCAACGTGAGCTCGGTTTTCGCGATCCCCGACGCGGCGCCGGCGGCGATCGCCGATCTCGCATTGCAGAGACTGCGCCGGTGATGTCGGCTGCTCGGCCATGGCCCCGCCGGCTGGCGAATTTCGGGTTCGGCTGTTCTCTTGTCGAGATAGCTGCAGACGTTTAGGTTTGCCCAACTCGCCATGTCGGCGCTCTCGGATTTGGGGACGGGCCGCCTCTCGCGATGGATGAGGGACGGCGGAATCTGCGGCGAAGCACGGGGGGAGCCGGCGCTTGGCTTTGGCGGCATCGAGATACGGATCGGTGATCCGCGGGCTGGCGCTGTCGGCGCTCGCCGCGCTCGCGACGTCATCCCCGACCATCGCCGAAACTCCGGCGCTGCCGCCGCAGCCGGGTTGCGCACCGGGCTTGCCGGGCGGGCCGCCGTGCCGGTCTCCGCCGAGCCCCGTCTTGTGGGGCACGGTTGCTCTGCAAGGCTATATGGCAGGATCGCGCGAGGCGCCCGGCGGCCTGGCCTTCGATCCGCTCCTCGGCCTCAATTCGGATCTGAACCTCGGATTGGTCGCCGACAAGAAGCTTTATCTGTTTTTGCAAAGCGATTTTTGGCTGCAGCGCACCGCCCGGCTGGCGCCGTCCACCAATCGGCGCGAATGGGACGCCGATCTCGGGCTCGCCTGGAATTATTTCGATTCGTTGGAATTGCGCGCCTTCGCCTATTCGATGAACAACCTCAACCGCGGCACCTCGCTCGCCAACCCGGAGGGGTTCAAGGACGGGCTCGGGATCGAGAACCGTTATTATTTCGGTTCGGCGGATAAATACGATCTCGGTCGGCTCGACTTTGTCAGCCTCGGCTATTACCCGACAAAGGCGATGGTGGGCAATGACGGGCAAAGCTTTCGCCCCGGCCTTTTCGCCCGCGGCTATGGCGCCTGGGACCTGCCAACGCCGTTTCGCTCATACCTTTATGGCGGGGTCGATTTCACCGCCCAGGACGGCGCCACGCCCCGCCTCGTCGAAACCGATG
>DASXAM010000202.1:0-2456 GCA_036404275.1 Allostellaceae bacterium
AAGACTCGCCCAATAGCCGATTTGCGGAAGCTCGAATAGGCATTGCCGAGAGCCATCGACAACCATCGTCATGACGACGACTTTATTGCGCGGCGAACGCGGTGGTGATATAGCGTTGCGCCGAGCGGAAGCTACGCTGGCGTGCGGCGAGACGTGCCGGACGCGTAGCCTTTTGCGGCGAGTCCTTGCGGCGCATCGGTTCCGATCGCAGGTTGGGGAAAGTGAACAGGAGCGCGAGGGTGCAGCACCGGACCGTTCTTCGTGCCGCGGGGGTGGCCGCCATGATGCTCGTCGGCGGCTGCGGGGGCGCCCCGTCATTGCCGCCCGCGCCGCCGGCATCGGCCTTGCCGTCGGCGGAATACCGCATTGGCCCGGGCGACAAGCTCAACATTTTCGTCTGGCGCAACCCGGAGCTCACGGTAAGCGTGCCGGTGCGTCCCGATGGCCGGCTCTCGATCCCGCTGGTCGAAGACGTGGTGGCGATTGGCAAGACACCGAGCGGGCTCGCCCGCGAGCTCGAAAAGCGCTTGGCCAAGTACGTCAAGGAGCCGATCGTCACGGTGATCGCCGAAGGCTTTGTCGGCCCGTTCACCGAGCAGGTGCGCGTCATCGGCGAGGCGGCGCAGCCGCGCGCGCTGCCCTACCGAACCGATATGACGGTGCTCGACGCGATGATCGAGGTCGGCGGCCTGACCCGCTATGCGGCCGGCAACGACGCGGTCATCGTGCGCGTCGTGGACGGCCAGCAGAACACCTACTCGGTGCATTTGACCGACTTGATCCGCGACGGCGACGTGTCGAGCAACGTTGCCATGCAGCCCGGCGACATTCTGATCATCCCACAACGTCTATTCTGATTTTGAGCATGCGGTTCGGTGCCAAAGGGGGGTGTCGCCGCCGGGTGAAGCGCCCGGCGCGCGTCGAGCCGGCCGAGACCATCGCGTCCGATCCACCCGATTGGGGCCCTCCATGAACTCGATCCAAGCAACCGCCCTGCCCATCCTCCAGACGCTGTGGCGGCACCGCTGGCTGGCGGTGGGCACGGCGTGGCTGATCTGCATCGGCGGATGGATCGGCATCGCCTTCATCCCGACGCAATACGAATCGCGCGCCCGCGTTTATCTCAACGCCGATCCGCTGCTGACACCGCTCTTGAAGGGCCTGGCGGCGGACACCGATCCGACCCGGCATCTCGATTTCATGCAGCGGACCTTGCTGAGCCGACCCAATTTGGAGCAGCTGATCCGCCTCGCCGATCTCGATGTCGACATCACCACGCCGAAGGAGAAGGAGGCGCTGTTCAAAAGGCTCGCGGCCGACATCGAGGTCCGGCCGATCACCACCAACCTGATGACCATCTCCTTTCGCAGCACCAAGCCCGAGACGGCGAAGAACGTGGTGCAGTCGCTGCTGACCATCTTCGCGGAAAAGACCGCCGGCAGCAGCCGTGCCGAGATGGACAGCGCGCAACGCTTTCTCGACGACCAGATCGCCTCCTACCGCGACCAGCTGCGCGCCGCCGAGAAGCGGCGGGCGGAGCTGGCCCGGCAATATCCCGACATCGTGCAGAACCGCAGCCCCGACGCGCCGGTCGCCCCCGACGATGGCGGCACCAAGCTCGATCAGGCGCGCAAGGCGGTGATCCGGCTGAAGGGCGAGCTCGAGGACGCGACGACCAAGCGCGATTCGCTGCGCAAGGAGATCGCCGCGGTGCCGGCGATGCTGGCGGTCGACCGCGGCCCGCAGGTCATCGTCAACGGGCGGCTGAGCCCCGACGAGACCCGGCTCGCCGATCTGCAGAAAAGCCTCGACGGCCTGCGCCTGAAGTATACCGATCAGCACCCCGACGTGATCGCCACCCGCGAGGCGATCACGCAAGTGAAGAGCGAGATGAAGCGAGGCTCGGGCTCCGGAGGCGGGAGCGGCGGCGGCGGCAAGTCGCAGATCGCAAACAGCGTCTACGAGCAGATCAAGGTCAAGCTGGTCGATGCCGAAGGTGCGGTCGCGGCGGCGCAGCGGCGCCTCGACGACGCCGAGGCCGAGCAGGCGCGGATCGAGAAGATCGTGCAATCGGCGCCCGGGGCTGTCGCCCAGGCCCAGGATCTCGATCGCGATTACGGCGTCCTGAAGAAAAACTACGAGGAGCTGGTGGCGCGCCGCGAGGCGGCGAACATCGCCAATTCGGCGGACACCAAAACCGAAAAGATCCAGTTCCGCATCGTCGACCCGCCGCAGATCCCGACCGTGCCGGCGGCCCCCAATCGACCCATGATGGTGTCGGTCGTGCTGCTGATCGGGCTCGGGGCCGGGCTCGCCGCGCCGATGGCGGTGGCGCAGCTCGACCGCTCGTTCGCCACCCTCGGCCAGCTGCGCAATCTCGGAATTCCGATCTTGGGCAGCATCTCGCGGCTGTCGCTCGGCGCGGCGCGGCGTCGGGCGACGATCCAGATGGCCGG
>DASXAM010000203.1:0-33847 GCA_036404275.1 Allostellaceae bacterium
GCGTCGACTGGACGCAGGAAACATGACCACAGTAGCCGAGGCAAGCAAAAAGGGCCTAGCCGCTGCCGACTAGGCCCCTGAAATAATTGGTGGAGCCAACCGGGATCGAACCGGTGACCTCTACAATGCCATTGTTACGGACAGAGGTACGCGGCAGTTCGCCGGGTTTCGTCTGACGCCCATAATCCCGTTGAAATAAGCTGTGTTTCCGTGCTGCAAGGGTTTGCGCGTACGGGCGGTTGCGCTACAATGCGCGCCAGTTTGCTTCCCTCCTGCTTCCCCGATGCTTCCCCGGAGACCGCTACAATGCCAAAGCTGAGCAAGCGCAGCGTCGATGCCATCCGCCCCGATCCGGCCGGCCGCGACGTGTTCTTGTGGGATAGCGGCGACGGCGCCCTGAAGGGCTTTGGGGTGCGGATGAAGCCGAGCGGCGCCGCAACCTATCTTGTGCAATACCGCACCAAGGAGGGCCGCACCCGCCGGCTGGCAATCGGCAAGTTGGGTGTGCTGACTCCGGACGAGGCGCGCACGCTGGCCGGCGAAAAGCTCAAGGAAGCGGCAAAGGGTGGCGATCCTTCGGCCGAGCGCCATCGGGTCCGCCGCGAGGCGCTGACGATCGCGGAATTGGCGGACCTGTATCTCGCCGAAGGGCCGGCCGCGAAGCCGAACAAGAAGGCGTCGAGCTGGGGCACTGACCGCTCGAATATCGAGCGCCATGTCAAGCCGCTGCTGGGCCGCAAGCTTGCCGCGTCGCTGACGCACGATGACGTGGTGCGCTTTCAGCGGGATGTTGCCGCCGGCAAGAGCAAGGCGGACATCAAGACGAAGAAGCGCGGGCGGGCCATCGTCGATGGTGGCCCCGGCACCGCGGCGCGCTCGCTCGCTGTGCTTGGGGCCATGCTCGAATGGGCCGCCCATCCCGACCGCAAGCTGATCCCGGCGAACCCGGCGAAAGGCGTCAAGTTGCTCAAAGGCGGCAAGCGCGAGCGGTTCCTGTCGGAGGCCGAGCTTGCCAAACTCGCCGACGCGCTCGCTGCGATGGAAGCCGAGCATCGGTTGAGCGCAACCGCGACGGCGGCGATCCGGCTACTGTTGCTGAGCGGGTGCCGCAAGGCGGAAATCCTGACGTTGCGGTGGGAGTGGGTTGACATTGAGCGCGGCTGTCTGCGCCTGCCCGACAGCAAGACCGGCGCCAAGGTGGTGCCGCTCGCCGCAGCGGCGCTCAAATTGCTCGCCGAACTGCCGCGCGGCGGCGACTATGTGCTGCCGGCCGCGAAGAGTGCCGGTCACTACACCGGGTTGCAGAAGGATTGGGAGCGGGTACACGATTTGCGGCACAGTTTCGCGTCGTTCGCCGTCGCCGACGGCAACAGCCTCTACCTGATCGGCAAGGTGCTGGGCCACAAGCAGGCCCGCACGACCGAGATTTACGCGCACCTGGCGGACGATCCGATCCGCGCCGTCGCCGACCGCACCGCGGCCCGCATCGCCGCGGCGATGGCGCCCGCCGGCGAGCGCGACCCGGCCAACGTGGTGCCGATCCGCGGCGGACGATCCTGATCCGAGGCGAAAAGCGGTAGCATCCCTAGGAAGTGCTGAACCGAGCCGAGCGGGCCGATGAAATGCACACGCATTACGGTCGATCCGAACCAGATGGGCGGGGTTCCGTGCCTCCGCGGGCTGCGCATCCCGGTCGCGACAGTTGTCGCGATGGTGGCCGACGGCATGCCCGAAGCAGAAATACTCGCCGCCTTGCCCGATCTGGAAGCCGCGGATATCGCCGAGGCCTTGCGCTTCGCTGCCGAGGCAGTGCGGGAACGCGAACTCCCGGTTGTGGGTGGCTGAAGGCGAGTGCGGTTTCTCGCGGCAAGCCATGGCGCAAGGCGAGAATTCGCCGTCCGCACTGTCCGCATGTCCGAAGGGATTGACCAAAGGCGCTTTTCTCGCTGGGCGTCGGGGTCCCGGCGCCGTCCGCAACCGGCGAGTGCCGTCCGCGGGACCGATCCGTTCCGTCGCTCGGATTGGCAATCCACCGGCCATTGCGCCATTCTGCGGATAATCGGCTGATTGAGCGAGGAGCGCCGCCGTGGGAGCAGTGGAAACCGCGGAAAATCGCTTGCTCGGCATCGACCTCTACACCGTGCCCGAGGCATCGCGCCTGACCGGCATGCCGCAGGCCCGCCTGCGTCGCTGGCTACGGGGTTATACTCACGGCGCCGGCGAGGACCGGGCAGCATCCGCGCCAGTCTGGCGGCGCCAGCTTCCCGACATCGACGGCACGCTCGGTCTCGGGTTCTTGGACTTGATGGAAGCGCGGTTCGTGGACGCCTTCCGAAAAGCCGAGGTGCCGTGGCGCGTGATTCGGCTTTGCGCCGAGCGCGCCCGCGAGCTTTTCGGCGTCGATCATCCGTTTTCGTCGCAACGGTTCCGCACCGACGGTCGGACGATCTTTGCCGAAGTCGTTGGCGAGTCCGGTGAGGCGCAGCTTCTCGATCTGGCGAAAAGCAAGTTCGCCTTCGCCCGAGTCATCGCCCCGAGACTTTATGCCGGGATAGAGTTTTCCGAGCATGACATGCTGATCCGCTGGTGGCCGCTGGGCCGCCAGATTCCGGTGGTGATCGATCCCGCCCGCAGCTTCGGGCAGCCGATCGTCAGCACCCGTGGAATTCCGACCGCGGTTCTTGCCGACGCCGTCGCGGCCGAGGGTTCGGTCGCGAAAGTCGCCCGGCTGTTCCGGTTGCCGCCGCGCTCGGTCGAAGGGGCGCTGCGCTTCGAGAGGCGGCAGGCCGACCGGCTTGCGGCTTGAAGGTCCTTTATCGACAACAACCTCTCGCCCTATCTCGCCCGCGCCCTCCACACGCTGCTTGAGCCGGAGGGCGATCGGATCATCCACCTGACCGACCGCTTCGCGCCCGACGCCCGACACGGAGGATCGTGTCTGGATCGAGGCGCTCGCCGCGGAGGGCGGCTGGGTCGTGATCTCCGCCGACCGGCGAATCCACCGCAACCCGATCGAGCGCGAGGCGTGGCGGCGCAGCCGCCTGATCGTGTTCTTCCTCAACCCGCAATGGCGCCGGCTGAGACACATCGAGATCGCATGGCGGCTGCTGCGCTGGTGGCCGCGCATCGAGGAACAGGCGCGGCTCGTCACCCCGCCGACCGCCTTCGAGCTGCCGCGGGAGTACCGAACGGGACGGCTACGGGTCTTGCGCGGATGAGCATTCGTCAGACGCGAAGACCGAGGGGGTACCCCGGTTTTGGCGCCGGCGTCGCGTGGCGCACCTTTGTCAGTGCGCTTTTGGACTGGTCCAAGAGTTTCTATCGCGTCTGGTTCTTGTCTACGCCGGTCTTCCTGCGCGGGCGGCGGACATCCGCTCACGGTAGTCATGGTCAAACGGTCATGTATGGACGGCCCCTGCGTTGCAAGGATTGAAGTGGCGTTTCTGGCGTTCTGGTCGGGTGCGGTCATGTATCCGGCCTGTTGACGCGGCACTGATGGCCGCTGGCCGTGATGAAGTCCGCGGACCGGCTCCCCATCACCGTAGCGTGCTCTGCGGCACATGACAGTTTGCGGGTTTGTCCGATCCCGGTTCGACCCGGATCGCCATCACCTCACCACTCACCCTCGCAATCGAAGACCTCTGGCGTCGCCGATCTGGTGCCGCGGTCAGGCGGCCTGTATGGCGGCCTGGCGATAGACCTCGCCGCGGCCCAGCACGGCCCAGGCGATGCGCGCCATCTTGTTGGCGAGCGCCACGGTGACTAGGCGGACGGGCTTTCTCGCCAAGAGGCCGGTCAGCCAAGTGCGGCCGCCGGGGACATTTTCCCGCTGGTAGCGGATCAGCCCGGTGGCGCCGATCACCAGGAGGCGCCGCAGGTAGCGGTCACCCGTTTTGGTGATGCGCCCCAGCCGCTGCTTGCCGCCGGTCGAGTGCTGTCCGGGCACCAGCCCCAGCCAGGCGGCGAACTGGCGGCCCGACTTGAAGGCTGCAGCATCCGGCACGGCGGCCGCGATGGCCGAGGCGATGATCGGCCCGATCCCCGGAATGGTGGCGAGCCGGCGGCTGCGCTCGCAGGCCCGGTGGCGGGCCACGATCGTCTTTTCGATCGCCGCGATCTTCTCGTCGGCATCCTCGATCTGGGCGGCGATCAGCCTGAGCGCTGCCAGCGCCGGTTCGGGTACCGCCTCGGGTACCGCCTCGCCCGCGGCGCCGTAGAGGCTCCGCCGCAGCCGGGCCAACCCGCCCTTCCCCTGGGCGGCGATGATGCCGAACTCGGCCAGATGGCTCCTGAGCGCGCAGATCAGCATGGTGCGCTGCCGGACCAGCAGGTCGCGCGTCCGGTGCAGCGTCACCATCGCCTGGCTCGCCGCGCTCTTCACCGGCACCGGCCGCATCTGCGGCCGGTTCACCGCTTCAGCGAGCGCCGCCGCATCGGCCGCGTCGTTCTTCTTGCCCCGCTTCACATAGGGCTTCACATGCGCCGGCGGCAAGAGCCGCACCGCGTGCCCCAACCCGCCGATCTGGCGTGCCCAATAGTGCGCCGAGCCGCACGCCTCGATCGCCACCAGGCACGCCGGCAACCCGGCGAAGAACTTCGCCACATCGCCTCGCCGCAGCTGGCGGCGCAGCACTACCGCCCCCGCCGCATCGACCCCGTGAACCTGGAAAACCGACTTCGCGATGTCCAGCCCGATCGTGGTAATCTCGTCCATGGACGGCCCCCTCAGATGAAGTTTCCAACGACCTCATCTTGGCACCGCGATGCCGTAGCAGGGGCCGTCCACCCCATCACCGGAATTCGCCCGATTTGCGACAAGCTTGTCATCGCTTCTGGTAGCGCTCCACTCGCGCATACTCGGCAGTGAGACATCTTTCGCGAGAGAAGACGATGAACGCGGAAAAGATCATTTGTCCTAGTTGCGGCACGGAGATCGCACTGAGCGAGGCTTTGGCCGAACAGTTTCGGCACGAGAACGACGAGCGGCTGAAAGCGCTCGCCGATCACGCCGAACAGAAGGCGCGTGCGGATTTCGCGCTTGAAAAGCGGTTCCTCGAAGATCAGCTAGCCGGCGAGCGTTCGAAGCGTGAAGCTGCCCAACGGGCGGAGCTTGAGTTGCGGAACGAAAAGACCGCACTCGAAGAGCGAGCCCGAGCGCTCGACCTTGAAGTGGCGCGACGAGTGGATGCAGCAACGAAGGAGTTGGAGATGGCGCTGCGCCGCGACTTCGGCGAGCAGCAAGATTTGAAGCTGAAGGAAAAGGATAAGCTGATCGACGATCTGCGGCACGCGCTCGATGATGTGAAGCGAAAGAGTGAACAGGGCTCGCAGGAGCGGCAGGGCGTGGTCCTGGAGCTTGACGTTCAAAGCCGGCTGGAGCGGCTGTTTCCGCAAGACATGATCAGCCCGATCGTGAAAGGGACGCGCGGCGGCGACCTTCTACACGAAGTGCGCGACGGCGCTCAGCGCGCTTGCGGAATGATCGTATGGGAACTGAAGAACACGCGGCGCTGGCAGCCGGCCTGGCTTGACAAGCTGAAGCAAGACCAGCGCGCCGTCGGCGCGAGCCTGGCCGTCATCGTCTCGACCGCGCTGCCGGACGGCATCGTCGAGTTCGGTCGGATCGATGGCATCTGGGTGGCAAGCCTGCGCGCCTGGCCGGCGCTGGGGCTCGCGTTGCGCGAGCAGCTGATCCAGGTCGCGTTCGCGCATGCCGCTGCCAGCGGCAAGCACGAGAAGATGGAGTTCCTCTACCGCTATCTCGCTGGCGACCAGTTTCGCAGCCGCATCGAGGCGATGGTCGAGGCATTTACCGCGCTGCAATTCGGGCTGAATCGCGAACGGGCGGCGATGGAACGCATTTGGAAGGAGCGCGAGAAGCAGATCGAGAGGGTGCTCGCCAATACCGCCGGCATGTACGGCGAAGTGCGCGGCATCCTCGGAACGAGCATTGCGCCGGTGCCGGCCCTTGAATTGGAACGGGCGGCCGGGGTGATCGAGGATCTGCCTCACGGGGCTTAAAGCGACGGCAGGGCCGCCGGCAGCTGCGGGAGGTCGTGCGGCTCGCCGAGCCGCCCGGCCTCGCGCGCCAGAACCTGCAGCAGCCCCGCTTCGGTCCATCCCGAAAGACTCTGCCATCCTGCGGCGGTGATCGCGTTCCAGCCATGCGCGAGGATGGACTTGTTGCGGATCGAGAGCCGCTCATTGAGCCGGTCGAGCTCTGACCGCTGGCCCTCACGCGTCTGGCGCCAGAAATCCGCCGCGCCGCCGCCGGGGCGCAGATGCAGGTAAAGGTCCCACGATTTGCGTAACCCGGTCTGAATGACTGCGGTGTCGATACCGCAATCGACACGAAGCAGCCATTGCGCAATGGCCTCCCATAGTCGGTAAAGCCGGGCGACCGCATCGTCGTAGCGCCCGCGAGCGGCGCTGCGCTGCGCGTTGTGCCAGAGATCGCGCAGATGCAGGGCGCCCCACGGCGCATCCTGCCCGCGCGCCAACACGCCGGCCAGCTCGAACCAATCGGTCCGGCCGTCGATCTCGCAATCCCTGTATCGCCTGAGGCAGCCCGCGGCCGTGCGATGGTCGAACGCGTCCCAGGCGGCGAAGGCTTGGCTCAATTCCTGCGCCCTGTTGAACCGACCGAGTTCTTCACGCACCAGACCGGCCGCTTTCAGGTCGTTGCGCAGCCGCTCGAAGCCCTCCGCCGCCTCCTGATACGCGTAGCGGCCCCAGCCGGCCGCGAGGCGCTCGAATTCACGCGCGGCAGCGATGCGCTCCGTATGAATGGCGACCGCCTGCTCGGAGCGGTCCAGCACCCGGATCAGATCGGCGCGCCTACCGGTGACGAGTTGCAGCGGCACGCCGCCATCGATGGCGGCGAGCGTTAATGCCGCGCTCATGCTTTTCGTGCCGCCGGTGAAATCGGCGACAATCTGTGCGTCGGCAGATTCGCGGCGCAGCGCCCGAAGCTTGTCCTGCAAAATGGTGAAGGCAGTGTCGGGATCGTCCGGTGGGATGATGACGATCTCCCAACAGCCCGGGTCGAGACCCGCCAATTCCGGGATCGGCCGCCCGCCGTCGATCCCCTTCTCCACCATTGCTGCGGATCCGGCAGTGGCGTCGGAGTCGCAGGTGCAGACGAACACGACGCGGTCCCATGCCCGCGCTTTCACCGCGGTCAGGATCGGCTGATGCGAGCCGCCGACCGTACAGACAAGAATCTGAGCTGACATGGCCGTGTCACGTTTTGTGCCAATTCTTTACCTGTTCGCGTTCATGGTCGCCGCCGATATCCACCATCATCTCGGTGTCACCGATCCTGACATCGCTCAGCACGGTGCCGGTCTCGCCATCTGCGTTGCGCACCCGGTCCCCTCGCCGGAACAGGAGGGGTGGGCTTGTGGGAGCGGTGGTCTGCTGAGAGCGAGGCCCGCCGCGTTGCGGAGCGCGTCGTGCCGCGGTATCCGGAGAACCGTTTTGACCGAGCGAGCGCCGCAGCGCCGCTTCCATTTCATGAAAGAAACCAGTTCCGGACACAATGGGCTCGATCTCAGACCCCGCCGTCCGCAAGTCAAGCCCGTTTGATGATCTCGAGATATGGAAGTGCAGGGTTGTGGGGTGGCGTTTCTTTTGACCGACCGATCGCCCGAAATCTGCCGACAGCTCCCCTTTCCGTCTGCTCACGCGCGGCAGACCGAGGGGCCGCCGCCCCTCAAACGGTAACCCTTGAGATCGCTCCGCGCGGGGCGGATTGACGAAGGTGCGGTAGGCCTTCGCGACCGCGCCCAATGCTTGCTCGGGGGCGCTGTCGCGCAGCGGGATCGGCTGCGGCGGCAGCCACATCTTCTCGAGACATGGAGCGCGAAAATCGCCTCGGCCGGGCGCGAGGCCGATAGATTTGCGCAAGTTCTCGGCTAACTCCTTGCAGCCATCGAGGTTGCTGATACGGTCAAACGGAGCATCGGCGAGCGAGCCGAAGCCTTTGCGGCCCTTGGCGCCGACCCCGCCGTAATGCGTCAGCAGCCACAGCGCCGCGCGCGCCTGGCCGATGACCGCCTCGGCAGGAATAAGCTTGTCCGACGGTTTTGATTTCGGATCGCTACGGAATTCGGCATCGCGGGACGTGATTGCGAGCGCCCATTTGCTGCCCGCCGGCTTTGATACCCGAGCACCACGATCGCCCTGCGCCTGCATCCCATAAGCGAGATATCCGAGCGGCGTTGTCGGAGCGGCAGTAAATCCTTGGGGCGCTCTGCCAGCTTCAGCCGTTAGCGCAATTTGTACAGCACCGCCCTCTCCGGCGGCGCCCCAGATTGCGGTCTCCAGACGGCGCAGCAGGCGTGGCTCCAGATGACCCGCATGCATCGTGCGCCACCACCAGCGCAATTGCCCGCGCAGCGTCGCCCCGCGCAGATCGCAATCCTCGGCGGTCCGCGACGCACCGGCGAGAAAGGCCGGGGTGACGAGTTCAAGGGTGCATTCGAAGCTACGGCGCCGGGGCGACGCTATCTGCTCCGGCAGGTTCTCGGAAACGATGCGGCCGTAACCGGCTGCGGTCTTCGCGCCGGCGCCCCAGTCGACGAGCGCCGCCTTCAGCCATACGGCAGCTTGTTGGGCGAGTTCCGAGTGTTGCGGCCGGCGCGGCGCGACGGCGAACTCGAACTCGGCGCCGGAAGCCACCGCCAGAAACGTGATCGGCTTCGGGTCCTCCCAATCGCCTGGCGGCGGAACATCGCCTTCTGAGGCTTGGTAGTAGTTGGGGTGGTGAACGCCGACGATATCGACGGTCAGCTTCGGCCAGCGTGTCGGCCAGGCATCGTGAAACACGAGGGCGCCAGCGCTGCCGTGCGGATCGCGGGCGATTTCCTCAGAAATCCAGGTTTTGCCCCGCTCCGAATTGGGCGCGTAGCCGAAGACCTCGCGAATGCGCCGTGTCGCCATGTCACGCTTGGGTTGAGGCTGGGCCTCCAGCCAGATTCGCTCAGCCCACGCACGCGCCAAGCCCTTGAGCCCCGAGCCGGGCAGATAGGCGAAACCATAGATCGGGTGCAATGCGATGCCGGCGTTTTCAAGCGCGGTTGCGCGCGACAGATGCAAGGTCAGCGGCCCGCTGTTCTTTCCCTTCCAAGTCAGCGCACCGGACAGCGCCTGCCGCCGGCGATCAGTCAACGAATCGAGGAGCTTTTGATCCGACGCCGCTGAACAAACCCTTTGCAGGATCGGTTTCTGCTGCTCGGCATCGGCCGGGGGTTCCAGGTGCTTGTCGAGCGCGAGGCCCGGATGAAAGCCGGTCTTGACTTGGCCGATCAGCTCGGCGGCCCGCTTCGGAAGCGGCAGGGTCATGTGTCGTCCTCAGTCAGCCCGCGCGCCTCGCAGAACCGGCTGAGCCAGGCGAGATAGGCGAGCGCCTCGGCCGTCAGCCAACGCAGTCGATCGGAATTGCCGCCGATGATGTCCTCGATCAATGACAGCGGCTGCGCGGCGGTCTTGCTCGGCCCAGTTTTCAGGAGCCAGTCGCTGAGGGCCGCGACCAGGTCTGGCGCCTCCTTTTTGGCGATCAGGAACTGCACCGCCGGACCGAGGCCCGCGGTCAGGATGCGCGGCCCGAGGCGCTTCGCTTGGCGCCCGAATGTCTTGTCAGCCCTCTCGGCCGCCTTCCAGGCATGCGCAGCCCGCTGTTGATCGAGGCTCTGCCGGGTCGCGGCCGGGGTCATGACGCGGCTCCGTTGGGGCGGGCGAGGTGCAACGCGCACAATCCTTTGCCGGTTGTCTCGCCGGCGCCGATCTGCACCGTGCCAAGGCCGAGCTTGACCAGCGCGTCCAGCACATCCGGAGCGCTCATCTTCTTCTCGGAGCGGCTGCGCTCGGCGAGAACCAAGCTATAAAGCAGTGTCTCCGGCGGCAGAAATTCTTCGTAGAACAGGGCGCCCCCTTTGACGGTTTTGGTCTCGTAGTCGAGCGCGATCCGCGCCGTCACTTCGGTCGCATGCTGCGCGAAATGGCCGAACGCATCGTCGTCCACAATGACCAGCCGCTCCCGAAAGCGCTGCCTGGTGCCCGCATCGGCCACGGCATGTTCGGCAATCCAGCCGGCGATCGGCTCGGCACCCTCTTGCGCCTCGAACGCGAATTCCTCGAGCACCAGGCCGTTGCCCTGCCGCAGCGGCGTGTTCCGCGCGACAATCGCCGTACTTTGGCCCGGCGCCGGTGTATTCGGCGGCGGACTCAAAGGCGCGAGCCCGAGGTCGCGGCGCAACCGATCGAGCGCTGCGGGACAGGTGACCCAGGCGAAAACGCCCTTCAAGGAGCGCACCGGAAAAGCCAGCAGCCGCGCATCGGTGAAGGAAATCGCACCGGCATGATCGGCCGCATTGGCGGTCTCCGGCCCGAACACCGCCAGCCAAGTCTCACGATCCAGGTGGGGCTTCGCCTCTGCCCGCAGAACGCCTTTCAGCGAGGTGCCGGCGATGGTCGGCCAATTGGTGTGGCGCTCCCGCTGTATCGGCAAATCGACGACCCCGAGCGCGGTGCCGGAGCCGGGATGGAGCGAGGTCAAGGCGTGGACGAACATCAGCATCGCTTCAGGCATAATCCCAGCCCCCCTCAAGAAACCGTCCCCACCCGAGCAGCGCGTCATCGCCTTCGCCCACCGAGTCCCGATCCGGCGCCGCCCCGCGGCAGAAATAGACCGCGCCTGCCTGGACCGCGAACCGGGTCGGCTTCGGCCCGCCGCGCGCCAGATCCCAGCCGGAAACGGCCACATGGCCGGGAACCGCTGCCGCGACAATATCCAAACCGGAGGGTCGCCAACGGCCGGCAAACGGCGCCGGGGTCGTGAGAAGGAGCAGCGACCCGCCGCGGCCGGTCCGACAGCGCGGCCATGTCACGGGCTCGGGCCGGCGGCGCAGGCGGACATAGCGCGTCTGGCCGCCGAGCGGGATCGCGGCCTCGTCAGCGAAGGACCCGGCCAGGGTGGCTTCGGGGCCGGAAAGCTCGACGTAGAGGCTGACGCCCGGTTTCAGCGCGAGATAATCCGCCGCGTATATCATTCCGGTTTCGGCAGTCAGCGTCTCGCCGCCAACGACGATGCCGGTCCGGCTGTCGGTCTCGAACAGGTCGGAAGCCTGTACGATGTCGTCCCTAGCCGGCAGCCCGCCGAGCAGGAAACGATCGGCGCCGGCCAGCGTGAGGTATCCGGCCAATCGTTCGGTCCTCTCCCGCGAGCGCGTCCAGAGCGGCAGCATTCCGGGTTCTTCTGGGTTCCAGCCGGGCAGCGCGTCCCGCAACGGCGCGAGCCGGGCAAACTCGCCATTGTCGTCCCGCAGCAACGAGGCGGGAGCGGGGACCAGCGGCTCCCCGTCTCGCAGGAACCAGGGCCCCCCGACCGCCACCTCCGCGATGCCGGCAAGGGCGGCCGATTGCTCGGCAAGTGCTTGCGCGAACGATTTTCCGGCGCGCGTCGCCCGGCCAAGAGCACCGAAGTCGCAGCCGGCGCGTTCCAGCAGCGCGGTGCGCAGCGCTCCGGCGACGGTTTGCGGCAGGATCGCGGTCGAACCGACCCGGCCGATATCGAACGGCCGGCCATCGCGAAAGAACAGCAGATCGAGCGGCTCGAGGATCAGGCCGATGCGGGCGGCCATCACTCGTCTCCGCCTTGGTCGCGGCCCCGCGCCAGAAACGACGCCGCCTGCCACAGCCGCACGACGCTCTCGAAAGAGCGCCGATCGTTGCGAAATGCGCCCCGATCAAGCAAATCCCCGATCGCCTGTCGCGTCCGTTCGTCGCTGCGCCGCAACTGGCGCATTATTTCCAACTTTACTGCCTCGGGCACCGATCGGAGCGGTGGCTCCAGAGCCCGCATCCGATAGGCCCAACGATCAGAGGCACCGCCGGCAAATGCCTTCACAGCGTCGGTCATCAGGCTGCATTCATCCCACCCGAGCATCTCCCCGGCACGCTCGCCCGAACGGCGCGCAATGAACATATGCAGACGGTTACGGCCCGCCCGTTTTGCGCTGCGCTCCGCCTGACGCGCCAGGTCGAGAGCGACGCGCAAATCTTCCTTATGGTGCACGATGGCTATACCGGCCGACACCGTCGCTCGATTGCCCATGACAAGCATCGGGGGCTTGGAATCCTCGCGTTTCCGATCGCCGTCTGGGGCTGTAAAGGCTTGCGCAAGGCTGGCGGCGCAGGCGATGGTGGTTTGGGCCGGCAGCAGTGCCAGCAGATCGTCGCCGCCGGCATAGATCAGCTCGCCCCGATGCTCCTGGACGATTCCCGGAGCAATGTGGATCGCGAAATTGGTCAGCGCTTCGGAGATAGCGGCATGCAAAGCCGGTCCGACCGGCCGCTTTGCCTTATCAAGCGTCGCGGCGGCACCGAGCCGCCCGAAATACTCGCGCATCTTCGGATGCAGCACCTCGCGGATGGCGGGGTTCATCTCGCCACGCAGCCATTTGCCCATATGGTCGCCGTCCATAGTCAGCACGGCGAGATAGGTCGGCGGCGGCCGGTAATCTTCCGCCAGGCGCAGTTCGACCAGTTCCTGCCACAGTTCGTTGCGCGCGGCCGGCTCATCCGGATCCTGATCGCGGCGATGCCAGTGCAGCCATTGCCCGTTGTCGGTGTCGCGCCAATTCAGCGGCATGCGGTCCAGCCAAGGCCTCGCGGCCACTGTCGCGGTATCCGGGAAACGCCGGTGCTCCTCGATCCCCAGTCTCTTCTCCAGAAAGAGCGGTACGGCGAAACGCTTGGTCAGCGCGACGGCGGAGAATTGTTCCTTTGGCTGCAACCGGGCGCCCAGCCCCGTGGACGCGGATAACGTCGCCCAGAACTCCCCACTTCGGCGAAACTCGCCCGGCCCCATCTGCTCGCCCGTGCCGAGCAGCGCACATTTTCGAGGCACCGGCCCCTTTGTTATGGCGATGCCCCTCGGCACATGGCGGATTGCTCGGTGGGCTTCGAGGGCGCGGGCGGCGAGATCGACCGTCGCCTGCCAGCGGCCGGCGTGCTTTTGGTCGTAGGAGGGCCGCTCCCCCGGCGGGATCAGATCGGCCAGCGCTCTGATGCGCGCGGGATCAGGCCAAGCTTCGTCAAAGCTGCGAGCGTCGCAAAAGGACGCAAGAGCGTGATCCGAGATCGCGCGGTACGGGAGAATGCTGCTGCGGATTTCCCAGAACTCTTCGATCTGCTGCTGCCAGTGCGAATCCCAACCCGGAAAATTGGGTACCTCACGGTCGAGCCGCTGTCGGACGGCCTCGGCGAGGCTGCGCCACGCAGTCTCCGCCGCTTGTTCGCACCGCGATGCGAGGCCGGCAGCATCGACAGCCGGAACCAGCGCGAGAAAGCGGTTCGGCAGGCTCGGCCTGGCGCAGTCCTCGGCCGAGGCGTCTGCTATCTTTTCCACAAGGGCCGGCTGACGGTGCAGCCAGCGGTCAAGCAGCGGATTGCCGCGCAGGTAGGGGAAGATCAAGGCCTGCGGACCCACTTCCTCGACAACCGGCAAGAGCGCCTCGAATGCCAGCCAGCTCAGGATCAGGCTGCCTGACCAGAGATCGCGCAACGATCGAGCCGCCTCGATGAAGGACTGGACCGGCGCTATTGCGAAGGAAAGAAATGCCGCGCCGGTGCCGCTGTTGGCCGGCAGCAGCGCCGCCGTAGAGTCAGCATGGTGCCAAATCGTGTGATCCGGTACCCGCGTGTCCGCCGGCAAGGCGGCATAGGCCGCATCGATTGCAAGCAGGCGATCGGGCAGCAGCCGCCACAGCGCCAAAAAGCGCGACCTCGAAGCGTCGATACCAGCAACGATATCCTTGATTGCGCTCGTGACCGCTGCATCATTGACTGTTGGCGCAGGGAGTGACTGCGGACTGGCTCCCCCGAGAGGGTGGCAGACCAGGAGTTTCCCGTCCTCAACGGCAACCGCTCGCTGCCCATCGGGGCCGGCTGTCGGCATCGGCAATCGTTCTGCGATGGCGGCAAGGGTATCGGCCAAGCTTGCGTCGGCCTTGATCGTCGCGGCATCGATCTCGCGCCCGAGAGCGGCAGCGCAATAATGCGCCGCGCGCGATTCATGACCGCGAATGTCGAGCGCCTTATCCGGCGGATCATGCAGGAAGACGCGCGTCAACAGATCCCAATCGGCGGCCAATCTGTCGTCTCCTATTCGATCCAGCGGATGTGCCCGGGCGGGAGCACCAGCCCGGTGCGGCTCAAGGGCCGCTTGCCCGATGTTTGCAGCAAGTATGGACCGGCCCCAACGCCGAGCGCCTGCCTGATCAGCTTGTTGAGCCGCGCCGTGCGCTGCTCAAACCACTCTTTCGGCATTCCGTCGGACAGGGCGCGTGCAACGCGCTCGATCTGCTCCGGGCCAGAGGCCGTCGCTCGGTAGATGGCAAGGAAGTCCGCAGGATCGGCTTCAGTCCACCGGGTCGCCCCGCCATGCGGCAGGTCGGCGCGCAACCGGCGTTGCGCATGCCACGCCAGCCAGGCGAATTCAGCCGGCGGCAACCTGATCGGCCGCCCGCCGCATCGAGCGCGACCAGACGGCAAGTCGATTTCGAGCGTTGGGTCGAGCGCCGCCTGCGCCTCGGCAACGGTTTCGCTATAAGATCGCCCTTCGGCGATGAGCCGCTCCGGCAGCTGATCGCGAAGCCGCAGGAACGGGATTTCGGCGAGAACGAGCTGCGCCTCGTCCGTGCGTACCGGCCGATTCATCTGGTCGTAAATGACGCGAGGGCATTTCGGTGGGTAGAAGAAATCCGGGCGGGTGACGAACGAGTCCGCGACCAACACATGCGACAGGCGGTCCTGCGGCCGACCGAACAGCGAAAGAGCATGCCCGGCCAGAAAACCCATCGTCTTGCGCCCACCGGCAATTGATACGTGCAAGGCGGAAGAGTTATCAGCGGTGAGCAGCCGGATTCGGTCGATGATCGCATCCGCTGCGCACCGGTTGTCGGCTTCGCTGCGTATATCGGCGAGCGGCCCGTCACGGCCGGGAATGACGCCAATCCTATCCGGATGAAGTGCGGTCCCGAGCTGAGGAAGTTCGTATTCGCGACAGAATGTCGGAAAAGCGCCACTGCGCGGGTCGAGCAGTTGCAACAGCCCGCGCTGGCGACCTTCCGCTGTGGTCAGGATCTCGATTCGGGTCGGGATGAAAGGCGGCTTGCGCAGGAACACGAGGGCAAACAACGTCTCCGTCACGACTTGCGGCGATAGCCCGCAAAGCGCGAGTAATGTGCGTTCCGGGAAGATGGCCGGATCGCGAACCGCGGTGTCGGTAAGGCCCCTCGAATTCATCGAACGTGCTACGAAGCTGATTACGTTTAGCGGAGCCTAACACGATCGGGCAGCGCGCGAAGGCCGACAAGCTTGCGAGGAGAAACACGACCTCAGTCGGCGCGTCGGCGCTGGCCAGGCGCCGGGACTTCCCGATAGCTACCCGGACTTCTGTAGTCGCCCGATTCGGCTGCTTGAGAGCCGATCACCGGCGTTGCGGCTACGAAAAAATAGAGCTGGGCTACGATCATTCGCGCGCGACTAGGTTTGGCCGCCGAACGCCGATCCCTCACCCGGCTCGCCGCGCCGCTCTGCAATCGTGTGGGTGCGCGTGTGAGGCGGAGATGCCGATACCGGGTTTTACACTCGCTCCTCCGCCAGAAACCATCAGCGGGGCCGAAGCCGTCGAGATGGTGATGGAGCATTTCGAAAACTCGCGCTGCACCGAAGCCGACGCGAGCTCCTACCTGACCGAACAGGTGCGAAAGCGCAAAGTCAAACTGTCCTGGACCGAGAACAGCCCTGAGTACCCGTATGGCCGAGGCCCGAGCGGGCTGTTTCTTGCCGGCGACACCTTCGACGTGGGTGGCGACAGCCCGATGTACCTTCCTGGCTTCCCCGGAGCGCGGGCAGCCGATGAACTCGATTGGGATGCCGGCGTGCTCAGGCGCCGTGTCCGATGGCCGAAGCTCACCGATCGCGAGGGCAACGACATCGATCCTGCCTCATTGTCCGAGACCCAGCGGCAGCAGGCCTCTTCCGATATCCTTTCGTCCGTCAGCGAGCGTGATCCGCTCTCCAATGGGCAATCCCCGCTACGGGCAATGGAGATAACCGAGCGCGAGTTGGGTGCGGCCCATCGTGAGTACCTTTTGAAGGAATGGGTGACCGAGGAATTGACCTATCCGTTCGCGGTGAAGCGAGCATCGCTCGTGGCCGTGCTTGATCCGGTTCGGGTGCCGCTGGCCGAGGCCGCTGCGATCGTCGCGAACCACCTAAACGTCGGCATCGAAACGGGCTTGGATATCATTGTTGAGGCGGCAGCAACAAAACGGATCAGGGTTTACGGAACCCCGGAGCACAAATGGCAGGGCGACAGAATTCGCGCGAGGGTCTGGCGAAAACTTGGTCGCGGCGAAGCGCGGTTTTCCACCGAACCCATCGCTGGCAAGTCCGCCCAGGGGAGCTGGTCCGATCCATACGTCTTCCGCGCCGATCTGGAGCGGTTGATCCGGGAGCTGGCCGGCGAAGGAGGTGCCACGGGGGCTGAAGCCGGTCCGGCAGAGCCGCCGCCGCAGGCCGCGGCCGAATGCCAACGCCCGCCCGAAGTGGACGCCTCGGGTGCCAGCCATGACGGCAAGCCGCAAGTGCCTCCCGGCACGCCGGCGCTGCGTGGCAATAAGCGGAAGGTCTGGGAAGCCGCCCAGCGTCATGGACGACCTGACTTCTCGAAGCACGGCGATCTGGCCGCCTATGTTCGCATGCTTGCCCGCGAGACCGGCGTAAAAGAAGCGACGGTTCGTAATTACGTCACCAAAACAGCAGAATTGCGTTCTTACATAGAAGAACTCCCTGAAGCGTTACCGCCACAAAAGGGATGATTGGGACTATCCCGCTTGGGATGAAATCCCATTTGAACCTCCCTGTTTTTATGATCATTGATCGTAGCCCATCGCATCCATGCGGAGGGCTATTACTGTGGACAACCGATTTTCTGAAACCGGAGTGGCGGCCAGTGTCGTAGGCGAATTCAACGACTCCGAGCCGGCCGGGCGGCCGATCCCGCGCGACCCCGACGCGCTGCTGTTCGGGGCCGAGATGGCGTACCTGCTCGGGCTTTCGGTGCGGACTCTCGAAGGCCTGCGGCTGCGCGGCGGCGGGCCGCCTTATGTGAAGCTCTTCCGGTCGGTGCGGTACCGGCGCGGCGACGGACTGGCCTGGGCGGCTGGCAAATTGCGCCGCTCCACCTCAGATACCGGCGATGCGGCGTGAGCCGGGGCGGATGCCGCCGTGTCCGCCGCGTCGCCTCTCGAAACGGGCGCTCACCTACGGGCGGCGCTACACGTGGCCGGTGTTCCCGTGCCAATGGCAGGGCACCGGACGCAAGCGCCCTCTGATCGCCGGCGGTTTCCGCGAGGCTTCCACTGACCGGGCACAGATCGAGCGATGGTGGCAGAAATGGCCGCTCGCGCTGATCGGCCTCGCGACGGGGCGGCGATCCGGTGTCGTGGTACTCGATATCGACCGCAAGGGCGGCGTCGACGGCTTCGACACGCTCGACGAAATCGGGTCGGCGATCCTGCCGGTCACCCCGATGGTGCATACCGCGAGCGGCGGTTTGCATCTGTATTTCCGGGCGCCCGACACCGAGGTCAGGAACACAGCCGGTTCGCGCGGGCGCGGCCTTGGCGCCGGCCTCGATATCCGCGGGGATGGCGGGTATGTGATCGCACCGGCGCCCGGCTCCGGCTACCGCTGGGACCCGATCTGCCATATCGGCGACACGCCGCTGGTGCCGCTGCCTTCATGGGCGATGCCGCGCGAGTTGGTGCCAGAGAAGAGCGCGCTGCGCCGGCCGTTGACCGGGCTTTCGCCCTATGCCGAGGCGGCGCTCGACAACGCGGCCCGCCGCATCATCGCCGCACCCAATGGCGAGCAGGAGACCACGCTCAACTGCGAGGCCTTCGCGATCGGCGCTCTCGCCGGCGCTGGCGGCATCCCGGCCGCCTTCGCGCGCCGGGTGCTGATCTGGGCGGCGGAGCAGATTATCTCTTACGATCCCCGCCGGCCGTGGCGACCCGGCGAGGCGCGGAAGAAGGTCGAGCGCGCGTTCAGTCACGGGCTACGCCAACCGCGGAGCGGCGGCCATGCCGCCTGACCCCATTTGGGCCGGCACCGAGATCGAGGACGACACCGCTCCGTTGCGTGCCCAACATCGGCGATCAGTCGGCGGCGACAGTGAGCATCCAGCGGCGCTGGGCGAATGGGATGCCGGGGAGGATGATGGGCCGATACCACCCCGCAGGTGGCTGCTCGGCAATAGCTTCTGCCGGCGCTTTCTGTCCGGGGTGTTGGCCGACGGCGCAGTCGGCAAGACGGCGCTGCGGATCACGCAACTGCTCTCCCTCGCTACGGGCCGCCCGTTGACCGGCGAGCATGTCTTCGGCCGGCGGCGCGTGCTGCTGATCTCCTTGGAGGATGACCGCGACGAATTGCGGCGCCGCGTCAGGGCCGCGATGCTGCACCACGAAATCAAGCCGGAGGAGATCAAGGGGTGGCTGTTCCTCGCCACCCCGAAGGGGATGAAGCTGATCGAAAAGTCGCCGACGGGCGCGGAGCAGATCGGTAAGCTCGAAGGCGCGCTGCGCGCGACGATCGCCAAACACGACATCGACCTTGTTTGCCTCGATCCCTTTGTGAAAGCGCACGGGCTCGAAGAAAACGACAACAGCGCGATTGACCGGGTTTGCGACCTGCTCGCCCAGATCGCCATCGAATGCGACATCGCCGCCGACGCCGCCCATCACGTCAGCAAGGGTCCGGCAGCCGCAGGCGCTGGCGACGCCAACCGCGGCCGCGGCGCCAGCGCGATGAAGGACGCCTTCCGGCTCGTCTACACGCTCACCCCGATGTCCAAGGAAGAGCGCGAGCAGTTCGGCCTTTCCGAGGCCGAAGCGCGCTGCCTGGTCCGCTACGACCCGGCGAAGGTCAATATCGCGCCGCCGCCCAGCGAGGCGCGCTGGTTCCGCATCCTCGGCGTGCCGCTCGGGAACCCGACCGATGAATACCCGAGCGGGGACGAGGTTCAAGCCGTCGAGCCGTGGACCCCGCCTGATCTGTGGGGGCATGTCCCCGTTGCCGTCGCCAACGAGATTCTCGACCGGATCGAACGCGGCAACGACAAAGGCCAGCGTTTCTCGGGAGACCCGCGTGCCGGCGAGAAGCGGGCCGCGTGGCGTCACGTGCTGGCGAGGGTGCCGGAGCTGACCGAGGCTCAATGCCGCAAGGTCATCGCAACCTGGCTCGCCAGTGGCGTGCTTGAAACCCGATCCTATGACGATCCCGCCACCCGCAAGCAGGAACGAGGCCTCTTCGTCAACGATGGCAGGCGGCCGGGATGATCCAGTCGAGGATTGCGCGGGTTGATCGGCCAACCCGCGCACGATCCGCGCAATCCATCTGCGCGAGTTGACGTGCGCGCCTATAGGGATGGGGAGCACGCGCAAGCGTGCGCGGGTTCCCCTTCCCAACCGGCGCACACTCGCGCGGCGGCGGCACCCCCTGCCTCGAATGGGCCTGGGGCGTGCGGCCACCGCTCATGCAGTGGCCGAGCGTTTCTTGTCCGATCGCCGATAAGCTGGTTCAAAAGGCAATTAAATATACCCGAAATATTCCATGACAGTGCCGGCACGTCTGCGAGACGAGATGCACTACGCTCGCTCGCAAAGCAAGTCCCGGTTGTCCCGGCGGTGCAGGCCGGTAAGCGGTGCCAGCGAAGCGAGCCGCGGTCCATCGAAGCTGGATTTCCATTCAAGTAGTCGGGCCAGCCGCGGCACCGCCCGAATGCACCAACCCTGAAGCCATTTACTTCGCGAAACTCCGACGTCTGGCCGGCCCTCGGTGCTTCGGCATTTGAATGAATATCAACATTTATCAAGAAAGTGTGGGAATGAGCTCTTCGGCGAGGGCTTGGCGACGGTGGATAGCGGCACGAAGCACGCGCCGGGGCGGGGCCCCTGTCCCGCAAGCGACGGGCACCGAAATCGGGCGCACCGCTTCCCCTATGCTTCCCCAGAAATGCAAAGGGCTTAGCCGTCGCCGGCTAAGCCCTTCTATTTATTGGTGGAGCCAACCGGGATCGAACCGGTGACCTCTACAATGCCATTGTAGCGCTCTCCCAGCTGAGCTATGGCCCCTTGGTGCTGCGCCGGTGCCGAGAAGGTAGAAACCGCGCGTCGTCCCGGCAAGCGAAAAATCGGCGTCGGCCGGGGCTCAATGATCCTCTTCCTCGACGTTTTCGATCACCTCGGCCATGTCGTCCTCGTCTTCGCCAAGCTCGGAGGCGTCCTCGAGCAGCTCTTCGTCGTCCTCCTCCTCGCCGTCTTCGAGCGGCACCGTCTCCTGCTCTTCCTCCTCTTCCTCCGCGGCGTCCGCGTCCTCGGTTTCGATATCGGCATCGAGCTCGTCGGCGCCGACCGGAGCGAGCTCCTTTTCGACCGGTGTTGCCGGCCGCGCCCGGCGCGACCGCAAGAATGCTTCGGGGTCGAACGGTGTGCTGCATTTCGGGCAGATCACCGGCTGCCGCAAGAGATCGTAATACCGCGCCCCGCAGCTCGGGCAGATCCGTTTGTTGCCCCATTCGGGTTTAGCCAATCGTCGCTCCATCAGAGGTGTCGCCGGCAAAGGTGTCGCCGAGCGCAACGCATCACGCTATTGCCGCAGCCATTGCCACAGCGGCCGCACCCTGTCAAAAGCAAGCCGGAAGGTGCCGCGCGCCGGGCCACCCATATGGGCCGCCGCCGGCGGCGCTGCAACCGCTTCCGCTGACCCGAGGTCGTGCCGGCTATGGCGCATTCGTCTTCGTCTCCGACCCCACTCGCATCGATGCGGCCGCCGGCGCCGCTCGCCGGCCGGCTGCGCGTGCCGGGTGACAAGTCGATCTCGCACCGGGCACTGATGCTGGGCGCGCTCGCCGTCGGGCGGACCGAGATCACGGGCCTGCTCGAAGGCGAGGACGTGCTCGCCACCGCCGCCGCGGTCAATGCGATGGGGGCGCTGGCGGCGCGGCAGGGCGACGGCCGGTGGACCGTCGACGGGGTCGGGGTCGGCGGCCTCGGCGAGCCGGAAAATTTGCTCGATCTCGGCAATGCCGGGACTGCGGCGCGGCTCCTGCTCGGCATCCTCGCGACCCATCCGCTGACCGCGTTCGTCACCGGCGACGCCTCATTGCGGCGCCGGCCGATGGGGCGCGTCGTCGATCCGCTCGGCCGGTTCGGCGCAAAATTTCTGACCCGCGAAGGCGGCCGCCTGCCGCTTGCCGTGACCGGCGCGGCGCATCCGGTGCCGATCGAATACCGGCTGCCGGTGCCGTCGGCCCAGGTCAAATCGGCGGTCTTGCTGGCCGGGCTCAACACACCGGGCGAAACGACCGTGGTCGAGCCGCAGCCGACGCGCAACCATACCGAGCTGATGCTGCGCCATTTCGGCGCAAAAGTCTCGGTCGAGCCCGGCGAAGACGGCGCCAAGCGGATCACGGTCGAGGGCCAGCCCGAGCTGGTGGCGGCGCCGATCACGGTGCCGGGCGACCCGTCCTCGGCGGCGTTTCCGCTGGTCGCGGGGCTGATCGTGCCGGGGTCCGAGGTCACGGTCGAAGGGGTCGGGATCAACCCGCTGCGCACCGGCCTTCTCGAATGCCTGCGCGAGATGGGCGCCGATGTCACGCTGCTGAACGAGCGCGAGGAGGGCGGCGAGCGGGTGGCCGATTTGCATGCCCGCGGCGGTACCCTGACCGGCGCCGACATCCCGCCCGAGCGCGCGCCGACGATGATCGACGAATACCCGGTCCTCGCCATGGCCGCCGCCTGCGCCCAAGGCCGCACGGTCATGCGCGGGCTCGCCGAATTGCGGGTCAAGGAAAGCGACCGGCTCGCCGGGATCGCCAGGGGCCTCGCCGATTGCGGCGTGCGCGTCGCGGTCGATGGCGACGATCTGATCGTCGAGGGCGACGGCCGGCCGCCGGCGGGCGGGGCGACGATCGCGACCCGGCTCGACCATCGGATGGCCATGGCCTTTCTGGTGCTTGGCCTCGCCAGCCGCGCGCCGGTGCGGATCGACGACGCCACCCCGATCGCCACCAGCTTTCCCGATTTCGTGCCGCTGATGAAACAGCTCGGCGCCCGACTTGCCGAGTGAGCGATTGCATGGCCGATATCACGTTGCGTGCCGCAGGCCAGCACGACCTGGAGCTGCTGTGGCGCTTTCTCGCCATGGCGGCTTATGAGCCCGATGCCGAAGCAGCCAAGGCCGTCCCGTTCGTCGGCGCCCATTTGGTGGGCTGGCAGCGGGCCGGAGATTTTGGCTTTGTCGCGGAAGACGGAGCGTCGGCCGTTGGGGCGGTCTGGGCCCGCCAGTTTGCTCCCGCCGAGAACCCCGCATTTTTTATCGACTGGCGGACCCCTGAAATTTCAATCGCCGTTGCGGCGCAAGTTCGTGGCCGCGGGGTCGGAGCGATGTTGCTCGATGCCATGATCGCGGAGGCAGCGCGTCGCGGTCTTGATCTGACTCTGAACGTCCGCCACGATAATCCCGCCCGGCGGCTGTATGGACGCAAAGGATTTCAAGTCATACCGGGTGCGGAAGTCCCAAATCGGGTCGGCGGCACCTCGCTCGCGATGCTGCTGCGCACGGCGCATTGAGGTGGGTCAGACCGTTGTTGTCGCCATCGACGGGCCGGGTGCGTCCGGGAAAAGCACGCTCGCGCGCCGCCTGGCCGCGCGTTTCGGCTTGGCATTGCTCGATACCGGCGCCCTCTACCGGGCGACCGCGGCGCGCGTGCTCGACGCCGGCGCCGATCCCGCCGATCCGGCGGCGGCCGAGAACGCGGCGCGGCGGCTGGAGCCCGCAATGCTGTCCGACCCCCGCCTCAATGACGAGGCGATCGCGGCCGCCTCCGGTGTGGTCGCTGCGATCCCGGGGGTGCGCGCCGCCTTGCTCGCGTTTCAGCGCAGCTTTGCGGCAAACCCGCCCGACCGGGCGCGCGGGGCCATGCTGGTCGGCCGCGACATCGGCTCCGTTGTCTGCCCGGCGGCCGATGTGAAGCTGTTTTTGACCGCCGCCGCCGAAACCCGCGCCCGCCGCCGGGCCGAAGAGTTGCGCGGCCGCGGCGCTGCGGCTATATACGAGCACGTCTTGCAAGATCTCAATCAACGCGACACGCGCGACAGCAATCGTCGAGTGGCCCCGCTGACCGCGGCGCCCGATGCGGTTATTATCGATACGACAGGGCTCGATGCCGACCAGGTTTTCGGGCAGGCTGCGGCGCTTGTCGCGCATGCGCTCGAGGAGAAGGAATGGCTTTAGAAACGCAAACCATGGAAATGCCGGCGAAGGAAAATTTCGCGGCGTTGCTCAATGAATCGCTCGGCATGGGCACGGGTCTCGAAGGCACCGTCGTCAAGGGCCGGGTCATCGCCGTCGAGAACGACGCGGTGCTGATCGATGTCGGCCTCAAATCGGAAGGCCGCGTGCCGTTGAAGGAATTCGCCGCCGGCGGCGCCGAGCCCGACCTCCATGTCGGCGACACGGTCGAGGTCTTTCTCGAGCGGATGGAAGACAAAAACGGCGAAGCGCAGCTGTCGCGCGAGAAGGCGCGCCGCGAGGAGGCCTGGACCCAGCTCGAAAAAAGCTTTCAGGCGAATGAGCGGGTGACCGGCGCGATCTTTGGCCGGGTCAAGGGCGGGTTCACCGTCGATTTGAACGGCGCCGTCGCATTTCTGCCGGGGAGCCAGGTCGATATCCGGCCGGTGCGGGACATCACCCCGCTTTTGGGCTCACCGCAGCCCTTCCAGATTTTGAAGATGGACCGCTCGCGCGGCAACATCGTCGTCTCGCGCCGCGCCGTCCTCGAAGAGAGCCGCGCCGAGCAGCGCTCGGAGCTGGTCGCCAGCCTCAAGGAAGGCCAGATCCTCAACGGTGTCGTCAAAAACATCACCGATTACGGCGCCTTTGTCGATCTGGGCGGGGTCGACGGCCTGCTGCACGTGACCGATATCGCCTGGCGGCGCATCAACCACCCGTCCGAGGCGCTGAACATCGGGCAGAATGTCAAGGTCCAGGTGATCCGGTTCAACCCGGAGACGCAGCGCATCTCGCTCGGCATGAAGCAGCTCGAAGCCGACCCATGGGAAGGGGTCGAGCTCAAATACCCGGCCGGCGCCAAGTTCAAGGGCCGCGTCACCAACATCACCGATTACGGCGCCTTTGTCGAATTGGAGCCCGGGGTCGAGGGCTTGGTGCACGTCTCCGAGATGAGCTGGACCAAAAAGAACGTGCACCCCGGCAAGATCGTCTCGACCAGCCAGGAGGTCGAGGTCATGGTGCTCGATGTCGATCCGCAAAAGCGGCGGATCAGCCTCGGACTCAAGCAGACCTTGGCCAACCCGTGGGAGACCTTTGCCGACGAGCACCCGATCGGCACCGAGCTCGAGGGCGAGGTCCGCAACATCACCGAGTTCGGCCTCTTTGTCGGGCTGCCCGGCGACATCGACGGCATGGTCCACCTCAGCGATATCGACTGGAACCGCCAGGGCGAAGACGCGATCGACAACTACCACAAGGGCGAGGTGGTGCGGGTCAAGGTGCTCGATGTCGATGTCGACAAGGAGCGCATCAGCCTCGGCATCAAGCAGCTCGAGGCCGACCCGTTCGAATCGGGCTTTGCCAAGCTGAAAAAAGGCGAAGTCGTGACCGGCACGGTCGCCGGCATCACCGAGGGCGGCGTCGAGGTCACGATTGCCGACGGGCTTTTGGGCTTTATCCGCAAATCCGAATTGTCGCGTGATCGCAGCGAGCAGCGGCCGGACCGATTTGCCGTCGGCGAAAAGGTTGATGCCAAAATCACCACGATCGAGCGGGCAACGCGTAAGATCAATCTGTCGATCAAGGCTCGCGAGGTCGATGAGGAAAAGCGCGCGATGGCCGAGTTCGGTTCGTCCGATTCGGGGGCGAGCCTCGGCGACATCCTCGGCGCGGCGATCAATCGCGCCCGCCGCCAGGAGGCCGCCGACAAAGAGTAGACGAGCGGCGAATTAAGCCTCGGGCTGCCTTGACCGGCGCCCGAGGCTTTGGCACGCTCGATGCTTGCTGTTGCGTACAGGGGGACGATCGCGATGACCAAATCGGAGCTCGTCCAAAAGCTCGCCGAAGCCAATCCGCATCTCTATCAGCGCGACGTCGACATCATCGTCACCGCGATCTTCGACGAAATCGCGGCGGCGCTGGCGCGCGGCGACCGGGTCGAGTTGCGCGGGTTCGGGGCATTTTCGGTCAAACGCCGCGACGCGCGCCTCGGCCGTAACCCGCGCACCGGCGACAGCGTCAAGGTCGCCGAAAAGCACGTCCCGTTTTTCAAGACCGGCAAGCAGCTGCGCGACCGACTGAACCACATCGCCAGACCGCTCTGAGGGGCGGCCGGACCGGCGGGAGGGCCGGATGCGGCTCGTCTTCTGGCCGGCGATCGTCATCCTTGCGGTGCTGTGCAGCCTGTTTGCGATCTCCAACCGAGAAACCGTCTCGCTCGGCTTGTGGCCGTTGCCGTTTCTGGTCGAGACCCGGCTCTACCTTCTCGTGCTCCTCGCGCTGCTGGTCGGCTTTGGCGCGGGCTTGCTCGTCGCCTGGGCCGGCGGACATCGCCGCCGGCGCGAATTGCGGCAGTGCCGCCGCCGCGCCGAGGCGCTGGAGCGCGAGCTCGCCGCCACCCAGGCACGTCTTGGCGAGCCGGCGCCCCCCTCGCAGCAAAACCTGCCGACGCATGGCTGAGGCCGGCACAAATCTCTTTTGACGCAACCCACCCGGCCTGTACGCTGCCGGTCCCGAACAAGCAACGAGCGGCGTTGCCGATGGAGCTCCCCCCCAGCCTCGCGTCACTCGGCAATCGGCTCGCCGACGCCGGCGAGATTGCCTCCCACCCGGAATGGCTCGACAGCGCCGAGGTGTTCGCCGCCGAGCGCGAGCGAATTTTCCTGCGGCCGTGGATTGCGGTCGATCATCAAAGCCGACTCGGCGCCGACCACCGTTATTTCCGCTTTGACAGCGGCGGCCGCTCGATTCTGGTGACCCGCAGCGAAGGCGGCGCGCTCCATGCGCTGCGCAATGTCTGCATCCATGCCGGCTACCCGGTCTGCGAGGCCGAGGAAGGCCCGGCAGAGCGGCTGATCTGCCCCTATCACGGCTGGGAGTTCAGCACCGACGGGCGCCTCGTCGAGCCCAATTTATCGGCGCGGATCGATCCGGCCCGGCTGCGCCTCGGCCGTTACGCGGTGTGCATTCGCGACGGGCTGATCTTTGTCGACCTCTCCGGTCGCGCCGACCCGCCGGCGCCGAACGGCAGCCTGCTTCCCAATTGGCTTGGCGATGCGGCCGTGACCCGCCGCGCCCGCTGGAGCACCGAATGGAATTGGAAGGAGATGCTGCAATTCGTCCGGTCGGTGCCGCTGGTAGTCCTCGACGCACCCGCAGCACCGGATGCCTGGCACCCATTCGGTCCGCTGAGCCTGGTGCTGGTGCGAGAAGATCGGGCGGCGCTGTTGCGCGTGGTTCCGAAATTTGCCCGGCAGACCGATCTTCAGCTGATCGAGCTCGCCGCCGCCGGCGCATCGCCATCGGCGGCGGCTTCGGACGAGGAGGATGGCATCGCCCAGCTGTTGCGCCGGACGCCTGCGGCGGTGCTCGACCGCGCGTTCTTCGCCTGGTACTGGCCGCTGCTGTCGGACGCCTGAGCCGGAGGCCTCCATGGCCCGTTCGGTCTCCTCGCCTTCCTCACCGGGATTCACCTCCGTCCGAGAGCGCTCCAAGACAGCGCCCCTCGCTCGCGCTCAGGGCTTGCGATCGACGGGCAAGGTCGGTTCGAGCGGAGCCGCTGCCGTGTCGGGGTGGTTTTCGACATCGACCTTGGTCTCGCGCACCTTGTCGCGGACCGTCTCGGTGCGCTCGGTTGCTTCCTTGCGCACAACGACCTCCTCGACGGCCCGCGCGCGCTTTTCGACGACCGGCTCCTCGTGCCGCTCAACAACCTCGTATTCGCGTTCGCGCGGTGGCTCCGCGGCGCCGATCGCCTGCTCGCCCGAGGCCGGGCGACGTTCGACGACGACACGCTCGTCGCGCAGGGTGACGTTCTGCTCGGCTGGAGTCTCGACGACATAGGTGTGAATGCGATAGCGGCGCTCGCTCGCCCGCTTGCCGACGGCGAGTTCCTCCTTGACCACTGGAATGACCTGTTCGCCCTCGCCAATGCTTACGTTTTGCGTCGCTGCCGGAGACTCGGGGAGGTGGCTCGTGCCGATCTCGACGTCGGAATGTTCGCCAAAATCGATCGGCTCGAACTGGTCGAGGATTTCCTCGACGCGTTCGCGTTGGGTACCGCTCCGAACGAGGACCGATAGGACGGTGCGGCCTTCGCGCAGGTTTGTCTCGTACCAGCCCCGGTCATAGGTCGGAACGTCGCGGCCAAAGAGCCAATCCCAAAAGCTTTCTGGTTTCTGCACCGCCACTGTCCCGGTCGTCGCGGCGGTGGGCTCGGTGTCGCTCATCCGGATGTCGGCGGCCGGGATGCCGAATTCGACAAGACGCTCCCGGGCACGCTCGGCATCGACGCGCGCGCCGTATACCGCCACGACATTTTGCCCATTCATGAGTTTTTCTCCGGTTACAGGTTCAATATGCGGCGAACACTGCGATGCCGGTGGATAGTTCCAAATATTCCCAAGAGTTGTTCGAGGAAAACCGACGGTAACGGTAGGGTTGACCGTTCCGATCATAGTGCCGATCAGCGGGTCACCGTTTCAGCGTGGCGGCCTCTGCGGTGGACGAGAACCAGCAGATCGTCGGCTTTAAGATCGTAGACGCGCACCGCGGCACCGCCAGCGATGCGACGCCGAGCGTCAGGACGCGCTGAGCACCTGCGCTATGACCCGGGCTCGGCGCGGCGCGGCCGCGACCGGGGGTGCGGAACCCAGGGACGGTCGCCGCGGCTGCCGTTGGCGCTTTCGACGGTCACGCCTTTCGTATCAAGCCACAATGCGACCGAGCCGCGCCGCCACGAATCGATGCGGTCGATGACCGGTATCGTCCGGCGACAGCGGAAGCCGGCCGGGACTTGCGCGACGATCGCGTCCCACTCATAGCAATCGAGCGGCAAGGCCCCGGCGCCGGTGACGATCGCGACCTGGCGTCCGCGCGCCGAATAGCGGCACAACTCGCCGCTGCATTCGAGCCCGGCCACCTTCTTCCCACCCGCCTGCGGCCATGACGATTGCGGCTCGCCGGTCTCTTGCGCCAGGGTCGAGGCGGCAAACCGGTCGCCGCGCCCCGCGGCGACGAAATAGCTGCCATCGGGGGCGCGCGTTGCGAGAAAGCGGCCGATATCAGCGATCACCAGGTCGGGTGGCCGGGTCGTCGCCATGCTGGCCAAGCCCGCCGCAACGGCCACCATTCCCCAGCGCCGCCACGGCCCGCGCCACAGCGAGAGCCACAAACCGCCGAGCGAGATCAGCACCAGCCCCCAGGCCGGCAATCGCGGCATCGCCCAGACATCACCCTTCAGCGCCGAAACCTGCTCCGCGACCCAGATCGTCACATCGATGCCCCAGCCCATCGGCACCAGCGCCAAGCGTTCGAGGCCGAACGGCATCAGGAGGCAGGCAAAGACGCCGCAGGGCAGGGTCCACAGGGCGCTCAGCGGCACCGCGACGACATTGGCTAGCGGCGAATAGAGCACGAGCTTGTGAAAATGATAGACCGAGAACGGCAAGGTGCCGATCGTCGCGACGAGCGTGGTGACGATAACGGCGCCGCAATATCCGAGCACCTGACCCGGCACGGTGCGGCCGTGCAGCAGCCGGCCGAGCCGCGTTCCAAAGGTCTCGTAGACCGCGATCAGCGCAACGACCGCGCCAAACGACATCTGGAAGCTGACGCCGACAAAGCTCGCCGGGTCGATCGCCAGCACCACCGCGGCGGCGAGCGCGCAGACCCGCATCGAGATCCGCAGCCGGTCGAGCAGGATCGCGACAAAAACGAGCCCGTTCATGACAAAGGCCCGCTCGGTCGGGATCGCCGCCCCCGAGATCAGCAGATAGCAGGTCAGCACAAAGAGCGTCGCCGCCGCGGCGATCTTCTTGATCGGGTAGCGCAGCGCCACCGGCGGGATTAGCGCCAGCCCGCCGCGCACCGCAAAAAACACAAAGGCGGCGACAAGGCCCAGATGCAGCCCGGCGATGGCGAGGAGATGCGACAGGCCGGAATTTCGAAACGCCTCTTTTACGTCTTCGGATACCGCGCCGCGCTTGCCGGTGATCAGCGCCGAGGCGACACCGCCGGTCGAGCCCGGCAACACCGTGTTGATCCGCTGCGTCATCCGCGTGCGCAATTCGCGCAACGCCTCGCGCCAGCCGCCGCCGCTGGCGCTGTTGGACAACCCGACCCGGCGGGCCGCACCGTAGCTGTAGCCGACCCCGCCGATTTCGGCGAAATAGGCTTCGCGCTGCAGATCGTGCCCGCCCGGCAGCACCTGGCCCGGCACCGGATAGAGGACCGCCTTCATCCGCACGCCGTCGCCGGGAACGAGCAGGTCGCTGTATTGCGGAACGTGCAGCCTAAGCCGGCGCGGCTGCTGGTCGGGTTCGAGGCCCGGCAGCGGGTCGGGCGTGACAATGAGGCGCCAGCCCTTTTCCTGCCGGTCGCTGTCGATGACCCGCCCGGTGACCTCGACCGGGCCGAGGCGCCGGACCAGCATCGGCGTCTGGCGCTCCCGGGTAGTTTCGCAGGCCAAGGCAAAGCCGGCCGCAAAGACGGTAAGCGCCAAGGCGGCTTCGGTCGGCATCGGCTTGCGCCACAGCAGCGCGACAAAACCGATACCGGTCGTGATCCCGGCAAGGCCGGGCCATAGCGGCGGTTCGAAAGTCAGCGAAAAATAAACGCCGATCCCGGCGCCGAAAAACACCGGCAGCCATAAGAGTCGACGCTCGCCTTCGGCGGCGAGGGACGCGCGCAGCGCCGAGCCAAGGCGCGCGCCCCATCCCGGCGCGCGGCCGAGACATCCGCCCGCAACCGCCGCATCCGCCATTTGCCGCCCCGCCGCTCGCGCATCGCGAGGCTAATCGACCGAGGGTGCAAGCGAAAGTCGCCTTCCCTCGTCTGACGATTTAATGACGAGCGGGGGGTGTTCCGGCGAAACCCCGACCGGCATGCTGCGGCTGCGGCGGAGCCGAATTCCGCCGCCGGAAACTCCTGTCAATGCCACAGGCGCTTCGACGCGATTTCCGCTCCCTGGGCCATGGCGGCGAGCTTTTTGAAGGAGATGTCGGGATCGAGCTTGCCGTAGCCGGCAAAGGTGCCGAAACCGCAATCGCTGCCCGCGATAACCCGCTCGCGCCCGACAATGTCGGCAAAGCGGCACAGCCGCTCTGCGACGAGCTCGGGGTGCTCGACATAATTGGTCGAGGTGTCGATGACGCCGGGGATCAGAATCTTGTCGTCGGGCAGCTTGGTCTGCTGCCAGACCGTCCATTCATGCGCATGGCGCGGGTTCGCCGCTTCGACGACGAGCGCCTGCGGCTTTGCCTTGACCAGGATCGGTGCCACCTTGGCAAAATCGATGTCGTGGTCGTGCGGTCCCTCGTAATTGCCCCAGCAGATATGGATGCGCGCGCGGTCGGCGGGCACGTTGCGCAGCGCGTGGTTCAGCGCCTCGACATGAAATTCTGCGCGCTTCAGAAAGTCCTCTTCGTTCAATTCCTGAAAGCTCGTGTGGTGCGCCATTGCCAAATCGGGGCAATCGAGCTGCAGGACAAAGCCGGCATTGGCGACTGCCTCGTATTCTTCCTGCATCGCCGCGGCGACGGCTTCGACATAAGCCTCGTGCGAGGGATAATAGGTATTGGTCTGGAAGACGGGGACGAGGCCGGGCGAGGCCGCGGTCATAAATCCCTCGGCGACCTGGACCTGGGCCAAGGCGTCGCGCAGATTGGCGAGGTCCTGCGTCAACGGCTCGCGGTCGTGCCAGGCAATCGGCCCGACGCAGACCGCGCGGCGCGCCACATTGCTGCCGGTCATCCGCTCATAGGCAGCGAGAAAATTCGGGTGGTCGCGGGTGTCGAGCCTGGGCTTCGCCGGCTCGTGTCCGGCAAACCCGGTCAGGCGGTCGGCGATATAGGTCGAATAGCCGGGTTTCGACATCTCGCCGTCATTGACGATATCGACGCCGACCGCAGCCTGCCGGCGGACGATATCGAGCACCGCCTGATGCACCATCCGCTCGAGCGCACCCTTGTCATAGGCTTCACCGCGGTCCTTGCGCACCAGCATCTGGCGCAGCTCGGGCGGGCGGGGCAGGCTGCCGACATGCGTCGTCAGGATGCGGTCGCGGCTCGTCTTCATCGAATACCCCCACGCAAAAGAATTCGCCACAGCATGCGCTGCTCCTCTTGCTCGGGCAAGCCGTTGACTGGCGCGGGCAGACCGGTAAATTCACGTTCTGTTAAGGAGACTCGTCCGGGCAACCGGGACCTATGGTAGCGAGGGCCAGGAGGCAGCGATGCAAACCACATCGGCGATGGGCGGACCGGTTGCCGGCTCAGAAGCCGGCTCGAACCGATGGCTGCAGCTGATCATCGGTATCCTGTGCATGGTGATGATCGCCAATCTGCAATACGGCTGGACCCTGTTTGTCAATCCGATCGACCATAAGTACCATTGGGGACGCGCCGCCATTCAAGTTGCCTTCAGCATCTTTGTCTTGACCGAGACTTGGCTGGTTCCGGCCGAGGGGTGGCTCGTCGATACTTTTGGTCCCAAAGTCGTGGTGCTCGCAGGCGGGATCCTCGTGGCGCTCGCCTGGGTGATCAATTCGGTCGCCGCCACCCTGCCCGTTCTCTATATCGGCGCGGCAGTCGGCGGCATCGGCGCCGGTGCCGTCTACGGAACCTGCGTCGGCAACGCCCTCAAATGGTTTCCCGACCACCGCGGGCTGGCGGCGGGATTGACCGCGGCCGGTTTCGGCGCCGGCTCGGCGCTGACCATCATCCCGATCCAGGGGATGATCCAAGCGCGCGGCTACGAAGCGACGTTTTTGTGGTTCGGCCTCGGCCAGGGGCTGATCGTGTTCCTGCTGTCTTTTTTGCTGCGGGCGCCGCGCCCGGGCGAGGTCCCGGCCTCGAAGCGGGTGCAGCAATCGGCGCGCAACTTCACCCCGGTCGAGATGCTGGGATCGCCGGTGTTCTGGGTCATGTATGTGATGTTTGTGCTGGTCGCCGCCGGTGGCCTGATGGCGACCGCGCAGCTCGCCCCGATCGCCGCTGATTTCAAGATCGCCAAGGTGCCGGTCACGCTGCTCGGGTTGACGCTGCCGGCTCTCACCTTCGCCTTGTCGATTGACCGGGTGCTCAATGGTCTGACCCGGCCGTTTTTTGGCTGGGTATCAGATCGGATCGGCCGCGAGAACACGATGTTTATCGCCTTTGGCATCGAGGCGATCGGCATCTGGGCGTTGAGCGCGTTCGGCCATGATCCCATCCATTTTGTCATTCTGAGCGGGTTGGTCTTTTTCGCTTGGGGCGAGATCTACAGCTTGTTTCCGTCGACCTGCACCGACGTTTACGGCTCGCGCTACGCGACGACCAATGCCGGATTTTTGTACACGGCCAAGGGCACGGCTTCGCTGCTGGTGCCGCTCTGCAATGTGCTCGCGGTCAAGACCGGGGGCTGGCATGCGGTGTTTGTGGTCGCTGCGGTCATGAACGTCGTCGCCGCGATCATGGCGCTTGCCGTGCTGCGGCCGATGCGCTCCCGCCAAATGGCAGCCGAGGCCGCTTACCGACCGGCGGGTGCGGCCGATTGAGCATCGTCCGGGTATGGAGGGCGGGGAAATGCCGCGCAGCAGCGAACGTATTCTGACCACCCATGTCGGCAGCCTGCCGCGCCCGCCCGATTTGCTGGGCTTTTTGGAGGCGCGCGAAAGCGGCCGACCGTTCGACCAGGCGGCGTTTGATGCGTGCCTCTCCGCCGCGGTTCGCGACATCGTCGAAAAGCAGGTCGCGGCCGGCATCGACAGTGTGTGCGACGGTGAGCTCGGCAAGATCTCGTATACGTTTTACGTGCGCCACCGGCTCTCCGGCATCGGCGCCTTTCGCGGCGGCGACAACGACGCCCCGCCGCCATCGGCGGCGCACCGCGATCTGCTCGACCACCCCGATTTCCATCGGCGGCTCAACGAAAAGCGCGGCGGCACCTCATGGTTCAGCCGCGAATCGGTGCCGTGCTGCACCGGCCCGGTGACTTACGCGAACCCGCAGCCGCTGGCCGTCGATCTCGCCAATTTGCGCAAAGCCTGCGACGCGGCACGCCCGGTCGAGGCTTTTATGAACGCGGCTTCGCCGGGCGTCCTGACCAAATTCGTCCCCGACCGCTACTACCAAAACGAGGATGCTTATGTCGCCGCCCTCGCCGACGCGTTGAAAGAGGAATACGAGGCGATCCACCGCGCCGGCTTCAGCTTGCAGATCGACGCCCCCGATCTGGGCTCGGCGCGTCACAACCAGTATCAGCATCTCTCGGAGGACGAATTCCTGCGCATTGCCGAGCGCAATATCGCAGCGCTCAACCACGCGACCGCCAATATTCCGCCCGAGGCGATGCGCATGCATTTGTGCTGGGGCAATTACGAGGGGCCGCACACTCACGACATTCCGCTCGCCAAAATCTGGCCGGTGGCGATGCGGGCGCGGCCGCAGGGTTTGTCGTTCGAAGGCGCCAATCCGCGCCATGCGCACGAATGGGAGGATCTGCG
>DASXAM010000204.1:0-23958 GCA_036404275.1 Allostellaceae bacterium
TTCGAGGTGTTGCAGGGCGAGGAGTTCCTTTCCGGCGCAAGCCGAGACCCCTATCTGATCGACCATCCGCTGACCGAGGAGCGCATCAAATACGTGCGCGAGCACGTCGAGCGCTCGCCCTATTCGAACGCCCCCGATACGCCCGCCAACATCGCGATGCTGGCGCGGATGAAGGTCAAGCTTTCGGCTTTTGTTCAGCCGCCCTCGACGACCTTGGCGAGCTATCCGGCGAGCGACCAGTCGGTGCTGGCGCGGTACGCGCGGGCGATCGCCTATTACCGCATCCCGCAGCTCGACCAGGCCTTGCCGATCATCGACGGCCTCATTCGACAATATCCGCGCGACCCCTATTTCCGCGAGCTGAAGGGCCAGATGCTGTTCGAAAACGGGCGGATCGCCGATGCGGTTGCGCCCTATCAGGAGGCGGTACGGCTCGCTCCCGACGCGGCGCTGCTGCGCATCGGGCTGGCACAGGCCTATATCGAGAACCACGATCCGGCGCAGAATCGGCTGGCGATCGCCTACCTGAAAGACGCGGTGCGCACCGAGGACAAGGCGCCGATCGCCTGGCATCTGCTGGCGACCGCCTATGGCCGCGACAATCAAATGGGCATGGCGGCCCTGGCATTGGCCGAGGAGGGGCTTGCCGCCGACGACAAAAAGCAGGCGGTGCGCGAAGCCCTGCGCGCCCAGCATTTGCTGCCGAAGGGCGGTGCGGCCTATGCCCGTGCCGACGAAATCCGCCGCGAGGCAAAGGCGATCGACGACTGACCGCGGCCATCCCCCTGTTGCAGGAGTTTCCGTGATGCCGTTTCGTGCAATTCTCGCCGCGCTGGCGCTGGCCGCCGTCGTGTTCGCCGCCGCGCCGCAGCCGGCTCGAGCCGGCGACATCACGCCGGCGCAGCGCCAGGAAATCGACGCGATCATTCACGATTATTTGATGAAGAACCCGCAGGTCCTGATCGATGCGATCAAGGCGGCCGAAGACAAGCTGACCCGCGACGCCGACGCCAAGGCCTCGCAAGCGGTCAGCGCGCACCGGCAGGAGGTGTTCGACGATCCGCAGACCCCAATCGCCGGCAACCCCAAGGGGGATGTCGCGATCGTCGAGTTCTTCGATTACCGCTGCCCCTATTGCAAAAAGGTCGAGCCCGAGCTCGAGGCGCTGTTGAAGCAGGACCCCAAATTGCGTCTCGTGTTGAAGGAGTTCCCGATCCTCGGCCCGGTCTCGATCACCGCTTCGCATGCAGCGCTCGCGGCGCAGCGCCAAGGTAAATACGACGCCTTCCACGACGCGATGATGACGGCGCGCGGCAACATCACCGACGACACGGTCTATCAGGTCGCCCGCTCGGTCGGGCTCGATGTCGATAAATTGAAGCGCGACATGGCTTCGCCCGAAGTGCAGGAGACGGTCAAAAAGAACATGAGCCTTGCCGACGCGCTCGACGTGCACGGCACGCCGGCCTTTATCATCGGCGACCGCGTCGTTCCAGGGGCGATCGATTTGCCGGAGCTGAAGAAATACGTCGCCCAAGCCCGCGACAGCAAATAGTGGTGCTATGTATTTTGGCAATGTCGCCGTCGTCTAAGTTAAGACTGAAGGGCACTTCCCAGCGCAAGCCGGTGTGCACCTACCGGCGGGCCGCCGGTAGACAGGTGGGTCCCGGCTTCCGCCGGGACTACGATTTATTCAGGCTGGTCCTTTTAATTCCACCCATCGGGAGCTTCCTTAGGGTTCGCGGTCGGGCTGGCTCTCCGGGTGCGCGTCCTTAAAGGCGGGAAGCTGCATGCAGTTTGCGTGGATGCGGGCGATCGTCGGGTAGGGCGCCATGTCGAGGCGATAGCGCTCGGCATTGACGACCTGCGGCACGAGCACGATGTCGGCGAGGCCCGGCCGGTCGCCGTGGCAGAATTGGCCGGTGCGCGGGTTGCTCGCGAGCAGCGGCTCGAGCGCGTTAAACCCGGCAGCGATCCAGTGGTTGTACCAGGCGGCGATGTCGCCCTCGCTATGGCCCAGCTCGTGGATCAGGTAGCGCAGCACGCGCAGATTGTTGATCGGGTGGATGTCGCAGGCGACGACATTGGCGAGCGCCCGAACCCGCGCGCGGTCGGCGGCATTCTGCGGCAAAAGCGGCGGGTCGGGGTGGGTTTCATCGAGATATTCGATGATCGCCAAGGACTGGATCAGAACGTTGCCGTCGTCTTCGAGCGCCGGCACCAACCCCTGCGGATTGACGGCGAGATAATCCGGTCGGCTCTGGTCGTTGCGCCGCAAATGTACAAAGGCGGCGTCGTAGGCGAGCCCTTTCAGATTGAGCGCGATGCGCACCCGGAACGCGGCCGAGGAGCGGAAATAGCCGTAGAGCTTCATCGCGTCACTCCGCCGGCAACGCCTCGGCGGCGACCGAGAATTGGCGATAGACGAAATCGGCCTCCGCTTCGGCGTCGGCGCGGGCCTGGGTGATGAGCGCGTGGTCAGGCGACAACGCGCAGACCGGGTCGGTACGTGCCGCGTCGCCAGTCATCGCAAAGGCCTGGCAGCGGCAGCCGCCCCAATCGATCTCGCGCCGTTCGCAGCTCTGGCATGGCTCGGGCATCCAGCTCGTGCCGCGGAACCGGGCGAAGGCCGGGTCGTTGTTCCAAATCTCGGCGAGGCTCGCTTCGGCGACATTTGGAAAGTGGAGACCGGGGAGGGTCTCGGCCGCATGGCAGGGCAGCACCTTGCCCGATGGCGTTATATTCAGAAATCGCCGGGCCCAGCCGCCCATGCAGGCTTTCGGGCGGCGCGCATAGTAATCCGGCACAACGTAGTCGATCGCCAAGACACCTTTGAGGCGAATGCGCGCGGCCTCGATCAAGGCGGTCGCGGCCTCCAACTGTTCGCGGCTCGGCAACAGCGCGGCGCGGTTGCGCAAGGCCCAGGCGTAATACTGGACATGAGCGACTTCGAGCCGGTCGGCGCCGAGGGCCACCGCGAGATCGACGATGTCGCCGAGCCGGTCGAGATTGTGACGGTGCACGACCGCGTTGATCGTCAGCGGCAGCCCGGCCTCGCGCACCAGCTTTGCCGCGCGGTGCTTTTGCGCCTGCGCGCCGGCGAGACCGGCGATCCGGTCGCCCAGGGCGGGGTCCGAATCCTGCAGGCTCAGCTGGACATGCTCGAGACCGGCCTCGGCGAGTGCCGCCATGCGCGCCGCGTCGAGGCCGATCCCCGAGGTGATCAGATTGCCGTAAAGCCCGACGTCCGTGGCATGGCGGACAAGGGTCGCGAGGTCGCGCCGGGCGAGCGGCTCGCCGCCGGAAAAATGCACCTGCAAGACGCCGAGGGATGCGGCCTCGCTCAGCACGCGCTGCCATAGGGCGGTGTCGAGCTCGGCGCCCCGCCGCTCCAGCTCCAGCGGGTTCGAGCAATAGGGGCAGCGCAATGGGCAGCGATGGGTCAATTCGGCGAGCAACGCCAATGGCGGCTCGATCCGATCGCGGCCCTGCGTCATTGACGCAGCACCTTTTTATCGACGAGGTCCTGCAGCATCTTCAGCACGTCGGCGGCGACCACCTCGCGCGGCGCTTCGTATTCGGCGGCGAGCCGGTCGATGATTGCATCGGCGGTGCTTTCGCCATCGACGAGGCGCAGGATTGCCGTCGCCTGCTCATCGGGCAGCAATAGCCGCTCCGGCATCAGGACGATCCAGGCTTGGCGCACCTCGTCAAAGCGGAACCGCGCATGCGGCGCAAACCGCAGCACCGCGGCGCCATCCACCGCGCGCTCGCTCACGGTTGGCTTTGCCCCGGAATAAAGGCGCCGGGCGGGATTAGCCCCGGCTCGACATAGGCGAAATAGAGCGCGTCGAGCTGGACCCACAGCACGTCGCATTTGAAACGCAAGGTGTCGAGCACCTGCGCCTGCTTTTCCGGGGTGTCGGCATGCTGTTTGACATAGCCGAGCGCAAAGGCGACATCGGTCGGCGCCTGGGTCAGCCGCGGGGTGAAATAGGCCAAGGTGTCGCTGCTGATAAAGTCGTAGTTGGCGAGCATGCCCGAGACGCGCTCGGCGATGATTTGCGGCGAAAACATCTCGGTTAGGCACGAGGCGACCGCTTCCAGCAGCGACCGGTCGCGGACGAAATTAACATAAGCGTCGACGGCAAACCGGGTTGCCGGAAGAAGACCGGCGGTCGAGATCACATAGTCGCGGTCGAGGCCGAGCCCATCGGCGAGCTTGAGCCAGCGGGCGATGCCGCCCGTCCCTTCTTCGGTGCCGTCATGGTCGATGATGCGGCGGCGCCATTCGCGGCGGAGCGCCGGGGTCGGCAGTCGCGCCACCAGATAGGCGTCCTTGGCCGGGATGCGCGCCTGATAATAATAGCGATTCAAGGCCCAGGCCTGGATCTGGCCGCGATCGAGCTTGCCGTCGCGCATCAGGTGATGAAACGGGTGGCGGTCGTGATAACGCTCGGCCCCGATGGCGCGCAGCTCGGCTTCGAGCTCGTCGGAAGACAGCAGCCGGTCGCTCACAGCCTCACCTCCATCCCGTCATAAGCGATCTCCCAACCGGCCGCCTCCGCCTCGCGGCGCTCGGCTGAATCTTCGAGCAGAACCGGGTTCGAATTGTTGATGTGGATAAAAATCCGCCGCCCGATCCCGAGATCGCCGAGCGACGCGATCGCGCCCCGCTCCCCGCTCATGCTGATATGGCCCATGCGGCGGCCGGTCTTATCGCCGACTCCCATCCGGATCATCTCGTCGTCGCGCCACAACGTGCCGTCGAAAAACACCACAGCCGCGCCGGCGAGACGCCGCCGCAGTCCAGCGGTAACGTGCGCGCAGCCGGGGATGAAATAGAGGCGCCGCCCGCTCTCCGGATCGCCGATTTCGAGGCCGACCGCGTCGCCGGTTTCGCTCAGTCCCGGATCCTCATCGGCGGTTTCGAGATAAAGCGGCACTTTGCCCGGCACGGCAAAAGCGGTAACGGACAAATTGCCGAGCGCAACCGGCCGATCGAGCGGCAATTCGTTGCGCGCGACGTAATCGGGCGACAGCACGCCAAAAATCGGGTTGGCGGCGATGATATCGAGCACCGGGCGCGGTGCCCAGAGATCAAACCGATGGCGCTCCCGCAAGTGCAAGAGGCCGGCGATTGCATCGACATCGCCACCCGTGACCACCACATCGCGGATCGGCGACGAGCGTAGACCCTCGCCCGGATGCAACACTGGCGTCGCCTCGACCTGCAAGCGCAGATCGGGCGAGGCATTCAACACATGCCAATCGCGATCGTTACCCGAAACCGCGATTGACGCCTGGGTCCTGCAATGTGCACGAGCAGAGCCCCGGCGCGCCTCTCGGCAGGCCGGGGCATTCGAATTCCACTGCGGAAACCCCCCGCCGGCGGCGGCGCCCAGGACGACCGCGTGCAGCATCGGACGGTCCTAAGGAACTCCGCCCGCGCCGGCGGGCGGCGGGTTGGTTAGACCTCGGCGCAGGCGTAAGCGTTGATTTCGAGGCCGACCGCGATTTCGACGATGACCGGTGTCTTCCACTTCATAGCGGTTCCCTTCGGGATAATGTCTCGCAAATTGGAAGCTACGAGCCGTCCCCGTACCTGTCAACGCGTGAGATTGCGGATTATCGCCCGCCGTTCGAGGGATACTGGATTATCGAGGCGCGCACGGCGTATCTTCCGCGGCCATCGCGCGCCGGCCTGTCACGCGCCCCCCCCAAGGAGACATCACGATGCGCTTTACCTCCCGCCTCGTCGCCTCGATGGGGGCTTTGGCGCTGCTGCTATTCGTCGCAGCGCCGGCCTTCGCCGGCTATGGCGCGGTCGCCTACGACGTCAAGACCGGCAAGCGCGGCTGGAGCTGGAACGAGGCGACCGTGCAGCGTGCCTCGGAGGTGGCGTTGAGCCAATGCGGCACCAGTGGCTGCAAGGTGCTGATGAAGGTCGGACCAAAGCGGTGCGGGGCGCTGGCGACGACCGAGGATGGCAAGGGCTGGGGCGCGGCGGGGCGCGCAACCGTCGATCAATCGCGGGTCGCGGCCCTCGCCAATTGCGCCAAGACGAAGCTCGGCGAATGCGTCATCCGGGTCAGCGATTGCAACAAATAAGCCCGCTCAACGAGCCAGGTCGCTGACCAGCGAGAAGGCCGAGCTGCGACCGTCCTGGCCGCGATAGACCTGCAAATTTTCGAGCACCCGCTGGACATAGTTGCGGGTCTCGGCGATCGGGATGATCTCGATCCAGTCGACCATGTCGATCTTGCCGCCGCGCGGGTCGCCGTAATCGGCAAGCCATTGCCGCACTCGGCCGGGCCCGGCGTTATAGGCAGCGATCGCCAGAGCGTAGGAGCCGCCAAAATCATCGAGCAGCCGCTCGAGATAGGCGCGGCCGAGCGTGATGTTGTAAACTCCGTCCTCGGTCAGCCGGTCGAGCGACAGGGGCAGGGGGATCTTGGCGGCGATAAAGCTCGCCGTTGCCGGCATCAATTGCATTAGGCCGCGCGCCCCGGCGCGGCTGACCGCATCGACCTCGAAGGCGCTCTCCTGGCGCACGATCGCGAACAACAGGGCGTGCTCGATACTGCCGCCGGCCGGCAGAGCGGTAACCGGATAGCCGTGGATCATCAATGGTGTCCCGGCCATGATCGCCCGCTTGGCGACGGCGATCGCCAGATCAATCCGCCCGTTCTTTTCGGCGAGATCGGCAAGCATCGCAAACTCGGTCGGCGTCTTGGCGAGGTCGGCGAGGTTCAGCAGGAAGATTTTGCTGTCGGCTCGGTCGGCAAGCTTGAAAAACGCCCGGTCGGCGCGCACCAGCTCGTCGCTGTCGAAACGGGTCTCTTCGGCGGCGTCGGGGCGAGGCTCGGGAACCGGATGCGGCGGCGCGTCGTCGCCGAGCCGATGCGCGGCGAGCTGGCCGTAAAAGGTGGACATGTGCTCGGCCCCGGCGGCATACCATTTCTGCGCGAGCGCTGATTTTGCTTCGGCCTCGGCCGCGCGCCCGCCCCAATATCCGGCCCGGGCCTTGGCATAGGGCGAATCGGCGCGAGTTAGAATGCGCGAAAAATCATCGAAGGCGCGCGCCGGGTCTTTCGTGTAGCGCAGCGCGATGTAGCCGAGCAGAAATTCGCTGTCGGCATAGGCATTGCCGTCGATCGCACCATGCTCATCGACGATCCGGTTGGCGAGCTGGGCGTTCCCGGCGGCGAGAACGCGGCGGGCGATGACCTGGCGCTCGGCCGCCCACAGCTCGGGCCGAACCGGGTCGCCCGGATGCGCCAGCAGGATCTGCACAGCAGCGTCGGTCATGTCTTTTGTACGCAGCCAATGCAAATCCGCGTAAACGAGGCCGGGGTCGGAGCGCAGCCCCGGCGCCACCTTGGCGAGTGCCGCTTCGGCACCGGCGCCGCCGGCGGCGAGCGTCAGCCGCGCTTCGGCAAGCGCCCGCCAATCTGCCGGCACCCGCGGCAGCATGCGCCGCGCCGCCTCGCTGCGGCCTTCCCATAAGAGCCGGTCGAGGCGATGCTCGTCGTCCTCGGTGCGGATCGCGGCACCGTGCTTGACGAGAAAGCTTTTTTCGTCGAGCGCGTTGAAATGCGAGCCGATCCAGGCTGCGCGCAACGCCGCGGTGCCGCCGGCAACGTCGCCCGCGTTCAGCATCACCTCGGCGGCGCGCACCTTGCCGGCGGCGCTGACCGGCGGATGACGCTTGAACCAATCGGCTGCCGTCGCATCGGTCTCGCCGATCAGCGCCTCTTCGGCATGCGCCAGCAGCGCCTGCTGCCGCGGCCAGCGGGGGTTTTGTTCGATAAAGGCGGAAATATCGGCGAAATTGCCGGGGGCGCCGGGGCTCGCGTAATCCATCCAATGCAACATCTTTGCCGGCAGCGGGTCTTTGCATGCCGCGACGGCGGCAAAAGCCCGGCTCCAATCACCGCTCTTCGCCGCGGCCAGCGCCGCGCGCAGCGACCCGAGATCGGCATCGGAGAGCGCCTGCGCCTGCACGCCGCCCGCAGCGGCGATGGCCAAAACCGTTCCCAAAACAAGACGTTTCAGCGAGAGCAAGGCGGCCCCCCTCCTTGCCGCGTCAAAGATGAGGCAAAACCCATAGCGGGTTTGCGCCCTTTGGAGCAAGCGCCTCACAAAACCGGCGCCGGCGTGGTTGAAGCCCGTAGCGACCCAGACTATCGTCGCGACAAGAGGCCGTCACTCGGGAGGACAGCGATGTTCAAAGGATCTTTTGTCGCGCTGATTACGCCGTTTCATAACGGCGGCATCGACGAAACCGCGTTTCAGGATTTTGTCGCCTGGCAGGTCGAGCAGGGCACGCACGGCTTTGTTCCGACCGGGACCACCGGCGAGACGCCGACACTGAGCCACGAGGAGCAGGAGCGGGTCATCGCGCTCTGCGCCGAGGTCGCGCGCGGCAAGGTTCCGGTCATCGCCGGCACCGGCACCAACTCGACCGCGCATACGATCGAATTGACCCGGATGGCCAAAGCGGCGGGCGCCACCGCGGCCTTGGTCGTTTGCCCCTATTACAACAAGCCGACGCAGGAGGGGCTCTACCAGCATTTCAAGGCGGTGCACGACGCGGTCGATCTGCCGATCGTGATCTACAACATTCCCGGCCGCACCAATGTCGACATGTCGAACGCGACGATGGCGCGGCTCGCCAAATTGCCGAATATCGTCGGGGTCAAGGATGCGACCAACGACCTCGCGCGGCCGCTCAAAATGCGGGTCGAGATCGGTGCCGATTTTGCGCTGATGTCGGGCGAGGACGCGACCGCGGTCGCCTATCTGGCGCAGGGCGGCGACGGCTGCATCTCGGTCACCGCCAATGTGGCGCCGCGGCTTCTCGCCGAGATGCACGAGGCGTGGCAGAAGGGTGAGGTCGAGACCGTGCGCCGCATCAACGAGCGGCTGATCCCGCTGCATGATGCGCTGTTCGCCGAAACCAGCCCCGCTCCGGTCAAATACGCCGCCTCGCTGCTCGGCAAATGTGAGAACAAGGTGCGCTTGCCGCTCTGCGCGATTTCGGCCGCCACCGAGGAGCGGGTGCAGAAGGCGATGCGCGGCGCCGGCCTGCTGAACTGAGGCGCGAGTGAGGGCGGCCGACCGCTACGTCGCGCAAAACCGGCGGGCGCGCCACGATTACATCATCGAGGATACGCTCGAAGCCGGGCTCGTGTTGCACGGCACCGAGGTCAAGGTGCTGCGCAAGGGCCAGGCCAGCATCACCGAAGCCTATGCCGACGAAACCGGCGGTGAGTTGTTTCTGGTCAACGCCAACATTCCGGAGTACGCCGCCTCGGCGCATTTCAACCATGAGCCGCGCCGACCGCGAAAACTGCTGCTGCACCGCAAGGAGATGAACCGGCTCCTGGGTGCCATCCGGCGCGAGGGGGTGACGGTCGTGCCGCTCTCGATCTATTTCAACGAGCGCGGCCGGGCCAAGATCGCGCTCGGCCTCGCCCGCGGCAAGCGCAAGGCCGACAAGCGCGAATCCGAAAAAGCGCGCGACTGGCAGCGGAGCCGCGCCCGCATCCTGCGCGAGCGCAACGCCTGAGCCGCCAGCGCCCGGCTGGCCTCGCCGCCACGGTTGGTGCTATTTCGCCGGTGATGGACGACATTCTCGAACGCTTAGAAAAAAAGCGCGCGGCCGCCCGCACCGGCGGCGGCGAGGCTCGCATCGAGGCCCAGCATCGCCGCGGTAAATTGACCGCGCGCGAGCGCATCGACCTGTTGCTCGATCCGGGCTCGTTCGAGGAGTGGGACATGTTCGTCGAGCACCGGAGCCACGATTTCGGCATCGACCGGCAGAAGATCCCGGGCGACGGTGTCGTCACCGGCTACGGCACGGTCAACGGCCGCCTCGTTTTTGTGTTCAGCCAGGACTTCACCGTGTTCGGCGGCTCGCTCAGCGAAGCGCACGCCGAAAAGATCTGTAAAATCATGGATCAGGCAGTGAAAGTCGGGGCGCCGGTGATCGGGCTCAACGATTCCGGTGGGGCGCGCATCCAGGACGGGGTCGCCTCGCTCGCCGGTTATGCCGAGGTATTCGAACGCAATGTGCTCGCCTCGGGTGTGGTGCCGCAGGTTTCGCTGATCATGGGTCCGTGCGCCGGGGGTGCCGTCTATTCACCGGCGATGACGGACTTCATCTTTATGGTGCGCGACACCTCGTATTTGTTTGTCACCGGTCCGGAGGTGGTGAAGACCGTCACCCACGAAAACGTGAGCCAGGAAGAATTGGGCGGCGCCGTCACCCACACGACCCGATCCGGGGTCGCCGATCTCGCCTTCGCCAACGATATCGAGGCGTTGATCGAGTTGCGCCGCTTTATCGATTTTCTTCCCGCCTCGAACCGGGCGGCAGCGCCGATGCGGCCAACGAGCGACCCGCCAGACCGCCAAGAAGCCTCGCTCGACACGCTCGTCCCGCGCAGTCCGAACAAACCCTACGATATGAAAGAGCTGATCCTCAAGGTCGTGGACGACGGCGATTTCTTCGAGATTCAGCCCGATTTCGCCCGCAATATCGTGATCGGCTTTGCCCGGATGGAAGGCTCGACGATCGGCATCGTCGCCAACCAGCCGATCGTGCTCGCCGGCTGCCTCGATATCGACAGCGCGCGCAAGGGGGCGCGGTTTGTCCGGTTTTGCGACTGCTTCAACATCCCGATCGTGACCTTTGTCGATGTGCCGGGCTTTCTGCCGGGGACGGCGCAGGAGCACGGCGGCATCATCAAGCACGGCGCCAAGCTGCTCTTCGCCTTTGCCGAGGCGACGGTGCCGAAGGTGACCTTGATCACCCGCAAGGCCTATGGCGGCGCCTATGACGTGATGAGCTCGAAGCATCTGCGCGGCGATGTGAATTTCGCCTGGCCCTCGGCCGAGATCGCGGTCATGGGGCCGCAGGGCGCGGTCGAGATCATCTTTCGCGCCGACCTCGGCGACGCCGCCAAGATCGAGGCGCGCGCGCAGGAATACCGCGAGAAATTTGCCAACCCCTTTGTCGCCGCTTCCCGCGGGTTTATCGACGATGTGATCGAGCCGCGCGATACCCGCCGCCGCCTCTGCCGCGCGCTGGCGATGCTGCGCGGCAAGCAGCTCGCCAACCCGTGGAAAAAGCACGACAACATCCCGCTTTAGGGCCGGCGCACCATGCTGCTCGCGATGGCGAAGCGCCGGCACTGAAACGTGCCGCGCCGATTGCGACTATCGCCGGCGGCGCAGCCGGAAGGCGCCGAGCCCGGCGAGCGCCAAACCGAACAGCGACAGGCTCGCCGGCTCGGGCACGGTCACGCCGGTTAGCGAGAAGGTCGCGTTAAAGGTCGGGGGCACGTCCCCGCCGACGATGTCGGTGCCGACCCGCAGCCAGTCGGGGTCAATGGTTCCGTCGCGCGTCCAGCTTTGCAGATCGTTGAACCCGGGCGGAAACGGCGTGCCCGGCGGAACGATCGGCTTTGGCGCCGATAGCCAGAAGAAGGAGCCGTCGCCATTGGTGACCTCGACCTGCGGCACAAAAAAGTAATGGTCGGCCGGCAGTGAAAGTGGTTTGTCGAAGGTCACGCCAAACTCGAATTCTTCGCCGGACAGCGGTCCATTGCCGCCGGTGGTCTGACCTGGTTTTTTGTGAATGCCACCCGGTTGAACGGAATTGGCCGCGGTAACAGAACCGAGGTCGGCCGCCAGAAAGTGAAGGCCGCCGGTCGCCGCATCGCGGTCCGCGAACGCGATATCGGACGGCGAGTTCACGCGCGTCGGCACATTGGGTGTCGAGAAGGTCGGCGGTCCGCTGGTGCGGCCGACATCCGAATCGTTTGGGAAGACGCGGTAGATTTCGACCACGACCTGACCGATGCTGCTTCCGGGCCGGCTGCCCGTTATTAACCCCGTGAAGGTCGCGCTGGTGATCGTCGTGGCTTGGGTGAGGGCAAAATCGTCGCCGGCCTCGATCTCGAACCCGAAAGGAGTGTCAGGGCGAGACGCCGTAGCTATTTTGTCGTCAGTATTGCCGGTGCTGAAAAAGAACGCATCGGCAAAGGCCGGGGTCGCCAGCGCGGTGGCGGCGACGGCAAGAATGGCGGTTGCGGCAGCTGGTTTCATCGGATCCTCCGGCTGGGAGACGAGACCGCATAGGCGGACCGTGCGGTGGGGAGGAACGGCGGCGCGAAACACCGCTTTCCAGGAACGAGCTTACAGAATGCTTTACGCAAAAAACGTGCCGAGCATCAGTTATAGTTAATATCAATAGCTTGGGGAAGTTTGGTTACCGCGTCACCACCAATCATGTTAAGGAATCCGACAGCTTGGCTGTGGCCACACTTTCCGTTTTCGCCTGAAAACCGAGGATTTCCGGCGGTTTCCGACCCAAATCCCGGTGTAAAAAATCTCGACAACGCGCACCGCAAACGGGGCTGGCCCGCCCGGCGAAACCCGCTAGGATCGGCACGGCAACCGGCCGGACCGGCGGCGCAACACCGAGAAGGGAGAAACGTCATGCTCGCCTGGTTCGGCGAATTAAACACCAAGGAACGTCGCACCATGGGCGCCTGCTTTGGCGGCTGGGCGCTCGATGCGTTCGACGTGCAGATGTACAGCTTTGTGATCCCGACGGTGATCGCGCTGTGGTCGCTGTCGCGCGGCGAGGCTGGCCTCATCGGCACCGTCACCTTGCTGATCTCGTCGCTCGGCGGCTGGTTTTCCGGCACCCTCGCCGACCGCTACGGCCGGGTGCGGATGCTGCAGATCACGATCCTGTGGTATTCGATTTTTACGTTCCTGTGCGCCTTCGCCCAGAATTTCGAGCAGCTCTTTATCTTGCGCGCATTGCACGGCTTTGGCTTTGGCGGCGAATGGGCGGCGGGTGCGGTGCTGATGGGCGAGGTGATCCGCGACAAATATCGCGGCCGCGGGGTCGGGCTGGTGCAAACCGGGTGGGCGGTCGGCTGGGGCGCCTCGGCGCTCGTCTATACCGCCTGTTACTGGCTGTTGCCCGAAGCGATCGCCTGGCGCGCCTTGTTCGCGATCGGGCTGGTGCCGGCGATATTCGTGTTCTGGATCCGGCGCCATATCGACGAGCCGGAAATCTACGCCAAGGAGCGGGAGAGGCGGCCGCCGGTTGGCGTTGCGCATCTCTTCTCGGCGTTTCGCGGGCCGCATCTGTGGACTACGGTCAAGGTGGCGTTGATGGTGACCGGCGCGCAAGGCGGCGGCTACGCACTTGGCATCTGGATGCCGACCTATCTGCGCACGGTGCGCCATCTGTCGGCGACCAGCACCGGCGGTTACCTGTTGGTCCAGATTTTGGGAGCGCTATTCGGCTTCCTATTGGGCTCGTTCCTCAGCGACGCCATCGGCCGCCGTTGGACCTTTATGGTCTCGGCGCTCGGCTCCTTTGTCATGATCCTGATCTACATGTTCGTGCCGATGGGCAACACCGCGCTGCTGTTTGTCGGCGTGCCGCTTTTCACTGTCTTTCTGATCAAGTTCCCGCCGATGGGCCCGTTTATGACCGAGCTGTTCCCGACCGCGGTCAGGGGCACGGCGCAGGGCTTCTGCTATAACGCCGGGCGTGCCATCGGCTCGATCTTTCCCACCATGGTCGGCTATGTCAGCCAGGTGCTGCCGTTGGGGGCGACGATCGCCGTCTTTAGCGCGGTCGCCTCCGGCATCATGATCGTCATGCTGCTGCTGCTGCCCGAAACCCGCGGCCGCAGCCTCGCCAGCCTCGAGCCCGAGCCGGCCCTGTCGGCCGCCGAAGGGAGCAATTAGGCGCCTCCCGGATGGTCACGCCGTCGCGTGGACAAGGCAACGAGACGATGGCGGAGCACGCCGTGATCGGGCGGTCGGTGCGCCGGCTCGAGGACGCGCGACTGCTGACCGGGCGCGGGCGCTATGTCGAAGACGTGACGGCCCCGGGCGCAGCGCATGCCTATGTGCTACGCTCGCCGCACGCGCATGCTGCGATCGAGCGGGTCGACATCGCGTCTGCGCGCGGCGCGGCGGGTGTGCTGGCGATCGCGACCGAAGCCGATCTCGCCGCCGACGGCCTGGGGCCGCTGCCCTGCGTCGCGCAGGTCGCGAGCGTCGATCCCCTGATCGTGCCGCCGCGCTTTGCGCTGGCGCGCGGACGGGTCCGGCATGTCGGCGACCCGGTGGCCTTGGTCGTTGCCGAGAGCCGCGATTTGGCGCGCGACGCGGCCGAGCGGATCGCGGTCGAGTACCGCCCGCTCGATGCGGTGGTGGATGCGAAGGCGGCGCTGCAGCCCGGCGCGGCGCGGATCTGGGACGAGGCGCCCGGCAATCTCTGTTTTCGGTTCGAGCGCGGCGAGCGGGAAACGGTTGCGACGGCCTTTGCCGGTGCGGCCCACATCGTCGAAATCGAGCTCGTCAACAACCGCATCGTGCCGGCGCCGATCGAGCCGCGCGCGGCGATCGGCCGGTGGGACGAGGCGAGCGGTTCGTTCGACTTGCTGCTGACCGGCCAGGGCGTCCATTCGATCCGCCAGCAGCTGGCCGGCTCGGTGTTCGCCATGCCGCCCGAGCGCATCCGGCTCGCGGCGCCCGATGTCGGCGGCGGCTTCGGCATGAAGAACTTTCTCTATCCCGAATGGGTGCTGCTGCTGTGGGCGGCGCGCCGGCTCGGCCGCCCGGTCAAATGGGTTGCCGAGCGCGGCGAGGAGTTCGCCGCCGCCACCCACGGCCGCGACAATCACACGCGGGCGCGGCTTGCGCTTGACGAAAGCGGCCGTTTTCTCGGCCTCGAGGTCGAGACGATCGCCAATCTCGGCGCGTATCTATCGTCGAACGGGCCGGGCAGCTCGACCAGTTCGCCGGCGACCGCGATGGGCGGCGTTTATGCGATCCCGGCCGTCTTTATGGCGGTGCGCGGCGCTTTCACCAACACCGCGCCGATCGACGCTTATCGCGGCGCCGGCAAGCCCGAAGCGAATTATCTGATCGAGCGCCTCGTCGATCTCGCCGCCCGCCGCACCGGCCGGGACCCGATCGAGCTGCGCCGGCGCAACATGATCGCGGCGTTTCCGTACCGCAGCGCTTTGGGCATGACGATCGACGGGGGACGCTTCGCCGCCAATCTCGACGATGCCGCGGCGCGGGCCGACACCGCCGGCTTTGCCCGGCGGCGCGCCGAGGCAGCGGCGCGAGGCCGGCTGCGCGGACGCGGTGTCGCCTCCTTTCTCGAAACTGCACGCGGCGCTCCGAACGAGGGCGCCGAAATCCGCTTCGACGCCGATGGCAAGGTGGCGCTGGTCCTCGGCACGCAATCGAATGGCCAGGGGCACGAGACCGCCTATCCGCAAATCGCTGCGAGCCTGCTCGGCCTGCCGATCGAGAGCTTTCGCCTGGTCCAGGCCGACACGTCGGAGGTCAAGGCCGGCGCCGGCCACGGCGGCGCCCGCTCGATGCATCAGGGCGGTGCGGCATTGGTCAAGGCGGCGGAGGCGGTGATCGACAAGGGTCGGCGGATTGCCGCGCATCTCCTCCAGGCCGAACCCGCCGAGGTGGTTTTTGCCGACGGCCGCTTTGGCGTGGCGGGGACCGATCGCGGCATTGATCTCCTTGCCGTCGTGGCGGCCGCGGCCGATCCCGGCAATCTGCCGGCCGGCATGATGCCCGGGCTCGACAGCTACGTCTTCAACCTCTGTGATGCTGTGACTTTCCCGAACGGTTGCCATATCGCTGAAGTCGAGATCGACCCGGAAACCGGGCATGTCACTTTGGAGCGCTATACCGCGGTCGATGATTACGGCAGGCTGATCAACCCGCTTTTGACTAGGGGACAGGTGGCGGGCGGCCTTGCCCAAGGGATCGGCCAGGCGCTACTCGAAGAAGCCGTCTACGACCCGGGCTCGGGCCAGCTGGTGACCGGGTCGCTGCTGGATTACGCATTGCCGCGCGCCGACGATCTACCGGGCTTCGACATCACACTCGCCGGTGCGCCCACCGCGGCAAATCCGCTCGGTGTCAAGGGCTCGGGCCAAGCCGGCGCCATCGCCGCGCCGCAGACCATCGTCAACGCGGTCCTCGACGCGCTCGCGCCGCTGGCGATCGAGCATCTCGACATGCCGTTGACCGCCGAGCGGCTGTGGCGCGCGATCCATACCCCCCGAAAGACACTCTGACTAGCCCGGCCGTCGACCGGGCGTCGCATGCGGCGCGATCGCTCGCTTCGACAGTTTCGGTTATTCGGTCTGCCGTCTTTTAGACTAGTGCCCTGCGCCTGGCGGCAGGGCATTCCGAGCACGACGTCGTGGAGATCTCCACCGCTCCGCTCCGTCAAGTCGCGGCGCCGAGCCCGGGACGGTACCGCGACTCCTACAACACCTCGCAGCGGCTGATTTTCTCGCCGCCGGCAAGGCAACGGCGGCGGGGCAGCGCTTTCTCTACGACAAAGCGTCCGGAACCCTCAGCTACGATCACGACGGCAATGGCAGTGCTACGTCAGTGCGGACTGCGCAGTTGAGCCATGGGCCGGTCATCAGCGCCGCCGACTTGTTCTTCATCGCCTAGCCGCCGCACGCCAGGCGACGCGGCACGCCGACTACAAATCCAGCCGCGTTATTTTTGCGGCGAAGTGTGAGCTGGCTCATACGCGACAGCCGGCCGCAGCCCCAGTTTTGCGCCAACCATAATCTGCGCCGGAGGAGGAGCGCCGTGGCCGGAGAGCTGGAGCTGATGCTCGACCCGAACGGCGACGAGATCAAGCTGATGTGGTGCAAGGACCACGGGCCGTTCTCGAAGCCGTTGCGCTTGCCGAGCGCGTTGTTGAGCAAGCGCAGCCGCGACATCCGCACAGCGCTCAGCGAACTAAACGCCTATGTCCGCGCCAACCAGGATCTCGTCGAGGAAAAGGACCCGGGCTGGAAGCGCTACGCCGACGTCCTTAAAGAACTGCAGCAGCAGGGCCGCGCTCTTTATAACACCTTGTTCGACGAGGGCGATCTGCGCTCGCAAGCACTGCTGCATGCGCTACAGAGCCTCGACCCCGGCAGCGAATTGCGGGTTCATTGCTCCGACGAGGTGGTCAGCCTGCCGCTCGGCTTTGTGTTCGACGGCAATATGCGGGCCGTCGGCGAACGGCCGTCGCGGGCCGATTTTGCGGGCTTTTGGCTCGGGCGTTTCAACATCACGATGCTGGTCGCGGGCGGCGGCGTCGCGCCGGGCTCGCTCGATATCGATCCGCAGTCGCTCAAGGCGCTTTATGCGCTGCACCGCACCGAAGTCGAGGATGCCGCACCCCATCTCGGCCCCGATCTGGCGCGGCTCAGAGAGCTGACCCGTCTACCGGTTAACGACTATTACGATTGGGACAGTGCGACGCAGGCTTGCGCCGGCATTTGCGACACGAACAGCATCGTCTTTGTCCTGGCTCACTCGGATGGTGACTGGCTCGAGCTGGCCGACAACGAGAAAATCGACTGCCAGGGTTTTGCCCGGATGCTGCATAAGGGCCGAGGCGACAGCCGCGCGGTGTTGTTGGTGCTGAATTGCTGCCTCTCGGCGACGGGCGGCGAGGGTAGATCGCTGCTGTCGGCTGTCGCGCAACCCGGCTTTTGCGGCCTGATCGGAACCGAGGCCGAGGTTCTGAACACCTATGCGCTGCGCTGCGGCACACGGCTGATGTGGGAGCTTTGTTTCGAGGGGCTCACGCTCGGCCAGGCATTCGAAAAGATGCAGCAGGCCGACGACCTGTTTCCACTGTGCCTGTTCTACACCTGCTATGCCGAGCGGAGCTTTCGATTGCAGCATCCGCTCGCCTTGTCAAAGGCGGCCTGAGCCATGGATACCGTCCCGGTTGGCGCGCGCTGGCCAAAGCACCCCTATCGCGGGCTCGATTTTTATCGCGAGAGCGATGCGCTGCTGTTTCGCGAGCGCGACGACGACATTCGCGAATGCGCCGATATTCTCCTCGGCTTTGGCGTCAAGATCCTGCTGCTCCAGGGGTCGAGCGGCTCGGGCAAATCATCGTTTCTGCGCGCCGGGTTGATCCCCCGCCTCAAGCGCGACACGCGGCGAAACTTCTTTTTGAACGGCGGTGACGGGGTCATTCGCTGCACCAGCGATCCGCTGCCGCAAATCGCGCGAGCGTTGACTGCGGCGCTTGCAAGCCGGGAAAAATTTGCCATCGCCGGTGGCGGAGCGGGCGAGTGGGACGGCGAGCCGCTCGTCGAGGAGCGGCTTTGCCGTGAAATCTGCGGCGAGCTCGATCAGCCGATCGACGGCTCGCGCGAGCGGCTGGCGGAAGTCATCGTCGAAGCTCTCGTCGGAATTTGCCGCGACCTCCCCGGCAAGCTGATCCTGGTGCTCGACCAGGCCGAGGAGGTGCTGACGCGCAGCCCGGGCGACAAGGCGGCCGATGCCACGGCGGCGGCGTTCTTTCGGTTTCTGCAAAACGTCTATCTGCGCAATGTCGATGCGCGCCTCGTCGTCGCGTTGCGCACGGAATATTACGGGCGGTTTCGCGACGAGCTGCCGATCAGCGACGACCGGCTCGGCAAGCGGCCGCGCAGCGGCGGCATCGATGCGTTTCTGCTGCGCCCGCTGCGGGACAAAGCCGCGCTGCTCCGGGTTGTCGAAGCGCCGACGCTCGCCGTCGATGCGGCCAGCCTCCCGGTCTACGATTTCAGCTTCGAGCCCGGGCTGGCCGAGCGGATCGCCGACGAGCTTCTGCAAGAGTTTCCGCACGCTTCGGTAACTCCGCTTTTGCAAATCGTCTGCGCCGCCCTGTGGGACCGGCTCACCCCGAAAAACCGGGTCATCGCGCATGGCGATTACGATGCGCTCAAGCGCAGCCGCGGCATCGTCCGCTCGTATATCGAGCGCGGCATCGGCGCCGCCCGGCCGCACGGCAAGGCGGAAATCGACCAGTGGCATCAGCTTCTTTATTCGCTGGTCAGCCGCCAGGGCGGCGGCACTGTGGTCTCGTTGACCGAGCCTGTCGAAGAGCTCGCCCGGCGCGCGCAAAACTTCAGGATCGGCGGAAATATCGGCGATGCCCTCTCCCGGCTGACGCGGGGCGCGGCACCGCTGCTGCGCGGCGAGCCCACCGATGAGCCGCGCTTTTTCAGCCTGAAGCACGATGTCCTCGCAGTGGTGCTGTCGCGCTGGTTTCACGAGCACAGCGCCCGGCTCAAGGCGAAAAAGGAAGAGATGGCGAGACGGCGCCTGATGCTCGCCATCGGCATTCCGGTCACGCTCGCGGTGGTCCTCGGCGCGTTGTTTTTCGGCTATGAGCGCGGCCAGGAGGCGCTCCAGGCGCGGACCAAGGCGGTGCAGATCACCAACCGGCACGCAATCCGCGCGCCCGAGGGCGATTTCCGGCGCAGCCTGCTGCTGGTGCTCGCCAACCTCGACGCGGTGGCGCAGCCGACCAGCGCCTACGAGCGGATCACGCATGGCAACGAGCCGGTGCGGGCAGACACCCTTGCCGCGCTGCGCGACGCGCTGCGCCGCAGCCCGTGGCTCGCCGGCCGCTATAGTGCGGCGGGCCTCGACCCGGCCGGGCGCCGGATGGCGCTTTTGACCCAGGACCAGTCCACGCTTTTCGTGCTCGCTTTGCCAGCCGAGAGCGGCGGACCGCAGGTGCCGCAACCAAAGCCCTACGCGCTGCCCGCGCCACCGGCACCGGCGTCGATGATCCGGCCCGCCGCGGGTTTTGTCAGCGGCCTGGGCGCGGCGGCGCTCGTCAATGGCTATCTCTATTTTTGGGACGAGCGGGGCGAGCGCCAGGAATGCAATATCGAGGCGCATTTGCCGCCGGTGGTCGCGGCGGGATCGTGGATCCGCGCCGAGTTCGTCGCCGGACGGCTGCAGCTGTCGACAAACGAGCGCCGGGGACGGGTCTCCAATCTGCGGGTATTGCGCTTCGCCGGCGCCGACCTTCGAGGCTGTGCGGCGGCGATGGCCGCGGCCGAGACGATACGGCTGCCGCAGCGCGCTTCGTCGCAGCCGCTGCCGGTCTTTGCCGATCGCGCCGACGGCCCGCAATTGCTCGAATATCTGGAGGAAACCGCCGATCGGCCGCCAAACGAGCTAGCCGCCAACCTGCCGGTCGATCCGTCACTGGGCGATGCGCGAAAGCTGGTGGAGCTCGACTGGGTCGTCGGCGCTGCCGACCGCAGCAGCGCCCCGATCCGGGTCGCGGTCGGACAGGTCGGCGCCGCGCGCGGCATCCCGGAGCGTCTGCATTACACGCTCGCTTTTGACGCCGCCGCGCGCGCGTCAATCGTCAAGTTCGACGGACCCGACTTTTACGTGTACGAGCTGGCGGAGAAGCGGCCGGGCATCAGGCCCGGTCATTTTGTCGTCTCGCCGCGGCACGTCGCCGTCACCAACGAGCTTCCGGCCGCGGCCTGGCGGCTGCAGACGGGTCGATTGCCGTGGCTTTATCCACCCCTGGCGGCGGCCAAGTTGGGCGAGCATTGGCGCGTTGCCTGGCTCGCCCCCGGCGGCGTCTGGGCGGTCGAGAGCAGCGACCGCGATCCGGGAACGGCGCGGCCGATCCTCGATGCGCCGCTGATCGGCGAGCCCGACGGCGTCAAGCTGCAATTCACCGCCGACGGCGAGTTCCTGGTGCTGACCGCATCGCAGGGATTTCGATCTGCGGCAATGGTGCGGATCTGGAACCTTCGCCCGTCCCGGCGCGAGTGGATCGACGATCCGAAGACAACGGAGACCGAGCTGCGCCGAGCCGCCTGCCGCATCGTGCGCGCGGACGGCCTCGGCGGCGCCATCGACGATACCGATTTGGACCTCTTTCAAATCGATCGCGCCTATCGCGAGCCGTGCCCGGAGCCGAAGGGAAAACAGCCATGAGCGCGGTATTCGAGCCGGTCGTCGGCCTGTGGAACCAGATGCGTTCCGGACAGCGGCCGTTGCCGATTGTGGCGACGATCGCCCCTGAGCACTGCCGGCCGGAGCGCAGCGCCGGCTATTCGATCCTTCGCGACCGGATGTATTTCACGCTGCGTGTCAACGAGCTGCATCTCGCGGAAAACCGCCGGTGGTGGAGCGAATACGACCCGCTCGTGGTCGTGGTGGCCGAATTCAATCACGGCCAGGAACGCGTTGCGGCACCCGCTGTCATCGGCCCCAACCTGATCCGCCGGCAGGCGCAATCCGACCAGCCGCGCCATGGGGTCGTATTGCTCGATACGCGGGTGACCGGCCCGCACCCCTATCGCGGCGGCGACGTCGATATTTCGGTCAGCTTTTATCAGGTCCGGCGGGCCAATCACGCGCGCGCCTTGCTCAAGGTTGTCGATAGCCTGTCGGCCGCGCTCGGCGGTCCGGGCGAGATACAGGCGATCGCCAAGGCCGGCGGTGCGCTGTTGGAGGGGATCGAGGGTTTGATCGGTCTCGAGGAGACGGTCTATCTCGCCGGCCACCGCATCTCGCTGGCGATGTCGCCGCTCGACCCGTTTGCCGCCGGATTTTCCGCGTTGATCGTGCCGCCTGCTCCCGAGGATTCGGAGAGCCTCCGCGTGGAGAACCGGCGGCTGCACGTGGCGACCAGCGATGGGGCCAGCCGGCCCTATCGCGACTCCGACTTTGTTCTTCTCGGCATCACCGGCAGCGAAGCGCGCGGCGACGAAAATCTGCTGCCGTTTTATGCCTCGAAAGTCAATGCGCTGGCTGCCCTCTGGGACGGCGAAGCCGGGGCCAAGCGCGCCAAGGCCAATCTGATATCGGCCTATCAGCAGATGCGGCAAAGCCCCGATGTGACACCGGCGGAAGCCGGCCAATTGTTCGAGGCGTGGCTGAAAGAATTCGAAACCGAGAAACAGCGCGTCGCGCAAACGCGGTCCATGCCGGTGCTGGGCCGACCGGCCGAGCTCACCCCGCTGACCCGCGACCTCGACGCCGCGATGCGCCGTCTGGCGCTGTAGCTTTGGCCGCAGGCAGAGCGCTCCGGCGCCGAGCAATCGGTTCAGGCGGTCGGGAAATACGGCGTGGCAATGAAATCGTCGCGCTCGGAGCGATGCCAGCCAAGCCCGCTTTCGGCGTCGAGGATGCGCTCGAGCGAGCGGCGATCAAAACCTTCCTCGGCGGCGGCCAAGCCGAGCACCGGATGGTCGATCAGCTCGGCGAGCGAAAATTCGGTTTCATGGTGGGCGATCATGCTCGTTGCCTCTGGGCATTTCGGCGGCCACGCCGCTGCTCCCGACCGCCGAGATGGGGACCGCGAGAACCGCTTCAATTAAAAATAATTGCCTGGTTTCACGGGCCAGGCAGCGCATCCCGCCGCGGTGAGGGAAGGCGCATCGGGCCCGCCGCATGTTCCCGACGTGTTCGATCGAATTCGACCCTTGACCCGCTCCCGTCGGCATGGGCAGGGTGCGCGGCGCTTCCGTCCGGTCGCAGGGAGAATTGCGATGACGACAACGATCCGGTCCTTTGCCCCGGTGCGCGGGGGCGAGCAGCCGCCCTACCTCCACCCGGATTACGGCAGCACCGTCAAGCGCGCGCCGAAACATCCGCCGATCCGCCTGGAGCAGACCTTGACCGAGATCACCGGCCCGCTGTTTGCCGACGGCTGGGCCGGGCCCGATGCCGCCGACTTGACCCAAGGCCATGGCGGCCCGCCTTCGGGCGAGCGGATCATCGTCGCCGGCCGCGTCCTCGACGAGGACGGCCGCCCGGTGCCGGAGACCTTGGTCGAGCTGTGGCAATGCAACGCCGCCGGCCGCTATCGTCATCCGGTCGATCAGCACGACGCGCCGCTCGACCCGAATTTCGACGGGGTCGGACAGGTGGTGACCGGCGCCGATGGCGAATACCGATTTCTGACGATCAAGCCCGGCGCCTATCCGTGGCGCAACACCTATAATTCCTGGCGGCCGGCGCATATTCATTTCGGCATTTTCGGGCCGGCCTTTGCCACTCGGCTCGTCACCCAGATGTATTTTCCGGGCGATCCGCTGCTGGCGTTCGATGCGATCTTTCTCGGCACCCCGAATCCGGCGGCGCGCAACCGGCTCGTCGCCGATTACGACCCGCAGCTGAGCGAGGCCGAATGGGCGCTCGGCTACCGTTTCGACATCGTCCTGCGCGGCCGTGAGGCGACCCCGATGGAGCAATCCTGACATGGCCCGGCGGCTGATCCCGACGCCGTCGCAGACGGTCGGGCCGTTTTTTCATCTGGCGCTTGACCGGCCGACCTGGGCCGATCTCGCACCGGCCGGCGCCAAGGGCGAGCGGATCGTCGTCGAGGGGCGGGTCACCGATGGCGACGGCATGCCGGTGGCCGATGCGTGCCTCGAACTGTGGCAGGCGAACGCCGCCGGCCGCTATGCCCATCCCGACGACACGCAGGAAGACAAGCCGCTCGACCCGAATTTCCGCGGCTTTGGCCGGGTTTCGACCGATGCCGAGGGCCGCTATCGCTTTGCCACGATCCGCCCCGGCCCGGTGCCGGGTCGCGGTAACACCTTGCAGGCGCCGCATATCGCCGTCGCCCTCTTCGCCCGCGGGCTCTTGAAACAGCTCTACACCCGCATCTATTTCGCCGACGAAACGACCAACGACACCGACCCGGTCCTGTCCTCAATCGATGATCCGGCGCGTCGCCGCACCCTTCTCGCCCAACGCGACAATCGCTCGGACAGTCCAACCTACCGCTTCGACATCGTCCTGCAAGGCGAGCACGAGACGGCGTTTTTCGAAATCTGAACCGCGTCTCGCAGCTCGGGCGGATCCGCCCTCGTCCTCCTAAGCCGCGCGGGTGTAGCGGACGGCGACGATGCGCAGATGGTCGCGGAAATGGGGCCGCAGGCGCTCGGTCCAGGGCGTGGTCGCGGCCTTCTTCCACGCGGCGGTTTGCTGGACCTCCGGTGAGGCCAGATGATAGAGCGCGACATAGCGCTGGCCGCCCGGATTGCGGGCGCGGTAGCGGCGTGCGCACAAGGTGCCGGGGACGGCGGC
>DASXAM010000205.1:0-2459 GCA_036404275.1 Allostellaceae bacterium
GCTCGCTCCGAGCGGCGAGCGCGGCCGCCGCCGGGTCGCGGCGGAACAAGGATGGCTCGATCTGCATCGGCGCCAAGGCGTCCCGGTCCACATTTTCCGGCTCGCGGCGATCTACGGCCCCGGCCGCAGCCCGTTCGACGCTTTGCGCGCCGGCACCGCCAAGCGCATCGCCAAGCCGGGCCAGGTGTTTTCGCGCATCCATGTCGATGATCTGGCGACGGTGCTGTGCGCTTCTATGACGCAGCCGCGCCCGGGTGCGGTCTACAATGTTTGCGACGACGATCCGGCGCCGCCCGAGGCGGTCGTCGCTGAAGCCGCGCGCCTCCTCGGCATCCCGCCGCCGCCGCTCGTACCATTGGCAGCGGCCGGGCTGTCGCCGATGGCATTGAGCTTTTATGACGACAACAAACGGGTCCGGAACCGGCTGATCAAAGGCGAGCTCGGCATCACGCTGCGCTATCCCGATTATCGCGTCGGCCTTGCCGCGATCCTGGCCGCGGAAGGCTTGCCGAAACCGCCGGGGTCCGGCAAGGTCGGGCATTAAGCTTTGTCCGGGTCAAGGGAGGAACGGGTCGCATGGCCACCTACAATGTGCTGACATTCGGCGCCGCCTACGGTTCGCTGTTGGCGACCAAGCTGTTGTTTGGCGGGCACAAGATCACGATGGTCTGCCTGCCGGCCGAGATCGAGGCGTTCAATTCCGAGGGCGCCCATATCCGCCTGCCGGTCCGCGGCCGCAAGGAACCGATCGAGCTCGACTCGCGCAAATTGCCGGGGAGCCTCAAGGCAGCCGGTCCCGGCGATGTCGATCCGGCCGATTACGATCTTGTGGCGCTGGCGATGCAGGAGCCGCAATACCGCTCGCCCGGCGTGCGCGAGCTGCTGGACAAGACGGCAAGGGCCAAGGTTCCGTGCATGTCGATCATGAACATGCCGCCGATGCCCTATCTGAAGCGCATCCCCCATCTGGCGACCGACCCGCTCAAACCCTCTTTTACCGACGCGAGCGTGTGGGACAATTTCGATCCCGACCTCGTCACCCTATGCAGCCCCGACCCGCAGGCGATCCGCCCGCCGGGCGAAAAGATCAACTTTTTGCAGGTCACGCTCCCGACCAATTTCAAGGTGGCGCGCTTTGCCGCCGAAAAACCGACGGCAATGCTGCGGCAGATGGAAAGCGACATCGACGCGGTGCGCTACAACCCCGGCGACGGTCCGATCGAGCTGCCGGTCAAGCTCAGGGTCCACGAGTCGATTTTTGTGCCGCTCGCCAAATGGGCGATGCTGCTGACCGGCAATTACCGCTGCGTCACCAAGGAGAAGGCGATCGACATCAAGGACGCGGTGCATGGCGACCTTGCCGCGTCGCGCGGCGTCTACAACTGGGTCATCGGCGTGTGCGAAAAAATCGGCGCCTCGCCAAACGATCTGGTGCCGTTCGAGAAATACGCCGCGGCGGCGATGGATCTGGTGCGCCCGTCCTCGGCGGCGCGGGCCCTCTTCAACGGCGCGCCGAACATCGAGCGGACGGACCGCCTGGTGCAGACGATCGGCGCCCAGTTCGGCATGAAGAACGCGCTCGTCGACCAGACCGTGGCGCTGATCGACGAGCGCCTCGCCGCCAATCGCAAAGCCGCCGCCTGAGCGCGCCGGCGCAAGCTCGGGCAATACCGTTTAAGATGTGACTTGATGGAGGCGACGCGCACGGCCGGGAGGGCAGCGGGATGAGCACGCTCGACGAATATGCCGGCAAATACCAATCGGCGCGGCTCGAGCGCCGCGACGGCGTTCTGCAGGTGATGCTCCATACCGAGGGGCAATCGCTGCGCTGGGGCTTTCTGCCGCATGGCGAGCTGCCGGAGCTGTTTCACGATATCGGCGCCGACCGCGACAACCGCGTCGTGATCCTGACCGGGACCGGAGCGGAATTTTCCGGCCCGCGCGCAACGCCGGGCACCTCGTCCTTTCCCTCGCGCCCGTCGATCGAGCGCATCGACCGGATTCATTGGGAGGGCAGGCACCTCCTGATGAACCTCCTCAATATCGAGGTGCCGGTGATCAGCGCGATCAACGGCCCGGCCTGGCGTCATTCCGAAATCCCGCTCTTGTGCGACATCGTGCTCGCCGCCGACACCGCGCAATTCCAGGATTCGGCGCATTTCGCCTCGGATGTGGTGCCGGGCGACGGCATGCATATCGTCTACCCGCTGCTTTTGGGCATGAACCGCGGCCGGTACTTTTTGCTGACCGGGCAGACCCTCGACGCCGCCGAAGCCTTGCGCCTCGGGCTCGTTGCCGAAGTCTTGCCGCCGGACCGTCTGCAGGCCCGCGCCTGGGAGCTGGCGGAAGGCCTGACCCGCAAGCCGACATTGCTATTGCGCTATACCCGGCTGCTCTTCACCGAGTATTTGCGGCGCCAGATGCACGACTTGTTGGGCTATGGGCTCGCAATGGAGAGC
>DASXAM010000206.1:0-15514 GCA_036404275.1 Allostellaceae bacterium
CAAATTGTAGACCACCTCGAAGCGCTCTTCCCGCTCGGGAAAATCGACGCCGCAGATGTCGCACAGCACGGTGAACCGGCATTTCGGGTCGTCGCGCAGGAATTGCAGCACGTGGGCCAGCGCCTCGCGCTCGACCGCGACGCACAGCTCGCCATGGCGGATCTCGGTTGCGCCGACCGCGTCCGGCAACGACGCCGAGACATGCTCGGCGAGGGCTTTCAGGCGCTCTTCCATGGGTACAGGCTAGCGGGCAAAGTTGCGGGTTCTTCTGATCTTCTTCTGCAACAACAGGATGCCGTAGAGCAATGCCTCCGCCGTCGGCGGACAGCCCGGCACGTAGACATCGACCGGCACGATACGGTCGCAGCCGCGCACGACCGAATAGGAATAATGGTAGTAGCCGCCGCCATTGGCGCAGGATCCCATCGAGATGACCCAGCGCGGCTCGGCCATCTGGTCGTAGACCTTGCGCAGAGCCGGCGCCATCTTGTTGCACAAGGTGCCGGCGACGATCATCACATCGGACTGACGCGGGCTGGCGCGGAACACCACGCCAAAGCGGTCGAGATCATAGCGGCTGGCGCCGGTATGCATCATCTCGACGGCGCAGCAGGCGAGCCCAAAGGTCATCGGCCACAGCGAGCCGCTGCGCGCCCAGTTGAGGACGGTGTCGAGGCTGGCGACGACAAACCCCTTGTCGCGGACCTCCTCGGCCGCCGCGCGCAGCAGCAGGTTTTGCGCGGCGGGTGCCACCGCCCCTGTTTGTGCTTCGCTCATTCCCAGTCGAGCGCCCCCTTGCGCCATTCATAGACAAAGCCGACGGTCAGGACGCTGAGAAAGACCACCATCGACCAGAAGCCGAACAGGCCGATATGGCCGAGCGAGACCGCCCAAGGGAACAGGAAGGCGACTTCGAGGTCGAAGATGATGAACAGGATGGCGACGAGGTAATAGCGGACGTCAAAACGGACGCGCGCATCCTCGAACGGCTCGAAGCCGCACTCGTAAGGCGACAGCTTTTCGCTGTCCGGGTGCTGGCGGGCAACGATGAACGAGCCCGCGACCAGGGCCGTTGCGAGACCGGCGGCAATCGCGAGAAAGACGAGGATCGGGAAATATTCGCGCAGCAGACTATCCATCAACGGCTCGATCAGGCGGTTTTGCTCCGAGCGCCGGCCGGCACCGACGCGCGGCCTCGATATAGGACGGATCGCGCGATGCAGCAAACCTTCCCGGCAAATCCGACATGAGCGGCACGATGTGGCCGGGCCGACGGGTAATGGCGGGAGCGACGGGGCTCGAACCCGCGACCTCCGGCGTGACAGGCCGGCGCTCTAACCAGCTGAGCTACGCCCCCTCGGCTTCGACCGATGCAGCAATCCGTACCGTTCCGGCGCGGTCACCCTTATTCCCTTCACATCAACGGGTCAAGCGCAGCCACCGTCCTCTCCGCCGGCCGGCGCTACGTCTGGCGAGGATCAGTTGCTGACGATCTGCCTCCGGGCGCAGCGGATAGACGTTGCAGATCCAACAGCGGCCGGCTTTGTCGGCTCCGCCCCCACGGCAGTGGCGACAATCGCCACGCGGAGGGCCGGCGATAGGTTGGGCTTGAGGCGCGGCGCCATCTGGGCGGATCGGCCAAAAGGCTCCGGCGGCGCTGTCCGTTCCGAACCCGGTCTCGCAATGAACGGGCACGATACCTAGGTGCCGATGGTTGTGTTCAACGCCACCGATCGCGATCCGCTCGTCATGTTCATGGCGATGCCACCAAGCCATTTCTCGCTCCGTGGCCGAGACGCCTTGACCTCGGTGTCGCGTAGGGCGGTGGTGGGCGATGAGGGATTCGAACCCCCGACCCCCTCGGTGTAAACGAGATGCTCTGCCGACTGAGCTAATCGCCCGTGGCTGACTGCGGGCCGGATTGCCGGACAATTCTCCGATCAGTTCAACGAGTCTCGCAGGCTTTTACCCGGTTTGAACTTTGCCTGCTTCGAGGCGGCGATCTTGATCTTCTCGCCGGTGCGTGGGTTGCGCCCCTCTGAAGCCGCGCGTGACGTGACCGAGAACGTACCGAAACCGACGAGGCGAACCTCGCCCCCCTCCTTCAGCGCTTCGCCGATCGATTCGAACACCGCGTCGACGGCTCGGCTCGCCTCCGACTTTCTCAATTCGGTCTTGCTGGCGACGGCATCGACGAGTTCGTTCCTGTTCACTGGCTGCCCCCTGCGCGAGTGTGTGAATCCCTGCTTCGGCCTATTCGCCGACGAGTTTAGTGCGTGACCGCTGTCGGGTCAACCGCCGCGCCGCCGAGAAGCAAAGCGATTTTGGGGCATTACAGTGTATTCTCAATACTGCATTGCACTCCGCAAGCGTCCAAAATTCGCCCAAAAAATCGCCTAATGCGTCACCAATCCGGAGCGCTCGTCGCTGGCCGCGGGAATGACCGCCTCCGGTTCGTCGTCGGACCAAGCCAGCGGGGTCAGCGGCGCGGTCAGGGCCAAGCCGAGCAGCTCGTCGACGGTCTTGACCGGCACAATCTTCAACCCTTTTTTGACATTGTCCGGGATCTCGGCGAGGTCCTTCTCGTTCTCGCCGGGGATCAGCACGGTCTTGAGACCGCCGCGCAACGCGGCTAGCAGCTTCTCCTTGACGCCGCCGATCGGCAATACCCGCCCGCGCAGGGTTATCTCACCGGTCATCGCTATGTCGCGCTTGACCGGAATCCCGGTCAGCACCGAGACGATCGAGGTAACCATGGCGACCCCGGCCGACGGGCCGTCCTTGGGGGTCGCTCCCTCGGGCACATGGACGTGGATGTCACGCTTTTCGAAGATCGTCGGCCGGATGCCGAAACCATAGCTGCGCGACTTGACGAAGCTCTCGGCCGCCTGCACCGATTCCTTCATCACGTCGCCGAGCTTGCCGGTCGCCGTGACCCGGCCTTTGCCGGGCAAGGTGACCGCCTCGATCGTCAACAGCTCGCCGCCGACTTCGGTCCAGGCGAGCCCGGTCGTCACTCCAACCAGATCCTCGCTTTCGGCTTCGCCAAAGCGGAACCGACGCACGCCGGCATATTTTTCGAGGTTCCGGCGGGTCACCGCGACCCGCTCGGTCTTTTTCATCAGAATGTCCTTGATCGCCTTGCGCGTCAGATTAGCGATCTCGCGCTCAAGGTTGCGCACCCCGGCTTCGCGCGTGTAGTAGCGAATGAGGTCGCGGATCGCGTCCTCGCTGATGCTCCATTCGTTTTTACGGATGCCGTGCGCCGACATCTGCTTGGGGATCAGGTGCCGGCGGGCGATCTCAACCTTCTCGTCCTCGGTGTAGCCGGGGATGCGGATGATCTCCATGCGGTCCAGCAACGGCTGCGGGATCCTGAGCGTGTTTGCCGTGGTGACGAACATCACATCGGACAGATCGTAATCGACCTCGAGATAATGGTCGTTGAAGGTGCCGTTCTGCTCGGGGTCGAGGACTTCGAGCAGGGCCGAGGACGGGTCACCGCGCCAATCCGCGCCGAGCTTGTCGACCTCGTCGAGCAAAAATAGCGGGTTCGACGATTTCGCCTTTTTCATGCCCTGCAGGATCTTGCCGGGCATCGAGCCGATATAGGTCCGGCGATGGCCGCGGATCTCGGCCTCGTCGCGCACTCCGCCCAGCGACATGCGCACGAAGTTGCGTCCGGTCGCGCGTGCCACCGATTTGCCGAGCGACGTCTTGCCGACCCCCGGCGCCCCAACCAGGCACAGGATCGGCCCCTTCATCTTTTTCATGCGCTGCTGGACCGCGAGGTATTCGAGGATCCGCTCCTTGACCTTCTCGAGCCCGAAATGGTCGGCATCGAGCACCTTCTCGGCGCCCTTGATGTCGCGCTTGATCTTGGTGCGGTCGTGCCACGGCACCGACAAAAGCCAATCGAGATAGTTGCGCACCACCGTCGCCTCGGCCGACATCGGGCTCATGCTCTTGAGCTTTTTCAGCTCGGCGGCGGCCTTGTCGCGGGCCTCTTTTGAGAACGCGGTCTTGTTGATGCGCTCCTCGAGCTCGGCCATCTCGTCGCGGCCATCCTCGCCTTCGCCGAGCTCCTTCTGGATCGCCTTCAGCTGCTCGTTCAGGTAGTATTCGCGCTGGGTCTTCTCCATCTGGCGCTTGACCCGGTTGCGAATCCGCTTTTCGACCTGCAGAACGCCGATCTCGCCCTCCATGCTGGCAAACACCTTCTCGAGGCGTTCGGCCACCGATTCCGTTTCCAGCAGCTCCTGCTTTTCCGGAAGCTTCAGCGCCAAATGCGAGGCGACGGTGTCGGCGAGCTTGGCCGGGTCCTCGATCTGGTTGATCGACACCAGGACCTCGGGCGGGATTTTCTTGTTGAGCTTGATGTATTGCTCGAATTGCGCCACCACGGTGCGGGCCAATGCCGCCATTTCCTGGCGCTCCCCGGTCTTGTCGGCGATCGGGTCGGCATAAGCCTGAAAAAACGAATCATTGTCGGCGAACCGCGCGATCCGGGCGCGCTGCCCGCCTTCGACCAGCACCTTCACGGTCCCATCAGGCAGCTTCAACAGCTGGAGCACGGTGCCGACGGTGCCGACCGAATAGATGTCGGCGGTCGACGGATCGTCCTGGGCGGCATTCTTTTGCGTGACGAGCAGGATCTGCTTGTCGTCCTTCATCACATCTTCGAGAGCGCGCACCGATTTTTCGCGGCCGACAAAGAGCGGCACGATCATGTGCGGGAACACGACGATGTCGCGGAGGGGCAGGACCGGGTAAAGCGCGCCGCGCACGAGTTCTAGCATAAGCCCTCTTTTTTGACAGAGACACTCCGCGGGTCGAGCCGGGAGGTCGGGACCAGATACGCCACTGTTAGGTTGGCCCGGTTTCGGCCGCAGTCAAGCCGGTTGCCGGGAGACGGCCGCCGAGCCCGCTCAGTCGCCGGTGCCGACATCGCCGCGCCGGTCGGAGTAGATCTGCAGCGGCTGCGCCCGACCCTCGACGACCTCGCGGTTGATGACGATCTCGCTGACCCCCACAAGGCTCGGCAATTCGAACATCGATTCGAGCAAGATCGCCTCCATGATCGAGCGCAGCCCGCGCGCGCCGGTCTTGCGCAGGATCGCCTTGCGGGCGATCGCCTTCAGCGCCTCCTCGGTCAGCTCGAGCCGGACATCCTCCATCTCGAACAGCCGCTGGTACTGCTTGACGAGCGCGTTCTTGGGCTTGGTCAGGATGTCGACCAACGCCCCTTCGTCGAGGTCGTCGAGGGTCGCGACCACCGGCAGGCGGCCGACAAATTCGGGGATCAAGCCGAATTTCAGCAGGTCTTCGGGCTCGAGATCACGCAGGATCTCGCCGGTCTTGCGCTCGTCCGGCCCGCGCACTTCGGCGCCGAACCCGATCGAGGTGCCCTGGCGGCGCTGGGCGATGATCTTTTCCAGGCCCGAGAATGCGCCGCCGCAAACAAACAGGATGTTGGTCGTATCGACCTGCAGGAACTCCTGCTGCGGATGCTTGCGCCCACCCTGCGGCGGCACCGAGGCGATCGTGCCCTCCATGATCTTCAAGAGCGCCTGCTGCACGCCCTCGCCGGACACGTCGCGGGTGATCGACGGGTTGTCGGATTTGCGCGAGATCTTGTCGACCTCGTCGATATAGACGATGCCGCGCTGCGCCCGCTCAACATTGTAGTCGGCAGCCTGCAGCAGCTTCAGAATAATGTTCTCGACATCCTCGCCGACATAGCCCGCCTCGGTCAGCGTCGTCGCGTCGGCCATCGTGAACGGCACGTCGATGATCCGCGCCAGGGTCTGGGCCAAGAGCGTCTTGCCCGACCCGGTCGGGCCGACCAGCAGGATATTCGATTTGGCGAGCTCGACATCATTCGCCTTGGCGCCATGCGCGAGCCGCTTGTAATGGTTGTGGACCGCGACCGACAGCACGTGCTTGGCGTGGTCCTGGCCGATCACATAATCGTCGAGCACCTTGCAGATGTCGCGCGGACCGGGCACCCCGTCGCGCGATTTGACCAGCGTCGTCTTGTGCTCCTCACGGATGATGTCCATGCAGAGCTCGACGCATTCGTCGCAAATGAAGACGGTCGGCCCGGCGATCAGCTTTCTGACCTCGTGCTGGCTTTTGCCGCAGAACGAGCAGTAGAGCGTGTTCTTCGAGTCGCCGCCGCTGGACTTGCTCATCGCCACTCCGTCGCCGGCCGGGCGAGCGTCTCCGCCTCGCCGGTCTTGTCGTTCCCGGCCGCCGGGAGGGGCAGCGTCATCGCGCCCCACCCCTCGCCGAGTATATGTGCTCGCGATCGATCAACAACTACTTAATCATAACCGATCCGCCGCGGTTCGGTTCGTCGGTGGGCCGCCTCAGGCCCGCGCCCGTTCCTCCTGCTGCCCCGGTCGGCTCTCGACGACCTCGTCGACGAGACCGAATTCCTTGGCCTCGTGCGGCGTCAAAAAGCGGTCGCGCTCGACCGCAGCGGCGATCACGTCGAGCGGCTGGCCGGTATGCTTGACGTAGATCTCGTTGAGCCGCGCCCGCAGCCGCAGGATTTCGCGCGCCTGGATTTCGATGTCGGTGGCCTGGCCCTGCGCCCCGCCCGAGGGCTGGTGGATCATGATGTTCGCATTCGGCAGCGAAAAGCGCTTGCCCTTGGCGCCGGCGGCGAGCAGCAGCGAACCCATCGAGGCGGCCTGGCCGATGCACACGGTCGAGACCGGCGAGCGGATATACTGCATCGTGTCGTAGATCGCGAGGCCCGAGGTCACTACGCCCCCCGGCGAATTGATGTAGAAGGCGATGTCCTTCGCCGGGTTCTCCGATTCGAGAAACAACAGCTGCGCGCAAATCAGGCTCGCCACGGCGTCGTGCACCGGTCCGACGAGAAAGATGATCCGCTCCTTCAGCAGGCGCGAATAAATGTCGTAAGCGCGCTCGCCGCGGTTGGTCTGCTCGACCACCATCGGCACCAGATTGTTCATGCGCGGCTCGAAATCGGACATCGGCGGGCTCCTCGACAAGATTTGCTTAGGGTGACGGCGGGGCGGTGGCGGGGGCGCCATCGGCATTCTCGGCATCGGGGTCGGGCATGGCCAGCAGCTCCTGCGGGCTCACCCGGCGCTCCTCGGGCTTGGCCAGCTCGACGATAAAATCGACGACCTTGTCCTCGTAGATCGGCGCCCGCAGATTGGCGATCGCACCCGGGTTCTGCCGGTAAAAATCGAGGACCTGCCGCTCGTAGCCGGGGTGGCGCCGCGCCTCGCGGGCCACTGCCTGGTTTAGCTCATCTTGGGTAACCGTGATGTTGTTGCGCTGCCCGACCTCGGCCAACAGCAGACCGAGCCGCACCCGGCGCTCGGCAATCTTTCGGTATTCGGCTTTCTCCGCCTCGTCGTCGGGTGCCGGCGCGGCGGCGGCCTCCGGCACCGTCTCGGGCCCCGGCGCAGTCTCGGCCTCTGGCGCAGTCTCGGCCTCTGGTGCAGTCTCGGGCTCCGGCGCAGTCTCGGCCTCTGGCGCTTCGGCCGGCGCCGCTTCGGCTTGAGCCGGCTCGGCCTTGCTCGCCTCTGCCTGCGCTTCCCGCCGGCGCTCCTCTTCCGCCTGGCGCTGCGCCCAGATGCTGTCGAATTCGAGCTCGACCATGCCGGGCGGCACCGGAAAATCGTAGCGCTCGGCGAGCTTGTCGAGCAGCGCCCGCTTAAGCTTGAGGCGGGTCAGCCCGTCATAGTCGCGCTGCATCTGCTGCTGCACCTCCTGACGCAGCTCGGCCAGATTTTCGAGCCCGACCGCCTTACCGAGCTCGTCGTCGATGACGAGCGGGGCGCGCTCGCGCACCTCCTTCACGTCGATCTCGAAGACCGCTTCCTTGCCGGCCAGATCGGCCGCCGCGTAATCCTCGGGGAAAGTCACATGCAATGTCCGATGCTCGCCGGCGACCGCCCCGAGAAGCTGATCTTCGAAGCCCGGTATAAAGTTGCCAGCGCCGAGAGGAATCTGCCGGTCCGTGCCGCCGGCACCGGGAATTTCCCGTTCCCCGACCCGGCCCTCGACATCGGCGACAATGATGTCACCGCTCGCCGCCGCGCGCTCGACCGGCTCGGCCTTGCGTTGCTGCTCGGCAATGCGCTCGATCGCCCGGTCGACCTCCCCGCTCGGCACCTCGACCACGACCCGCTCAATTCCGAGATCGGCAAAGTTCGGCTCGGGAATCTCGGGCAGGATCTCGACCGCCATCTTGTATTCGAGGTCGGTCCCCTCGGCGAAGGAGACGATGTCCACCTTAGGCGGTAATGCCGGCCGCAGGTTGTGTTCGCGCAGCGCATCGGCCGAGCTGCCTTGAACCGTGCTTTCGAGCACCTCGCCGCGCACCGACGGACCAAAGCGCCGGCGCAAAATCTGCATCGGCACCTTGCCCGGGCGGAACCCCGGCAGGTTGACGGTGCGACCGATCTCGTCGAGCCGGCTCGTCACCTTTTCCTCGAGCTCGCCTGCCGGAACGACGATCCGGTACTCTCGCTTTAACCCATCGGTGCTGGTTTCGGTCACTTCCATCTAAAAAGAGCCTGTGGTTCGAAGATGAATAGGGCGGACCGTGGTGCGGGCGGAGGGATTTGAACCCCCACGATTTGCATCGCTGGAACCTAAATCCAGTGCGTCTACCGATTCCGCCACGCCCGCCACTCCCGCCGACGCGACGACCGTGGCCGCCCGCCAAAGACGCGTTTTAGCATGGACCGGGACCACAACCTAGATGGGCCGGCCGCGATGCCGCCGGCGCGACCCTTCAATTGGTCAAGCGGCGGCAATCATCAAGATCACGTCGGCATCAAGCCCGCGCCGCTTACCCGACCCGCGCCAGACTGCGGATCGCCGGCGAGGCCGCGACCCGGCCCTCGCCGCGGTAAGCCTCGTGGTTGGCCTCGATATCGTCCAGCCGATAGAGATAGTTGACCATGATCCCGGCCGATTGTTGCAGCCCCTTGGCCGAGGTGTCGCCGAGCCAGTTGAGCCGCTCGACGCGGGCGCCATTCGTCAGGTGGAAATGCGCAACCGGGTCGAGCGCTCGGCCCGACCGGGCCCTCTCGCTCAGCAGATAGTGCGCGCAGAGGCGCAGCAGCGGGTCGTGCAGCGCCGCGGCAAGCTGCGGGTCGGCGGGCCAATCGGGCCGGTCGAGCAACGCCGACAAGCCCGCTTCGCCGAATTCCGATCCAAGCGCATCGAGCGCTGGGCGCTCAGCCGGCAGCAAGAGTCCGGCCCCCGCCTCGCTCTGCCGGTCGAGCCAGGCGCGAAAGCCGGGCACCGGCGACAGCGTCGCAAACACTTCGAGCCGCGGCAATTCGGCGGCCAGCGCATCGACGACGCGCTTGATCAGAAAATCGCCAAAGCTGATCCCGGCAAGACCATGCTGGCAATTCGAGATCGAATAGAAGATCGCGGTGTCGGCGGCGTGCGGGTCGCCGATCGGGGCCGCCTCGTCAAGCAACGCATGGATCTCGCCCGCCATGCCCTGGACCAGCGCCACCTCGACAAAGATCAGCGGCTCGTCCGGCATGCGCGGGTGAAAAAATGCAAAGCAGCGGCGGTCGGCCTCAAGCCGGTTTTTCAGGTCGGTCCAGCTACGGATTTCATGCACCGCCTCATAGACCATCAGCTTTTCGAGAAGCGCTGCCGGCGATTCCCAGCCGATCGTCTTCAATTCGAGAAAGCCGATATCGAACCAATTGGCGAGCAGCCGTCGTAAATCCTGCTCGAGCCCGTGCAGCAGCGGGTCGTGCCGGCCGAGATCGATCAGCTCGCCGCGGCGATCGACCAGAAACTTGACCCCTTCGGGGAGCGCGTTGAATTGCCGCAACAGCGTGATCCGCGGCGGCTCCAGCGCATCGCGCAATGCCGTTTCGGCGGCGGCGCGGTCCGCCGGCCCCGCAGCTTCGGCGAGCATCGCGCAACAGCGATCGATCGCGTCGTGGTCCACATCGAACTCGGCTGCGAGCAGGCGCAGAAAGCGCTCGCGCCCGCGTGCGTCGAGCAGCAGATAGGTGCGGCCGAGATCGGCGGCGCGGGCCCGCGCGGTCACCTCGCCGCTGCGCCCGTCGAGGCAGCTCAGCATCTGCCGGCGCAATTCGCCTTCGTCGTCGGCGGATAGCTCGGGGCGCGGCGCGCGCGAGAGCACCCCGCGGGCCGACAGCGCGATCTCCCGCCAAGCGCTGCGCAGATTGGCGAGCGTGCGGTCGAAGACGCCTTCAAAAAATCCGGTCGGGGCGCGATCGCTCATGGCGGCCATTGCGGCAATAGCGGGCGGCGAGAGAGTGGCGGGGGATGCCGCGACGTCAACCCCGAAAGACGGTCAACTGTCATGCCCGCGTCAGCTCGCGCAGCACCACGGGCAGCGCCTCGACCAGATCCTCGGCGATCAGCCCGGTGCCAAGCCGGCTCGCGGTGGCGCCGTGGAGCCAGACCGCCGCCGCCGCCGCGGCAAACGCCTCCATCCCCTGTGCCAACAAGCCGAGCACCATCCCCGACAGCACGTCTCCGCTGCCGGCGGTGGCGAGATCGGGCGGCGCGTTCGCATTGATCGCAACCCGCCCATCCGGCGCCGCAACCACCGTGTCCGCCCCCTTCAGCACGATGACAGCGCCGCTCTGCCGTGCCGCCCGGCGGGCCCGCTCGGGCTTGCTGCCGGCCGTATCGAAGAGCCGCGCGAACTCGCCTTCGTGCGGTGTCAGCACCGCGGGCGAGCGCATCGCCGAGAACAGCGCCTCGGGGTCGTCGGCGAACGAGGTCAGCGCATCGGCGTCGAGCACAGCGCATTTTTGCGCGGCGAGGATGGTCAAGACTTTATCGCGGGTTTCGCTGCCGACTCCGGCGCCGGGGCCGATCAACACGGCGTTGCGCCGCTTGTCGGCGAGCGACCGACGAAACTCGTCGATCCCGCCGACCGGCTCGACGATGATCCCGGTCAGCGCGCCGGCGTAGATGGCGAACGCGTCGGCGGGCGCCGCGACGGTGACGAGACCGGCGCCAACCCGGGCCGCCGCGCGCGCCGCCAGCCGCCCCGCCCCGGTCATCACCGCCCCGCCTCCGACGAGCGCATGCCCGCGGGTATATTTGTGGCTGTCGAGGCCGGGCCGCGGCAATGCGGCGAGCCACCAGACGGGATCATTCTCCGCGGTATCCGGGACAATCGCGTCGAGCACGCCGCCGGGGATGCCGATCGGCGCCAGCACGGTCTCGCCGCAATGCCCGCGTCCCGGCAGCAGCAAATGGCCCGGCTTCTTGCGGAAGAACGTCACGGTCAGCGCCGCCCGCGGCGCCACGCCGCGGACCTCGCCGCTCGCCCCGTCGATCCCGCTCGGCACATCGACCGCGACGGTTGGAACGCCGCGCCCGCTGAGCGCTTCGACGACCGCGCGCGCCACGCCGTCGATCGGCCGCGCAAGCCCGGCGCCAAGCAACGCATCGACCGCAAGCCCGGCGCCGTCGAGAATCGCCGGCAAGAGTGCCTCGACCGGCCGCTGCCAGCGCGCTGCGGCGACCGCCGCATCGCCGCGCAGCTGCCCGGCCTCGCCGAGCAATGCCAGCCGCACCGGCCAGCCGCGCTCGGCGAGTACACGACCCGCAATAAAGCCGTCGCCGCCATTGTTGCCGGGCCCGCACAGCACCGCGACCGGCCGCGGCGGCCAGCGTCGCGAAATCGCGTCGGCGACGGCGCGCCCCGCCGCCTCCATTAGCACGATGCCGGGAACCCCGCCGGCGATCGTCAGCCGGTCGGCCTCGCCCATCTGCTGCGGTGTCAACAGCGCCTTTTTGCGCCAGCCCTCGCCCGAGATCTCCATCGTCCTAATGTGGGCAGCAGGTGCAGTGACCCAAAGCTTGACGCATCGAGTCCGAACCGCTACCTCCAGCGACAGCAGTTTTTGCTGTGTGGACCGTCTTCTAAGGACTTTGCGCGAGAGACGTGTTGTGAGTAATGAGCGCGCCGATCTGATCCTCAACCTGCTCCACGCGAGACGCGGCAAGCAGGACGAGCACGACCGCAAATTCGACGAGGTGATAACGCGGCTCGGTGCCTTGGAGCGAGACTTTGCCGGAATGAAGATGGATTTTGCCGGGATGCAGATCCGACTCGACAACATCTCCCGGCTCCTCGATCGCATCGAGCGCCGCATCGACCTCGTCGATGAGACCGCCTGATACCACACCGTCGCGCCGGCCCGCAGCGACAGCCCGTCTTGACGCCCCGGGCGCGAACCGCTACCTCCAGCCTCGGTGGCGGGTGTAGCTCAGCTGGTTAGAGCGCCAGATTGTGGATCTGGATGTCGTCGGTTCGAATCCGATCACTCGCCCCAGCCTTTTTCGAGATCCGGTCATGACCGGCGAACCCGACAAACGAGCGGCGGCTGAGCCCGGTCGGCGCCTGAACGGAGACCGAGACCCGCGATGAAACGAGCCCAGCCCCGCCGGCCCCGTACCGGCGAACGCGCCAACCGCCGCAAAGCCAAGCTCAAAGCCAAACGCCGCCGCCAGCGCGCCCGCGCCGCGGGTTAAAACAGGTCGAAATACTCGCGCTGCTCCCAGTCGCTGACCTCCTGCTCGAAGCGGGCGAGCTCGGCCTCTTTGATGCGAATGAAGTAATCGATAAAGCCGGGACCAAAGGCGGCGTGCAGCGGCTGGTTCTGCTGCAGCGCGGCGAGCGCCGCGCCGAGCGAGCGCGGCAACGCCGGCGCGGCAATCTCGTACGGGCTGTCCGCGGAGGGGCCGGGATCGAGCCCGCGGTCGATGCCGTCGAGCCCGAGAGCCGCCTGCGAGGCGATATAGAGATAGGGGTTGGCCGCGGGCTCGCCGATCCGGTTCTCGATGCGGGTCGCCGGGTCGCCGGGTCCGCCGAGCACCCGCAGCATCGCGCCGCGGTTGTCCCGACCCCAAGCGACGCGGTCGGGCGCCAGAGAATAGGGCCGATAGCGGCGATAGCCGTTGATCGTCGGTGTCGCAAAGGCGGCGCTCGCCGGCGCATGGTGCAAGAGGCCGGCGAGAAACCGGCGGCCGACCGGCGACAACGGCTCGGCCGCGTTCTCCGGCATAAAGGCGTTGGCCCCGCTGCTGCGGTCGCGCAGGCTCTGATGCAGATGCCAGCCGCTTGAAAAGACGTTCGGCAATTTCGGGCGGCACATAAAGGTCGCGTGATAGCCGTGACGCCGGCAGACCTGCTTTACCGCGCTGCGGAACAGCACCATCGTGTCGGCGGATTCGAGATTGCTGGTGGGGCGGAAGGTGAACTCGAGCTGGCTCGGCCCGAATTCCACCTCCAGCGAACGCAGCGGCAGGCCCAGACCCGCGATCGGGTCCCGCAGCAGCTCGAAGACCTCGTCGCAATGGTCGTAGCGCGCTTCGGCGAGGAGCTGGTAGCCTTGGGTCAAGAGGCTGACCGCGGGCGGCGTGCCCGGCTGGCCGGCGTCGCCGGCGGTCAGCCGCGGATCCTCAAGCTTGAAGATGTGGCATTCGACCTCGAGCCCCGCGATGTAGTCGAAGCCGCGCCGGTTCAGCCCGTCGAGCACCTGACGGCAGAGCCGGCGGGTGTCGAACGGCGCCGCCCGGCCGTTGCTGAAATAAGCCTCGCACAGCAGCCAGCCGCTGTGCGGCGCCCATGGCAGGACTTTGAAGGTCAGCGGATCGGGCACCAGGACGAGGTCGGCCGCCCCCTGCATTTCGGGCATGTCGAAGCCGCCGCCCCGGCTGAAGACTGGAAAGACGGTGCGGTGCGAGGTGTCCTTAGCCAACAAGCTCGACGGTGCGGTGCAGCCGCTGCGGAAGATGCCGTCGAGCTCGGCGGCGACGATCGTCTTGCCTCGCAACAGGCCGTGCTGGTCGGCAAAGGACAGCCGCACCACGCCGAGCTCGGCGGCCCGCGCGGTGATCTCCGCGCCGGCGCTGCGCTGCGCCTCGGACCAGAGCCCGTGGCGCTCAATAAATCCGCTCATTCGAGCGGCCGGCCGGCGGCCCAGGACGAGGCCAGCCGGCGTTTGCAGTCGGCCTCGCGCCAATAGCTGCGGCGTGCGTCGGGCGGACCGATGCCGTCAAAGGCGACCGGCCCGCGCATCCGCTCTGCCTCGGCCTGATCCAGCACCATTATCGGGCGCTCGCCGCGCTGTGCCTGCGCAATCGCGCGCAACAGCATGCGGCGATAGGCAACGATCGCGACATCGGTCGTCCCCAGATATTCGCGCCTGCGGTCGTGGATGCGCCCCTGTGATTCGACCGCCCATTGATCGTGCACATTGATATCGGTGCCCATACCGGTATAGGTCCGGCGCTGCTGCTCGGCCGGATCGTAGCCGTAATCGTTGTGCCGGCTGACCCGCGGCCGGTAATCCGGCAATTCGTAGAGCTCGAGCCGCTGGCGCCGCATCTCGGCCTTGTCGACCGGCGCACCAAAACTGGTGAAAATCGCGTACCACCAGCAGGTCTCGTCGTCGATCGGCACATGCCATTGCGCGAGCGTCATCTCCGCGCTGAGCGGGATCGCAATCGCCTGCGGAAAGATCAGATTGGTGACGCGGATGTGGCTGTGGTCCGGAGCGAGATCGCGCGAAGCAAAGATCCGCAGCCCGAATTCGGTCCGCTCAACCTCGAGGCGCGGACACTCGAATTCGCGCAAGAGCCGCGTCAGCGGCAGGTCGGAACCGGCCGATGCGCCGCGGAACTGCCGTCCGTAGCCCGCAGCCGGGTCCTCGTCATCGAAAAAGCGGTGCAGGAACGAAGCGTGCGCCGGGTCGATGCCGACTTCGAGCGCCTGCAGCCAGTTGCATTCGATCAGCCCCTTGAAGGCGAAGCTGTGGCTGTCGGGTGCGATAAAGCAGTCGAATTCCGGAAAGGGCGGCGGCGGGCCGTCGCCGAGATAGGCGAAGAGGATGCCGTTGCGCTCGACCACTGGATAGGCGCGGGCGCGGACCTCGCGGCAGAGCGGGCTGCCCTCGGGCTCGGCCGGGGTTTCCCGGCATTGCCCTTGCGCATCGTAAAGCCAGCCATGAAACAGGCAGCGCAGTCCGTCCGGCTCCAACCGGCCATAGGCGAGGTCGGCGCTGCGATGCGGGCAGTGCCGCTGGATCAGGCCAAAACCGCCGCCGGCAAGCCGGAACAGCACCAAATCCTCGCCCAACAGCCGGATTGCCTTGACCGGGCGCGGCCCCTCCAGCTCTTCGGCCAGCGCCGCCGGCTGCCAATAGAGGCGCAACAGCAGCCCGCCCGGGCTATCCGCCCCGCTCCGCGTCATCAGCGCGTTCTCTTCGCTTGTCGGCATCCCTCCCCCACCCTCGATCGTTGTAGCCGTGGTGGTGCCCGGACGGGGCCCGCACGCAACTTACGGCGTTACGGTGTGGCAGCCGCAGGATCGTGCCGTTAAAACTTGTTCAAAAATTGATTGGGTGAGGTGCAATGCGGCTGGAAAACAAAATTGCGATCGTCGTCGGGGCGGGGCAGAGCCCGGGCGAAGGGCTCGGCAACGGGCGCGCGACGGTGC
>DASXAM010000207.1:0-30057 GCA_036404275.1 Allostellaceae bacterium
CGCTTACGATGCGAACGGACAGGCCGCACATGCCGGCGACTTCAAGGCGCAGGCGCGCGCCGCATTGCAGGCGGTGAAGGCGCAAATCGAGGCCGGCGGCGGGACGATGCGCAACATCGTCAAGGTCAACACCTATCTGACGGATATCCGCCACCGCGCCGATTACAGCGCAATCCGCGAGGAGTTTTTCGGCAAAAAGATGCCGGCCTCGACCCTGGTCCAGGTGACCGGCTTGGCCCAGCCCGAATTCCTGATCGAGATCGAGGCGATCGCCGTGCTTTAGCCGTCGCCGAGCGCGGCAATTTCGGCGGCGGTGTAGCCGAGCTCGCCCAGCACCTCCGCGGTGTGCTCGCCGAGTGCCGCGACAAAGGGCTGTGCCGCCGTACGGGCGGCGGAGAGGCGAAAGGGCGGGTTCAGCGCCAGAAAGCGGCCGCCGGCATCGGTGATCTCAGCAAAGGCGCTGCGATGGGCAAGCTGCGGATCGGCCATCGCCTCCTTGACCGTGCGGTACGGCGATGACGGCACGCCGTGGCGGTCGAAGATCGCCTGGACCTCGGCGGTCGTCAGCGTCGTCGACCACGCTTCCAATTCCTCGACGAGCTCGCCCCAATGCCGCCGGCGGTCGGTGTAGCGGGCAAAGCGCGGGTCGGCGACCCATCCGGGGTGGCCGCTCGCGGCCGCGAGATTCTGAAAGGTTCGCTCGCTGGCGATCGCCGGCATGATAAAGCCGTCCTTGGTCGCGATCGGGCCAAAGATCGGCCGGCCCGGAGGTGCGACATGAAACTGTGCCGCCTGGATCTCGCTCAAGGTCAAGCTCAACATGCTTTCGAGCATCGACACATCGACCATCTGGCCCTCGCCGGTCAGCTGCCGCTGGTAGAGCGCGGCCATGATCGCGCCGAAGGCATAGGTGCCGGTCAGCACATCGGCGATATAGATGCCGCAGAAATCCGGTCGGCGGTCCTCCAGCTGGTGGGCGATCTGCGCGAGGTCGTAGCCCGAGGCAGCATGGATTACCGGGGCATAGGCCGGCAATTCGGCGGACGGGCCGGTCTGGCCGTAGCCCGAAATCGCGCAATAGACGATATCGGGCTTGATCTCCTTAAGCGCCGGATAGTCGAGCCCGAAGCGGCGCATGACACCCGGTCGGAAGTTCTCGACGACGACATCGGCGGTGGCGGTGAGCTGACGCGCCGCCTCGGCCCCGCGCGGTGATTTCAAATCGAGCGCCACACTCTTCTTGCCGGCGTTCAGCTGGCCAAAGCTGGTGCTGGCGCCGTCGCGTAACGGCGGGCGGGTGCGCATCATGTCGCCTTCCGGCGCCTCGATCTTGATCACCTCGGCGCCGAGATCGGCCAACAGCCGCCCGCAATGCGGCCCAGCGATCGTCGTCGTAAAATCGAGCACGCGCAGCCCACCCAAAGCGCTTGCCATTTGCTTACTCCACCCCGAAATGCCCTCGGCAGCGTCGGAGCCAGGGTAAAAATGTCAAGCCGCGAATGGGGCGGCTATCGGCACTCGGCTTGCGCTTCTGGAACTTCGATGCGAAGAGAGCCGGTAAGATTTCGAGGGTAATGATGGCGAGTGATACGGCAATGGCCGGGCACGACTTTATCCGCGACATTATCGCGGCCGACCTTGCCGCGGGGCGGGTGCGTGAAGTCGTGACGCGGTTTCCGCCCGAGCCCAACGGCTATCTCCATATCGGCCATGCCAAGGCGATCTGCCTGAATTTTGGCGTGGCCGAAGAATTCCACGGCCGCTGCCATCTGCGTTTCGACGACACCAACCCGACGCGAGAGGCGCAGGAATATATCGACGCGATCGAGCGCGACTTGCGCTGGCTCGGCTTCGACTGGGGTGCGCACCTCTACCACGCCTCCGATTATTTCGATCAGCTCTATGATTGGGCCGAGCACCTGATCCGCGCCGGTAAGGCTTATGTCGACGATCTGTCGCCCGAGGAAATGCGGGCGATGCGCGGCACTCTGACCGAGGCCGGCCGCAACAGCCCCTATCGCGAGCGCCCCGTCGCCGAAAACCTCGACCTGTTCCGCCGCATGCGCGCCGGCGAATTCCCGAACGGCGCCCATGTCTTGCGCGCCAAGATCGACATGGCGTCCGGCAACATCAATCTGCGTGACCCGGTGCTCTACCGCATCCTGCACAGCGCGCATCCGCGCACCGGGACCCGATGGCTCATCTATCCGAGCTACGATTTCGCGCATGGCCAATCGGATGCGATCGAGGGCGTCACCCACTCGTTGTGCACGTTGGAATTTGAGGACCACCGGCCGCTCTACGATTGGCTGCTCGACAATCTGCCGGCGCCGTCACGGCCGCGCCAATACGAGTTCGCCCGCCTCAACTTGAGCTATACGGTGCTCTCGAAACGCTTTTTGACCGAGCTGGTGCGGCAGGGTCGGGTCAGCGGCTGGGACGACCCGCGCATGCCGACGATCGCCGGGTTGCGACGTCGTGGTGTGCCGGCGCCGGCAATCCGCGATTTTGCCCAGCGGGTCGGGGTCGCCCGCGCCAACAGCCTCGTCGATGTGGCGATGCTCGACCATGCAGTGCGCGAGCATTTGAACCGGATCGCGCCGCGCCGGATGGCGGTGCTGCGCCCGCTGAAGCTCGTCATCACCAATTATTCCGGCACTGGCGAGGAGCTCGACGCGGTCAACAATCCCGAAGACCCGACGGCCGGAAGCCGGCATGTGCCGTTCGGTCGCGAACTGTACGTCGAACGCGACGACTTCATGGAACACCCGCCAAAGAATTTCTATCGGCTCGCGCCGGGCCGCGAGGTCCGCTTGCGCTATGCCTATTTCGTCACCTGCCGCGAGGTGGTGAAGAATGCGGCGGGCGAGGTGGTCGAGCTGCGCTGCACCTACGATCCGGCAACCCGCGGCGGCAATGCGCCCGACGGGCGCAAGGTGCGGGCGACCTTGCACTGGGTTTCGGCGGCGCACGCGCTGCCGGCGGAAATCCGCCTCTACCACCCGCTCTTCACCCGTCCCGATCCCGGGGCCGCCGGCGATTTCTTTGCCGACCTCAACCCCAATTCGCTCGAAATTTTGCCGGACGGCCGGGTCGAGCCCGCCCTTGCCGGCGCGCCCTCGGCCTCGGCTTTTCAGTTCGAGCGCCAAGGCTATTTCTGTCTCGATGCGGATGCGCAGCCGGGCCGCCTCGTTTTCAACCGCACCGTCGCCTTGCGCGATAGCTGGGCAAAGGTGCAGGCGGGAGGCGGCTAAATGGCGAAGGGCATATCGGCTTGAGAGACGCCGACTCGGACTCTTCAGCGCGACCGGGGAGGGCGGGGCTCGGCCAGCAATTCCCGGAGCACGACCGCATCGTTGCGCGCCTCGTCCTTGGCGCCATAGACAAGCGTCACCCGCTGCCGGCCGGCTGAAGCGCGCAATTCCTCGACGAGGTCCGGGTGCCGTTCGAGCTCGGCCCGATAGCGGCGGCGGAATTCCGGCCAGCGCTCGGGCTTGTGGCCAAACCAACGCCGCAATTCGGCGCTCGGCGCCAATTCCTTGGGCCAGCGGTCGATCGCCGCCTCCGCTTTCTTGACGCCGCGCGGCCACAACCGGTCGATCAGGATACGCATGCCGTCTTCGGCGGCGGGCGCCTCATAGGCGCGCTTCAAGGCGATATTCGAAGCAGCCATATCCTTCCAAGTGGGGATCGGCCGCACGCTCGCCAGCCCTTGGACGTGAAATCGGCGGCGTTGGCGGTGCGATTTGCGGGTTTGGGTTCCGAAGAGCTCCGGGTAGTTTGAACCATCTCGGGACAGGAGAAACGCCATGGATCTGGATTTCACCGGCAAGGTCGCGCTGATCACCGGGGCGGGGAACGGGATCGGCCGCGCCACCGCGCTCGCTTTCGCCAAAAGTGGGGCCAAAATCGTCGTCGTCGATCGCGACAGCGCCGGCGGCGAGGCCACCGCCGGCATCATCCGCCAGCAGGGCGGTGATGCGCGCGTCGTCGCCGCCGATGTCACGAAATCGGCCGAAGTGCAGAACTATGTCAAAGCGGCACTCGACGCCTATGGCGCGATCGACTGCTTTTTCAACAATGCCGGCGTCGAAGGCAAATGGGCGCACACCGCCGAGCATGACGAGGACGCCTTCGATCAGGTCATCGCCGTCAACGTAAAGGGCGTCTTTCTCGGTCTGCGCCACGTCTTGCCGGTCATGCTGCGGCAGGGGCGGGGCGCCATCGTCAATACCGCCTCGGTCGCAGGGCTGGTGGCCACACCGGGGATGCCGGCCTATGTCGCCTCGAAGCACGCGGTGATCGGGCTGACCAAGACCGCGGCCGGCGAGGTCGCGCGCCAAGGCATTCGGGTCAACGCGGTCTGCCCCGGCCCGGTCGATACGCGGATGATCCATTCGCTCGAAGCCCAGCTCAATCCGTCCGACCCGGCGAGCGTCAGCCGCCGCTATCAATCGACGATTCCGTTGGGCCGCTATGTCGCGGTCGACGAGATCGCCAACACGGTCCTGTTTTTATGCTCGGATCTCGCCTCGGCGATCACCGGCGCGCAATATGTCGTCGATGGCGGCCGCACTGCCACGGGCGGCGCCGTGACCCAGGCATTGGAGCACTGAGATCGGCTCTGTTCCCGGGCTCGAGCAATCAAGCAATGCTAGTCGCCAGCGGCGGCGGGGCGCGCAGGGTTTGCAGCACAACGCAATAACGCTCGGTCAGCCGCAGCAGGTTCTGGCGCCGGTCCTCGGGCTCGTCGGTGTCGAGCGCAAAGCTGAGCCGGATGTCGCGAAAACCCACTGGGGCGGTGCGCTCGACGCCGAGCGTGCCGCGGAAATCGAGGTCACCCTCGGCGCTGACCGTGCCGCCGCGCAATTTGAAGTCGATCGCCGTCGCCACCGCCTTCAGGGTCACTCCAGCGCAGGCGACCAGTGCCTCGAGCAGCATGTCGCCCGAGCAGGCATCGAGCCCGCTGCCGCCGGTCGCCGGGTGCAAGCCCGCCTGGACCAGGGCGCGCCCGGTCTCGACCTTGCAGGCGATCGGACCCTCGGCGAGGCTCCCTTGCGCCTTCAGCGTGACCACCGCCGCCGGGGGATCGGCCCGGTATTTCTCCTTGAGCGGCGCCTGCAGCTCACGCAATTCGCTGCTGTCCATAATCCACCTCCCGCGGCTCTTCAGCTGCCGGTGCGCCAGGCGATCGCGTTGCACAACAGCCCGATAAACACCTCGTTTTCCCACGAGCCGTGAAAGGTCGGCGGCGTCGTGTCTGAGGGGTCTGCCGGCCGGCCCGCGCGGATCGCCGGGTTGTGGCAATGGCCGAGCGTCACATAGGTGACATTGCCGTCGCCGACCGCGCGGGTGTAGCCGACGACGCGCGTCCTGCCGTCGGCCTCTAATGAGGTGTCGCGGCCGTAGAGCGGGCCAACCGCATCCGACGCGCCCCCCGGGCCGTAATCCGCGGTCAGCAGGATTTGCGTCGAGCCCGGGTCCTGCAGCTCGATGAAGTAGGGCTCGTCCTCGACCTCGAACGAGGCGCCGAGCCCTTTAGTGAGTGGGTGATCGGGGGCACGGACATCGACGCGGATCTTGCAGATCGGCGGATGCGTCAGAAAACGGCTGCCGAGAAGGGCGTGGTGTTCGGTCTTGACGGTGCGGCGCTGGCGCAGGCCCTCGACGCGCTCGGCGCGCCCGCCGCTGGTCCCGTGCAGGCCGAGCCAATGGCCGCCGCCCTCGACCCAATGCCGGATTACGGCGGATTGCGCGGCGTCCGGATGGGGGCCGGCGACATAGCTGATGAGCAACCGGCTCAGCGGCAGCCATTTCTCGACATCGGCAAAATCATTGGCCACCGAGGCCGGTACATCCTGCTCGGCCAGCAGTCCCAAGAGCCGCAGCCGGGCGTAGTCGTGGTCGTGCCCGGCCATCGATCCGGGCGGGAAGCCGCCGGTGACGAGATGCGCGCGGGCCGGTTTTGTCTCTGTCATCGGGTCACCTCCGTTTGCGGTTCGGCATACGCAAAAGGCCGGGATTAGCCGTCGCCGACATTGGCGAAATAGAGCTTGGGGTCGGCGGCGCGGATATGGGCTTCGGGCAGGCCCAGCTCGCGACGGACGATATTGGTCCCCTGCACCAGCGACACGCATTTGTAATAGGCGATGCGGCGCGACAGCCCTTCGCGGCCAAAGCCGCAATCGGTGGTGACGACGAGCTGCTCGACCGGAATGTATTCGAGCGCCTTGCGGATCAGCCCGGCCACATGCTCGGGCGGCTCGACAATCGTGTTGCAATGATTGACGACGCCGATGCCGATCTTTTTGTCGGTCTTGTATTTGGCAAAAAGCGGCAGGTCTTTGCCGTCGCTCGACGCGCACTCAAAAGTGATGACGTCGGCGTTGAGCTGCAGCAGGTGGGGCAGCGCGCGCTCGTAGCTCGGCACCTCCCAATAGACGCGCTGCTGGTTTGGGTTGCCCCAGCAGGTATGCGCCCAGATTTCGGCCTCGACCCCGTCGAGTTGGCGGTTGAACGCCATCGTCTGGAATTCGAGCTCGGTGTCGGTGCAATCGGGCCGGGTCGTCAGTCCGTGATGGCGCGGCTCCTCGACCTGGATCACTGGGCAGCCGGCGGCGGCCAGTTCACGCAACTCGGCGTTCATGATATCGCAGAGGTCGAGCACCATAGCGCGGTTGTCCGGATAGTGCTGGTTCCACAGCATGCTCGCGATACCGGGCGCGCAGATTGTGCCGAATTTGACCGGGCGGTCGGAGAGGCGTTGGGCGATTTGCCAGAGTGCCGCATATTCGAGCGCGCCACGCGTCAGCTTCTCGGTGACGACGGCCGGCTGGTAAGCCTCCTGCACTTCCCACAGGATATGGCCCGGCTCGAGCCCATGCCGGCCCATCCAGCCCTGCGAGGTCGAGCGATGACCATGGATCCCGCCGAGTCGCTCGATCGCATAGAAAAACCACGATTTGCCGCCGACTGCGAGATCGAAGCGGCTGTCGCCATCTGTGACGATGTCGAGCCCCGCCGCCTCCTGCGCATTGATCACCGCGGCGACGGCGTCGAGATATTGCTCGCGAAACAGCGAGTCGCCCAAAGCTGCCTTGAACGACCGTCCACCGAGGCTCGCATCGAACCAGAGGGGGCGCGGATAGGAGCCGGTGATCGCGGTCGGCAGCACCATGTCGCGGGTCGTCGTCAGCATGGCTTGTCCTCCGTTCAGCCGCGGTGCTTTTCGAGAAACCGCTCGGCGAGGCGCGCGAGAAAGCTCGCACCCACCGGCAACGCCGCGTCGTTGAAATCGTAACGCGTGTTGTGCAGGCCGCAGCCGCCCTCGCCCGGGCCGTTGCCGAGCCACAGCATTGCCCCCGGCCGCGCCTTCAGCATGTAGGAGAAATCCTCGCCGCCCATCGAAGGCGCCATGTCATGGACCACCCGGTCGGCGCCGCAAATCTCGGCCGCGACCTCGGCGGCAAAGGCGGTTTCGGCGGCATGGTTGATCGTCGGCGGATAGCCGCGGCGGTAATCGGTCTCGGCGGCAGCGCCGTGCACGGCCGCGACGCCGCGGGCGATCTCGCCGATCCGGCGCTCGATCAGATCGCGCACCTCGGGCCGAAAGCTGCGCGACGTGCCGCCGATATGGAGCCCGTCGGGAATCACGTTATAGGCCGAGCCGCCCTGCATAAAGCCGACGCTGACCACCGCTGAATCGAGCGGGTCGAGGCTGCGGCTCGCGATCGTCTGCAACGCCAGCACGATTTCGGCCCCGATCACAAACGGGTCGAGCCCGAGATCGGGATGGGCGGCGTGGGTGCCGCGGCCGTTGATGCGGATGTCCCAACGGTCGGAGGCGGCGAGGATCGGCCCGGGCCGGGCCGCGATCTGGCCGACCGCGATTCCCGGCTTGTTGTGCAGCGCAAAGACCGCGTCGCACGGGAACTGGTCGAACAGGCCTTGCTCGACCATGATGCGGCCGCCGCCCCCGCCCTCCTCGCCGGGCTGAAAGATCAGGTGGACCGTGCCTTCGAAATTGCGCGTCGCTGCCAGGTAGCGCGCGGCGCCGAGCAGCATCGTCGTGTGCCCGTCATGGCCGCAGGCGTGCATCTTGCCGTCATGCGTCGAGCGATGGGCGAACTCGTTCATCTCGCGCATCGGCAAGGCGTCCATATCGGCGCGCAATCCGATCGCGGCCGGCGAATTGCCGCGCCGGATCGTGCCGACGACGCCGGTGCCGGCGAGCCCCCGCTGCACTTCGCAGCCGAATTGAGCAAGCTTCTCGGCGACCAGATTCGCGGTGCGCTCTTCGGCAAAGGCAAGCTCGGGGTGGGCGTGAATGTCGCGGCGGATCGCCGTCAATTCGTCCTGGTAGCCCGCCATCTCGGCGATGATCGGCATCCGCTCCCCCCTCCCAACGGCCCGGTGCGTTCTTGCGCTGCAAAAGCGAATGTAGCGCCGGCAGGGCAAATAGCGCTAGCGTTGCGCCGCAAAAGGCTGCTGCACGAGGATGGACGGTCGATGAGGGGCTTTGCCGCAATCGGGGCCGCGTGCCTCGCGGTCCAGCTCGCAGCCTGCGCGCCACAGCCGGCGGCGCCGGTCAATTCGTCGGCTTACGCCGTCCGTTCCCCGTTGCCCGGCCGTCCGGGCTATCTCGAGACGATAAAATATATCGGCGACGGTCTCAGATATACCGCGGCCGGCACCGGCTTTCTGGTCGATGCGAAAGGCGACATGTGCTTCAGCGGGCCGGCAAACGTGAAATTGAACCGGCCGATCAACTTTCAAAACTTCTGGTGCATCAACCCGCACAACGTCGAGCTCGTCGAAGCGCTGAACAACGACGTCACCCATGTCAACCAGGTCCGGCTGTGGTGCCGGCATTCGACCCCGCAATGCGCCTACATGGTCGCCTACCCGAACATGCTCGACGACATCTGGATCGCCGACAGCATCACCGCTGAAATCATCCCGTCGACACCCGAGCAGGCGGCGATCGCGTATCTGATTTATTTGATGGGCGGCAATGCCAGCGCGCCCGGACTGCCCTCATCGGGCACCTACGCAGCGCTTGACACCCCGCCGGCAGCGGCTAGCGTCCGGCCGCCGATTCGCCAAACGGAGGAAACCCGATGATTATCGAGATGCGCACCTACACCTTGCAGCCGGGGACGGTGGCGGCGTTCGAGGAACGGTTTGGCCAGGCCTTGCCGACGCGCGCCAGGGTGTCGCCGCTCGCCGCCTTCTGGCACACCGAGGTCGGCCCGCTGAACCGGGTGATCCATGTCTGGCCGTATGAGGACCAGGCGGCGCGCACGAGGCTGCGCGCCGAGGCGACCAAGCTCGACGGCTGGCCGCCCAATGTGCGTGAGTTCATCACCGACCAAGAGAGCGACATCTATGTGCCGGCGCCATTTTCACCGGCGCTCGAACCGCGGCAATTGGGCGGCATCTACGAGATCCGCCTCTACACCTTCAAGCCTGGCGGGATCCCGGCGGTGATCGACCGCTGGAGCGGCCATATCGCGCGCCGCAACGAGCTGTCACCCTTGGTCGGCGCCTGGCATTCCGAGGTCGGCGGGCTCAACAAATGGTGCCACATCTGGGCGTATAAGGATGCCGGCGAACGCTTCCGCATCCGCGAGGAAGCGCGTGCCAAGGGCATCTGGCCGCCGCCTTCGAGCGGACCCAGCATGATGCTCAAACAGGAGAATATGCTGGTCGTACCGGCCGCGTTCTCGCCGCTGCATTAAACCCAGCCCGGCTCCGCCCGCCCGGTCACGCCGGCGGGCGAAGCCCCCAACGTTATGTCTTGTCGAGCCAGACGGTGTCCTGCCGATCGACGTCGTAGACGCCGAAATAATTGGCCGGGTTGAGCCCCTTGACGTAGCTGTACCAGACGTCGTTGATCTGCTCCCACGCGACCGGCAGCACCGGCGGGTTTTGCTCCATGATCGCTTCGGCCTGGCGCACCAGCGCCAGACGCTTGCCGGGGTCGATCTCGCGGTCGATTTGGTCGGTCAGCGCGTTGAACTTCTCGTTGTCCCAGAACGAATAGTTCTGCGGCCCGCCGGTGCGATACCAGGCATTGAAGTAATCCGACGGGTCGAGCAGCGTCGAGACGATCGCGCCGATTGCGAGGTCGTAATGTCCGTTTTGCGTGTCGTCGAACCACACCGATTCGACGACCGTGCGCAATTTGCAATCGACGTTGATCCCTTCTTTGAGCATCGCCTGGATCGCCTGCGACCACAGCTTAAAGCTCGGCACGTCGCGCACCAGAAAATCGAGCCCCTGAAAACCCTCGGGATGGCCGGCGGCGGCCAGCAATGCGCGCGCTTCCTTGATTGCCGCCGTCGTATCCTCCTGGTAGCCGACCTCTTTGAAAAGCTCGGCCTTCGGCGTCGCCCATTTCGAGAACGGGTAGATAAAGCCGCCGACCTGCATCGGCGTCACGTCCTTGACCACCTCGATCAGCGCCGGCCGGTTAAAGGCGAGATGGAAAGCACGCCGGACCCGCGGGTCGTCGAACGGCTTGCGTTTCGCATTCAGCCACACACCTTGGATCACACTTTGATTGTAGCGGGCGACCGACATTCCCGGTGTCGCCTTGGCCTTGCGCCATGTCACCGGGTCGGTGATGCGGATGTAGTCGACGCGGCCGGAGAGCACCGCCGAGCCGAGCTCGGTTGAAAACGGCAGCGCGTGATAGAATGTGATTCCGTCGAGATACGGCAGCCCCTTGTTCCAGTATTTCGTGTTCTTGTGCATCTCCCAGCTTTCGTTCTCGACGTATTTGCCGGGCACGAACGGCCCGGTGCCGGGATAGACGCGCACCCGCTTCAAGTCGTAATGGTTGTCTTCCAAGGTCTGTTTGCGGACGATGACATTCCAGCCGCTGGCGAACGCCGCCATGATAAAATCGACCGGGCGGGGTTCGGCCAGCTTGAACTGCACCGTGTATTTGTCGGGTGTGGCGATATCGTCCACTGCGCGAAACAGCACGCTGCGCGGAATGCTGATCCCTTTGGGTGGTTTGCGGATGCGGTCGAAGGTCGCCTTGACGTCGGCCGAGGTCAATTCGGCGCCGTCATGAAACTCCACCCCCTTGCGCAGGAAGAACGTGTAGGTCTTGCCGTCCTTGGCGATGTCCCAGCCATAGGCCAGATCGGGGATGATCGTCTGACCGTCGCGCGGATCGCGCCGGACAAGATTGTCGAACATGACTGCCATCGCACCGAGCGTGTTGATCGTGCCCGATTGATGAATATCGAAATGCGGCGGCCGCATGCTGATCCCGATGCGCAGCACGCCGCCCGATTTCGGGTTCGGCTCGGGCGCCTTGAGCTGGGACTTGGAGCCGTCGAATTGGTACGGGATTTCCCCAGCGGCCCATGCCGGCAACCATGTGAGCCCGTAGGCGCCGGCGACGGCGGCGCCGGTCTTCAAAAATTCGCGGCGGTTTCCCCAAAGGCGCTTCGGGTGCGGGTCGTTCATGGCATGCTCCTCCCACAGGTGCTTTTCACGGCGACGCGCCGCGTGCTCTGATGATCTTCGGCGCGGGCAACTCTTCGGCGCGGGCAACATAACATTGAACAGGCGGGTGTCACCGGTGCATGACGCAGAGCCGACCAAAAACTTACGCCGCGATCAGCGCGCGCAGGACGTGGTGCCCTTGCTCGAGATCGACGCGCTCCAAACCCATTTTTTCATCGGCGACGGGGTCGTGCGGGCGGTCGATGGCGTCTCCTATGCCGTGCATACCGGCGAGACGCTGGGCGTCGTCGGCGAGAGCGGCTGCGGCAAGAGCGTCACCGCACTCTCTGTCCTGCGCCTTGTCGCCAGCCCGCCGGGGCGGATCGTCGGGGGCGCCATCCGTTTCAACGGCCGGAACCTGCTCGATCTCAGCGAAAGCGAGATGGAGGCGGTGCGCGGCAATCAAATCTCGATGATCTTTCAGGAGCCGATGACCTCGCTAAACCCGTTGTTGACGATCGGCCGCCAGATCGCCGAGGCGATTGCGCTGCACCAGGGTCTGTCACGGCGGGAAGCCATGGATAAGGCGGTCGAGATGCTGCGCCGGGTCCACATCCCCGAGCCCGGCCGACGGGTCCATGCCTATCCGCATCAGTTGTCGGGCGGCATGCGCCAGCGCGCGATGATCGCTATGGCATTGTCGTGCAACCCCAAGCTGTTGATCGCCGACGAGCCGACGACCGCGCTCGACGTGACCATCCAGGCGCAGATCCTGGAGCTGATGCGCGAATTGCAGCAAACGCTCGACATGGCGGTGATCCTGATCACCCATGACATGGGCGTGGTCGCCGAGAATGCCGATCGGGTGGTCGTCATGTATGCCGGCCGTAAGGTCGAGGAGGCGAGCGCCGACGATTTGTTCGACCGCCCGGCGCATCCCTATACAAGGGGGCTGCTCGGCTCGGTGCCCAATCTCGAAACCGCTGCGCACAGCCGGGCGCGACGGGTTCGGCTTAACGAGATCAAGGGCATGGTTCCCTCGCTTGCCGACCTGCCGCCGGGATGCAGCTTTGCGCCGCGCTGCGGCCTCGCCACCGCGGAATGCCGCGCCGCCCTCCCGCCGCTCACCCAGCATCGCCTCGGACACTGGGTCGCCTGCTGGCATGCCGACCGCCTGTCGGGAGGCATTGCGTGACCGGGCCTGCATCGGCGCCGCCGCTGTTGGAGGTGCGTGACCTCAAAAAGCACTTTCCGATCCACGCCGGCCTGTTCTCGCGCGTTTCCGGCAACGTCTATGCAGTGGACGGCGTCTCGTTCCGGATCGGCCGCGGAGAAACGCTGGGGCTGGTGGGCGAAAGCGGCTGCGGCAAATCGACGGTCGGCCGTACCGCGCTGAAATTGCTCGAACCGAGCGCCGGCAGGATATTCGTGGAAGGCGCCGACATCACCGATCTCGGCCGCGCCCGCATGCTGCCCTATCGGCGGCGCATGCAGATGATCTATCAGGACCCGTTCGCCTCGCTGAACCCGCGCATGTCGGCGGGCGAGATCGTCGCCGAGCCGCTGGTGATCCATCATGTCGGCGGCAACAGCGCCGAGCGGCATGAGCGGGTGGCGCAGCTGTTCGAACGGGTCGGGCTGCGCCCCGAGCTCGTCCATTCCTTTCCGCACGAGTTTTCCGGCGGCCAGCGCCAGCGCATCGGCATTGCGCGAGCCTTGGCGCTGAGCCCCGAGCTGATCGTCGGCGACGAGCCCGTCTCCGCGCTCGACGTGTCGATCCAGGCGCAAATCATCAACCTGCTGATCGATTTGCAGGATGAGCTAGGGCTGTCCTACCTGTTCATCGCGCACGACTTGGCGGTGGTCGAGCATATCAGCCACCGGGTCGCTGTCATGTATCTCGGCCGCATCGTCGAGATGACCGACAAGACGAGCCTGTTCGAACGACCGCTGCATCCCTACACCGAGGCGCTGCTGTCGGCCGTCCCGATCCCGAAAGCCCGCGCCAGGGGCAGGCGGCGGGTGATCCTCGCGGGCGATGTGCCGAGCCCGATCAACCCGCCTTCCGGCTGTCATTTTCACCAGCGCTGCCCCTACGCGATGGCGCGCTGCCGAGTGGAAGCGCCGGCATTGCGCGAAGTCGCCGAAGGCCACCTCGCCGCCTGCCATCTGCACGACGCCGGCGTCCGCTTCCCGCTGGCGGAGACCGCGACCGCGGCCTAGATATCGGACATGGCCGAACCGGCGATCAGCCCGATGACTCTCGACGAGTTCCTTCACTGGGACGACGGGACCGACACGCATTACGAGCTGATCGGCGGCTTCCCGGTGGCGATGGCGCCGCCGGCGGCCGCGCACCGGATGCTGGCCATGCGCTTGGGTTCACGGGTTGATGCCGGTTTGTCGACCCGCCGGCCATGCAATGCTCAAGGCGAGGCCGGGGTGATCCGTCCCGATCGCAGCGATACCTATTTCGAGGCCGACATCGTGGCGACCTGCGAGCCGCACGAGCTGGGGCAACAAGCGCTGGCGGAGCCATTCCTGATCGTCGAGATTCTGTCGCCCAGCACCGAGCGACACGACCGAAGGGTCAAGTTGCCTGTCTACCGACAGCTCCCGACGGTGCAAGAAATCCTGTACATGGACTCGGACGGAATCTACGCGGAGTTGCACCGACGCTCGGGAGCACAATGGATCACCGAGATTCTGCGGGGCGGCGATGCCGTGCTGAACCTCCTCTCTGTCCCAATCGAGGTCCGGCTGGGCGATCTTTACGACGGCATCGCGCTGCCGGACAGCGAGGCATAAATCTCTACACCGCGCCGCGCAGGCGCGGGTCGGCCATGTCGCGGATGCCGTCGCCCAAGAGGCTGAAGGCGAGAACGGTCAGCGTGATGGCACAGCCCGGGAACAACACCAGCCACCAGGGCGGCACCAGCCCCGCATTCAGCGAGTCGGCAAGCATGTTGCCCCAGGTCGGCGTCGGCGGCGGGATGCCGACACCGAGAAACCCGAGCGACGCCTCGATGACGATGGCGACCCCGAGATGGGTCGTCGCGAGGATCAGGTAGGGGGCGACGCATTGCGGCAGGATGTGCCGCGCCATCATCCGCAGATGCGAAGCGCCGAGGCCGCGCGCCGCCTCGACATACGACATCTCCTTTAACGACAGCACGACCGCGCGGATCACCCGCCCGCCAAACGGGATGCGGGTAATCGCGATCGCCACGATCACCGTGCCGAGCCCGGCGCCCAGCGCCATGGCGATGGCCATCGCCAGTATCAGATCGGGAAAGGCTTGCAGAAAGTCGATGATGCGCTGGCTCACCATGTCGAAGCGCCCGCCGAAATAGCCGCAGGCGATCCCCCACAGCGCGCCGAGCGTGGTGCCGAACAGCACCGCGCCGAGCGCCACGGTCAACGAGGCGCGGGCACCCCAGATCACCCGGCTCAGCGTGTCGCGCCCGATCTGGTCGGTACCGAAGTAATGCGTGGCACCCGGCGGCTTCGTCAGGTGCAGAAAATCGGATTTGAGCGGCGGGTAGGGCGCGATCAGCGGTGCCGCGATCGCCATCAGAATGATCGCCGCGGCGACGCAGCCCCAGAACATCGACACCGGCGAGCGGTGGGCAAAGGTCGCCAATCCGCGCCCGATGCGCCATGGCAGGGCGGCCCGGCCTCGTGCCGGCCGGTCTTCGAGCAATGCCGATGGCGGCTCGATCGTCGTCATCGGTAGCGGATCCTGGGGTCGAGCCAGGCGGTCGCCACATCGACAAATATGTTCAGCACCACGAATACCACCGCATAGAGAAACACCAGGTTTTGCATGACGAAGATGTCGCGCTCGTTGACCGCGGTGAACATCGCATAGCCGAGCCCCGGCGTGCCGAAAGCGCGCTCGACCGGGATCGAGCCGGCCAGGACAAAGCCGAGCAGGATGCCGGACAAGGTGATGACCGGCAGCAATGCGTTCGGCAAGGCGTGCAGTGTGATTACCAGCCGCGCGTTCAATCCTTTCGCGCGGGCGGTGCGGACGTAGTCTTCGCGGATCACCTCCATCAGGCTCGACCGCGCCATGCGGGCGATATAGGCGGCCTGCCCGAGCCCCAAGACGACCGCCGGCCCGATCACGATCTGCAGGTTGCGCCACGGCTCGGCAAACAGCGAGGCGCCGGCGAGCGGCGCGCGATATCCCAACCAGAACAGCAGGGCCAGAACGATCAGCATGCCGAGCCAGAAGCCCGGCACGGCCAGAAACAGGATGCTGAAAAAGCGCGAGACGTTGTCGGCGACGCTGTTGGGCCGGAGCGCGCTGACGATCGCCACCGGGATGCCGACAAGCCACGACAGCACGACCGAGATGGCACCGATTTCCCCGGTCAAGGGGGCGCGCCGGGCCACCATCTCGGCGACGCTCTCGGAGCGAAAAAACGAATGGCCAAAGCTGCCCGTGAAGATGTCGCGGATCCAGTGCAGGTATTGGATCGCCAGCGGGTCGCTGAGCCCGAGCTGCGCCATATACCGGGCACGCTCGGCGGCGGTCAATTTGGTGAACCCCTCCATGCCGAAGATCGCGACCAGCGGGTCGCCCGGCAGAACCCGCAACACCACAAACACGACAATCGACACGCCGGCCACCGTCAGCGCCCCAAACGCCAGCCGGCGGACAATATAAGTATACATGGTTCGGGCTGTTCGCCTTCTTGCCGGGTCCCCCTCCCGGTCGCCAGACTGATGCCCGGCATGCATGCCGGTCAAGCGCTTCCGCAAACCGGAGCGCATTGCATGCCGCGCCGACCACAGCCAAACCCTGGCAAGCCGACGCGCCCTGTGCTAGGGAGAGCGTGCCGATGCGATCGCGGCACGATCGGATATGCCGATAGCGAGATTTGCATTAAATATCGAGATCCACGACAAGAGCCCGTAGCTCAGCCGGTAGAGCAACTGACTTTTAATCAGTAGGTCTCGGGTTCGAATCCCGACGGGCTCACCAATCGAGTCGATGACTCGAATGGGAGCATAGGTGATGGGTTAAGGCCCGGCAGCAGCCGCTAGCGCCGGGCCTCGTGGAGGCTCGGCGCTGGCTGACTTTGGGCGTCCGGCTGAAGGCAAAATTGTGGGCGACGAAACAAGGTCGGGGTCCGCCTCGTTCGCCGGGCGTGAGCAGTCCCGCGAAACCGAATTCCGCGAGCACCGGCGTCGCTTGGCCGCTGAGCCGGTGGCAGCGCCCGGTCAACCGGGCCCGCCGGCTGCTGCCGGTCGCGGCGGGCGCCGGCCTCGTCGTGCTCGCCGCCGCGGCCATTGCTCTCAATGTAAGGACCGACGGCGGGAACATGGTCGACATCCTGGCCGGGATGAGCATCCCGATCGGCATCGGGCTCCTCGCCGCTATTGTGATCGCCGAGCTGCGGGTGCGAGGGGGACGCTGACGACGGGGCTGCTGCCAGATTTTGAAATCGGCGGCGATTTGAGGCCCGCCGGGCTCACCATCTCAAAGTTCGACAGAGTGCGCGGCAAAGCGCGCGGGATCGATGCGCCGGAACGGCAGGGGCTCGGCGGGCGTTGCCAACGCGCCGGAGCATGCGAGGTTCGACCGATGCTGACGATTGCCCCCGAAAAGCTTGCTTATATCGCCGCGAAAGCGCGGGAATTCGATGCCGAGGTGCCGGTGGACCCGGCCGCCGCGGCGGGTTCGGACCCGGCCGACGACGACGAACGACAAATCCTACTCGACACTCCGGACAATCCGACGGCGCAGGAGCTGCGCGACGCAATCGAGGGCCTCAATCTCGACGAGCGCGAAGAATTGCTGGCGCTGGTTTGGCTCGGGCGCGGCGATTACGATGCCGCGGGCTGGCCCGAGGCGTTGCGCCTGGCGCGCGAAACCGGCACAGCGGGCGAAGCGGATTACCTGCTCGGCACGCCGTTGCTCGGCGACTATCTCGAAGAGGGCGCGGCGATGCTGGGCCTGTCGCTCGCGAATTTCGAGCGCGGATAGGGCTCGGATAGGACCGCGTGTTTTCCCTTCGTGCCGCTTTCGAGCGCAACGGCAACAGCCAATCCGGGATTGGCCACAACGGAGTGAGGGTGGCATCCTCGAAATCGCGAGCCAGCCGTGGAACAGCGTCAGCGCTTGCCGAATCAGCGATGAAAGCGGAACGGCGAGAGACCGGCCAATGGGTGCGCAAAAGCTGTCCCACGAATACCCGACGCCGGGGCTACAGCACGATTTCGCGGCTGACGCCTCGGACATCGATCTCGACGTCGAGGCCGAGGACGGGCGGGCGGGCGTAGTGCCAGGTTAGGCCGGACGCGGTGGCGCCGCGGCGCACGAACTCGTCGGCGAGGGCGGGATAGATGTCGAAAACGGTGTAGAGCTGGGTGGCGGTGACGTCGGCCCAGGAGCGGCCGAGCGCCGCCATGCGGCTCTCCATGGCACCCAACACAAAGCGCGCCTTTTCGCGCAAGCCGTCGGGCGAGGTGTCGCCGCGGCGGACGATCCGCTCGGCATAGGGGCCCGAGGCGCCATCGGCCTCGCCGCTGCCGGCGGCGACAAAATCGCTCCGGGCATAGCCCGCTTCGGCCGGAACCGTGTAGCAGAACGCGTAGAGGGAAGGCATGGCCGGCGGGTCGATCTCGGGGCAGACATTCGAGCGCGCCACCGGGTTGATCTCGTCGCGGAAGATCCCCCAGCTTTCCAGCCGCTGCACGTAATGCCGGTTAAAGGCAACAAATCCCGCATCGGTGAACTGGGCCGGCGAGCGCAATTCGCAGGCGCAGAATGCGCCGGGCGGGCGACCGCGCCGCTCGAGATGGGCTTCGATTGCGTCGAACCCTTGCGCTAGCGGCAGCATGCGGGCCAGCCGCGCCCGCTCGATCGCAAAGCCCGGCTCGGCCGCGACACCGCCCGAATACTGAAACGCATGCTCGATAAAGCGATAGCCGCCGGGCTGAAAGATCATGGTATTCGCCATCACAAACCCTCCGCTCCCATCAGCAGGCAAGCCCCGGGATCATGCGCGCCCCGCGCCCCGTTGCAGCGGTCATAGATCGCCCTATTCGGCGGCCAGCGCGGCCGCCTCGGAGCGGTGGCCTTTTTGGTGAAAGTAATTCGCCCGGTAAAATTCGAGGACGAGATCGCGATAAAGGGCGGGCGGATAGCGCGGTGGGTTGTCGGGACCGGTGCAGGAAGGGAGACACTCGATCACCCGGTCCGGGTTCGGGCTGTGGAAATAGGCGATCGAATAGCGGTCGGTCCCGCTGTCGTTGAGCACGCCGTGCGGCGTCGACAAAAACCGGTCGTTCGACCAGCGCCGCATGATGTTGCCGAGATTGATCAGGAATGTGTCGGGAATCAGCGGCGGCGGGAACCATTCGCCCGATGGAAGGCGCACCGCCAGCCCCGGCACCTCGGTGCGAGCCAATGCGGTCATAAAGCTGTTGTCGGTGTGCGGGCCCTGGCCAAAGACGTTGTCCTCCGTCGTGTGCTGCGGCGGGTAATGCAAAAAGCGCAGATTGGCGTGCCCCTCGCCGGCAAAATAGGGGGCGAAAAAATCCTCCGGCATGCCGAGCGCCACTGCGAAGGGCGGCAGCATCCGGTCGCAGAGCGCGTGCAACGCCGCGAAATAGGCCATCATGTCGGCGCGCATCTCGGCTTCGCCATCGGGCCATTGGTTGCGGCCGCGCAACGGTACCCCAGCGATCACCTCGGGATGGTCCGGGCCGCGGTCCCAGCCGACAAAAAAGCTTTCGTTGTGGTTGGGCTTGGTCGCCTTGTGCACGGTCGAGGCACCCTGAACCGAGGCGTCGATCGGCAGATAGCCGATATTGTTCTGGTTGAGCCTGAGCGCCAATTTCCGCTCGATCGGCAATGCGTGAAACCGGCGCGAGGCGGCAAAGGCGCGCTCGATCAGCGCCTCCTCGATCCCGTGGTTCAGCGCGTAGAAAAAGCCGATTTCCTCGCAGGCATGCCGGACTTCGCCCGCGAGCTTTTGAAGCGCGCCTTTCTCGCCGGCGAAATAAGGGCCGTAATCGATCACCGGGATTTGCGCCGCGGCTGCCGCGACATCGGCGACCGCATGGCGCTCGAACAAATTCATCGCTTTCTCCCGTGTTCCCGACCGCTTTCCCGATTGCGGATCATAAGCCAAATCGGCGCGCGTGCCGCCGGGCCGACGAGCTCAGTCACGCCAAAGGGGGCGAGCGCGTCGAGGATCGCGTTGGCGATCGCCGGGAAGGCGGCGACGGCCCCCGCTTCGCCGCAGCCTTTGACGCCCAACGGATTGGTCGTGCAGCGCGTCGGGTTGAAGCCGAGCTCGAAACAGACGAAATCGTCCGCCCGCGGCAACGCGTAGTCGAGAAACGAGCCGGCGGCAAGCTGGCCGGTATCGGCATCGTAGATGGCGTGCTCGAGGAGCGCCTGGCCCGCTCCCTGGGCGATCGCGCCATGCGCCTGGCCCGCGGCGACCATCGGATTGACCAGAACGCCGTAATCATCGACCGCGGTGTAGCGCGCAAGCCGGACCCGGCCGGTGTCCCGGTCAATTTCGACCTCGGCGACATGCGCCCCGTTGGGAAAGGTCATCCATTCCCGTTCCCAGTAATGATAGGTGTCGAGCGGAGCGCCCTTTCCGCGCGCCGCGGCGGCGACATCGAGGAGTGCGATGCGGCGGTCGGTGCCGGCGACGACAAACCCACCCGCGGTAAAGACGATATCGGCTTCGGCCGCCTCCAGCAGCTCGGCGGCGATCCGCGTCCCCTTGGCAATGATTTGGTCCGAGGCCCGCCACATCGCCGTGCCGCCCATATAGGTCGCACGCGAGCTGCCGTGGCCGCCGCCCTTGGGGATCAGATCGGTGTCGCCCTGAACGAGGCGAATGCGCTCGTTCGGCAGCCCGAGCCGCTCGGCGAGGATTTGCGGGAAGGTGGTCTCGTGGCCCTGGCCGATAGTCTGGGTGCCGGTGATCAGCGACACCGTGCCGTCGGGCTCGAAGCGGATTTCGACATTCTCGTGCGGGGTGCCGCCGGTCGCCGTGATGTGATAGGCAAAACCGAGGCCGCGCAGCAATCCGCGCGCCTCGCTGTCGCGGCGCCTTGCCGGAAATCCGGCGATATCGGCGCGCGTCAGCGCCCGGTCGAAGGTGTCGGCAAAGGCGCCGCTATCGACCTCGTTGCCGAACGCGTTTTTCATCGGCATCGCCGCCGCCGGGACCATGTTGAGGTGGCGCAATTCCGCGCGGTCGAAGCCGCATTGCCGCGCCGCCTTGTCGATCAGCCGCTCGATGATGTTGACCGCTTCGGCATAGCCCGGCCCGCGGCTGACGCCGATCGGCGCGGTGTTGGTCAACACCGCGGCGATGTTCAGTTCGATCGCCGGGATACGATAGACCGTGCCGGGCAGAAACGCATATTGGAAGGTCTGCACGCCGCCCGCGCTGCCCGCCAGATATGCACCGACATTGGCGACGCTGTCGATCCGCAAGGCCAGAAACCGACCCGCCGCATCGAGCGCCAGCGCCGCATCCGCCACATGGTCGCGCGCCTGATGGTCGGCGAGAAACACCTCGCTGCGGCTGGCGATCCACTTGACCGGGCGGCCGACGCGCTTGGCCGCCCACAAGATCAGCACATGCTCGGGATAGACGAAGTTCTTGGCGCCAAAGCCGCCGCCGACATCGGGGGCAATAAAGCGCACCGAGGCGGCCGGCACACCGAGCGCCTTGGCGGTGTGGTCGCGAGTGTTGTGGATGCTCTGGCTCGACGTATGCGCGATGTAGCGGCCGGTCGCGGGGTCCCACATCCCGACAATGCCGCGCGGCTCGACCGGGTTGGTGACGATGCGGTGGTTGTCGAGCCGCAATTCGACGGTGTGCGCGGCGGTAGCGAAGGCGGCGGCCACCGCGTCGGGGTCGCCCGTATGCCATTCGAGGCACAGATTCCCCGGCGCCTCGGCGACGATTTGCGGGGCGCTGGCAGCGCGCGCGGCAGCGGCGTCGGTCACCGCCGGCAGCGGGACATATTCGACGGCGACACGCTCGGCGGCGTCGAGCGCGTGGTCGCGCGTCTCGGCGACGATCAGCGCCACCGGCTCGCCGGCCCAGCGCGCCTTGCCTTCGGCCAAGACCGGCTGCGGCAGAAAGGCAAAGGGCTCGCCGGTCTGGGTGTTGGCCTCGGCTGCGGGCCGCAATGGCTGCACGCCGTCGGCGCGCGCTTCGGCGGTGGTCAGCACGGCGAGGATGCCGGGCATGGCGCGCGCCGCCTCGGCCTCGATATGAACGATCTCTGCATGCGCATGCGGCGAACGCAGCACGACGGCATGGGCCAAGCTGGGAAAGGCGAGGTCGTCGAGATAGCGGCCGCGACCGGTCAGAAACCGCAGATCCTCGCGGCGCTTGGGTGCTGCGCCGATCCCGGCTCGGGCGCTCATGCGCGCTCCGCTTCGGCCCACGGGCGAACGGTGGCTTCCGGCCAGATCGACTGCGCGCGCAAGGCCTTGGCGTTGTGCGAGGCCGCGTTGGCGAGCGCATGGTTCGGCCGGATCACCATCGCGAACATGTCGCCGAGGCCAAAGGGTGCTGCGACATCGAGCCGGCCGTCCCCCTCCAGCCGGACGCCGACCGCATGCACGATCGAGGCGTAGCGCAACAGCGCTTCATCGGCCGAGGCGAGCGGCGGATAGGGCGCGCCGAACCGGTCCTCGAACCACAGATGAACGCGCGCCTGGTTGCGCGTCTCGACCGGGCCGACACAGCTCGCGGTTGCCGCCCGAACCCGGGCGATGACCCGGTCCTCGGCCTCCCAGGACAGGTCGGAACCGTCGAAATAAATCAGGTCATAGTCTTTGATGCCGGTGCCGCGCGACCGGCCGGTCAGCACGTTCCACACGGTCTGATAAAGACAGCCGGCCACCAGACGCCATTGCGGCAGCCGCAGGCCGCGCAGGCAGGCCAGCAGGCGCATCAGGTCGCAGTCGGCGCGGATGATCGCCTCGAACCGGCGCAACTCCGCGGCCGCCGGAGGGGTCACGGCAGCTGATAACCGACCTTCGCCTCGATCTCCAAGGTGCGCTGCACCGCCGGCCGCGCCATCATCCGCTGGTAATGCGCGTGAAGACCCGGATAGGCGCCGGGCTCGGGCTTCAAGGTCGTGAAAAAGCGCCAGAACAGCCGGAACAGATGAATGTCGGCGATCGAATAGCGGTCGGTGATCCATTCCCGCTTGCCGAACTTCCGCTCGGTCAGGTCGAACACCTCCCGCCAGCGCTCATTGCCGACGCGGCGGGCCGGATGCACGGTCGAGGCGATAAACGACATCCACGAGATCGCCTGCGCCTCGACCTCGATCCCGCCTTCGGGCCATAGCCCGGCCTCGGGATGGCGCTTGGCGAGGTAATAGAGGGTCGCCGCCACCTCGGTCATGACCCGCCCGTCGATGATCAGCGCCGGGACCTTGCCCTCCGGGTTGAGCGCCAGATATTCGGCCGAATGCTGCTCGCGCTTGGCAAACGAAACCCAGCGCGGCTCGAACGCGACGCCGATCTCATGGAGCGCGATATGTGTCGCCATCGAGCTCGACCCCGGCGACATGTAGACCGTCAACATTGCATTTCCCCGTGGCTCGTCGGCCGATCGTCCTCTGCCGCGGCGCCGAGGTCAACCGCATCGGCGCGCGCACCACGGGGGGAGCAGTGCGGGCGAGGCAACCCCGGTGTGCGGCGCGCCGAATTCGCCTCGCCCGCGGGCCAGTCAGAGCGTGACGCGGCGCGGTGCGCTCTGCCGCCGGCTGACCGGTCCGCCAAATGCGGCGCGGCTGCGCTCCAATTGATACAGGTGCCGGTCGGTCCACATCCGGGCGCGGCGCTCACGACGCGACCCTATCGACGCGTTCGCCCGCTGGTTCAGCCGGGCGAGCGAGCCGGTGACCTGGGTCCAGCCGCTTTGCGGGTCGAATTTCTGCGCATAGCCCCCGGTCAGCACCTCGAACGGGATGCGGCAATGCCCCTTCAGATCGACCGCGCCCTGCGCGTGCTGGTGACCGAACCAATTTGGCGTGATGAAGTCGGTGACGAGAACGCCATCGATTTCGTAGCCGTATTGCTCGTCCTCCACAGGGTCACACACCTCGCCAGCCCAGAACACGCCCTGATCGTCCTGGTAGGCGCTGTTGAGCCAGGGATCGACCGCCATCTCACAGAATTCGTGGGTGGCGCCGACGCTGACGCTGGCATGGTCGCCGAGCAAGGTCTTGACGAATACTTTCGAGATCGGCAGCCCCTCATTGGTCAGGTCGTGATAGGCCAGTGCGCCGGCCTGATCGCTGTCGTTCAGAAACACCGCCCACCAGGTGCCGGAGGCCGGGCTTTGCCCGCGCGGCACAAAAGTGAAGGTCGCGTCATCGACGCCCCAGACCGGTCGCAGGTCGCGATTCCATTGCTGCTCGAATGCCGGCAGCATTTTCTGGACCTCGGCATCGGAAATGGCGTCCGATTCGTTGATCACGGCGATTTGCGGCATGGTTCTTCTCCCGATTGACGGATGCCGTGGGGCTCGGGGCCGATCAAGTTCGAACCGGGCCCGGGCCAGGCTTGCGGCGTGCCGCAATATTGGCGCTCGACGCGGCGCCCGACTGTGAGCCGCGTCACACCGGCGCCGATTTCGAAGCCGGCCAATCTCCGTCTCTTCCTAGCGCAGCATGTTGTGGACCAAATAGTCGGCGAAATCGGCGGGCTTGAGCTTCAGTTCGGCGCGGTCGCTTTGGCCGGCGAGCGCGCGTGTGACGAGGATGTGGTTTTCGACGCGCGCCGGGGTCAGCCGAAAGACGCCGACCGCGCCCTTGAGCTTCGGGTAGAGGTTCGGGTCGATCATTTTTTCCTTGTGTGCGAGGCGGGCGATCGCCTCGTCTTCGTCGAGGCCCTCGGCCGGCTGGCGGCGCAGGATCGTCCAGTCGGTCTCGCCGGCCCAGCCGGCCGCGGCGAGCGCCTTCGGATCACCCTCGGCGACGCCGACCTTGAACACATATCGGCCGAGCCCGACATCGGAGGCCCAGCGACCGAGCTTGACGCTGCGCGCGACATAAATCGTCGCCATTCGCCCTCGCTTCGAGCCGCTGTTGCGGAATACCGGCGGCCCTCGCCCGTTTTAGCCCGGTCTTTGCCGTCGCGCCAATCGCCGGGACCGCCGATGCCGTTCTTGATCGGAGCCGCAACCGCCGTCACCACCCTTGTCGGCATGGCCTGCGGCGAGATCGAGGCGGGGCTCGCGGCGATGGGGGTGCTGCTTGCCGCAATCGTGTTGATGACATTGCGAGAGATTTGAGGGCTCGCGTCGCCTCCGCCGCCGCGGCATGCGCGGTTTTGCCGCCGGCAATATCGTTTACGAAGTGACACAAAGGAAAATGTTTCGCTAAACTCCGTTCGGGCAGCCGTGAGCAAGGCTGGGGGCGGGGGGATTGCGAAACATGCGGCAGTCGATTCTTGCGCTCGTTTTCGCGCTGGCAGCGGGTTTTGCGCTGACGATCGGAGACCGCGCATCGGCGTTTGGCATCGACCCCGCCTTTCCTGGAGCTTTGCTCGGCCCCGCTCGTGCCAAGGGTGTCGTAGTCTGGAGCCATGGCCGTTCGATCGACGCCGAGGATTCGCGGTCGCCGACCCCGCCCTATCTGCGGGTGCTGCGCGATGCGGATTGGGACGTGCTGCGTTTCGACCGGCTGCGCGATGGCGACACACTGACTAGCAGCACCGAGCGCCTCGTCCGCCATGTCGAGGAGCTGAAGCATGCGGGCTATCGCCGGATCGTGCTCGCTGGACAATCCTTTGGCGCGTTTCTGGCGCTGATGGCGGCCGATTCCTCAAACGAGGTCGATGCGGTGGTCGCGACCGCGCCGGCGGCGTTCGGCGATTTCGACAATTTCTATCCGACCTGGCGGATGAATGCGACGCGGCTTTATCCCCTGCTGCAGCAGGTGAGGCACGCGCGGGTCATGCTGTTCTTTTTCCATGACGACGATTTCGACCCCGGCGGGCGCGGTGTGCGCTCGCGCGCAATCCTCGCCGCTCGCGGTCTCGGCTTTGCCGTGATCGACCAGCCGGCCTATCTGACCGGCCATTGGGTATCGTCCTCCGGTCTGTTTCTGCGCCGGTTCGCTGGCTGCATCCGCGACTTTGTCGACGCCGACCGGGAAAAGGGCGAATTCGCCTGCGACCCGGTTTGGGGCGATGTGCCGAGCGCCGATCTGCGCCTGCCGGCCGAGCTGTTTCGTCCGAAGGCAGTGGTGCCGGTCACCGCCGCTGCCACCGGGGCCTCTATGCCGGCCGAGGGACCCGTACATAAGACCGCGACCGTCCCGGCTTCCTGGTACGGGTTTTATCCGAACGGGCGCGAGGTGCTGATCGCGATCGAGGGGGTGCACGGCCATGCGCTCGACGCGGTCTACGCGATCGGACCCGGCATCGACCCGAACGAGCCGGCCGAATGGGCGCGACGCAAAGGGCGTGTCGTCGGCGATGAATTCGTCTTTGCCGAAAAAGGCAAGAGCACTTTGCGGCTGCGCCCGCGTGAGGATGGCGGTCTCGGCGCGGTATGGACCGCGCCCGACGGAAAAATCTCGATGCACGCGGCGCTGCGGCGTATCGATCCGGCCTCGCTCCCGCGCCGCACCGCCCAGCGCTAGCCGACGATCGCGTTCGGGCTGATCCCCTGATCTTTACCGTTGCGGATGGCGCGCCAGAGCCGCTCCGGGGTGGCGGGCATGTCGATGTGGCGGATGCCGAGCGGGGAGAGCGCATCGACGAGCGCGTTGGCGACTGCAGGCAAGGCACCGACGGCACCCGCCTCACCGGCCCCCTTGACGCCCAAGGGGTTGGTTGCGGTCGGCACCGGGTTGCTGTCGAGGCGGAAAGAGCAGAGGTCGCCGGCGCGCGGCATCGCGTAGTCCATAAACGAGCCGGTCATCAGCTGGCCGGACTCGGCATCGAAGCGGATGTCCTCCATCAGCATCTGGCCGATGCTTTGCACGACACCGCCGCAGATCTGGCCTTCGAGCAAGAGCGGGTTCATCACCGTGCCGACATCGTCCACGATGCTGTAGTGCAGGATCTCGACCTTGCCGGTCTCCGGGTCGATTTCGAGCTCGCAGATGTGGCAGCCATTCGGGAAGTTCTGGTCTTTCGGCACAAAGGCGGCGCTGGCGATCAGCCCCGGCTCGATATCGTCGGGCAGGCTCGGCGGGTTGAATGATTCGACCGCGACCTCGCCGATGCTCAGCGCGCGGTTCGAGGGCGGCGCAGTAAAGAGACCGTCGGCGAATTGGACGTCATCCACCGCCGCGCCGAGCAGATGGGCGGCGATCGCCCGCGCCTTCTCCACGATCTTCTCGGTTGCGAGATGCACGGCCGAGCCGCCGAGTGCGGCCGAACGCGAGCCGCCGGTGCCTTCGCCGTTGGCGACCTTGTCGGTGTCGCCCTGCACGTAGTGCACCTGGTCGGGGTGGATGCCGAGACGATCGCAGAGGAGCTGCTTGTACACGGTCTCGTGGCCCTGGCCCTGGGTGATCGAGCCCGACACCAGAGTGACCGTGCCGCTGCGGTCGAAGCGGATTTCCGCCGCCTCGAAGCCGCCCGCCGCGGCGCGTTCGATCGTGTTGGAAAGGCCGAGGCCGCGCAATTTGCCGCGCGAGCGCGCCTCCGTGCGGCGCTGCTCGAACCCGGTCGCATCGGCGAGACGCAACGCCATGTCGAGGTTCTTTTCGAACTCGCCGCAATCATAGGTAAAGGTCAGCCCCGATTTGAACGGCATCGCCTCGGGCGCGATCAGGTTGCGCCGGCGCAATTCGACCGGGTCGATGCCGAGCTCGGCCGCGGCCTCATCAACCATGCGCTCGATGACAAAGGCGAAATCGGGCCGGCCATTGCCGCGATAGGGCCGCATCGGGTTGGTGTTGGTGTAGACCGCGGTGACTTCGGCGCGCATCGCCGGTGTACGATAGACCCCGGCTAAGGTGCCGAGATTGGCGACAAAGGCGTTGGAGCCGGTCTGCGGATAGGCCCCGACCGCGGCGATCGTCCGGGTGCGGAACGCGACGAAATGGCCATCATGGTCGAGGGCCAATTCGGCGTCGGTCACATTGTCGCGCGCCTGCGCATCGCCGAGAAACGCCTCGGTCCGGCTGGCGGTCCATTTGACCGGCCGGCCGGTCACCTCGGCGCCGAGCAGCACCAGCGCCACCTCGTTATAGATTGCCGATTTCATGCCAAAGCTGCCGCCGATGTCGCCGGCGACGACGCGCACCCGGCTTTCCGGGACCTTCAGAACCTCTTTCGCCAAATCGGCGCGATAGGCGTGGGTGCGCTGCAATGTCGTATAGATCGTCCAGCGGTCCTCGGCCGGGTTGTAGTCGCCGATGGCGCCGCGCGGCTCCATGCTCGCCGCGGTCACCCGATTGACGGTGAGCCGGCGGCGGATCACATGCGCGGCACCGCCGATCGCGGCTTCGGTCTTGGCGGCGTCGCCCTCGAAATGAAAAAACGCGACATTGCCGGGGCATTCCTCCCAGACGAGCGGCGCGCCCGGCTCTACCGCTCCGACGGTCGAGACGATCGCCGGCAGCGGCTCGTAATCGACCGCGATCAATTCGGCGGCGTCTTCGGCCTGGTGCCGGGTCAAGGCCACGACAAAAGCGACATAGTCGCCGACCCAGCGCACCCGCTCCTTGACCAATGCCGGAAAGCGCGGCCGAGCGGCGGGATTGCCGTCGCGCAGGCGCAATCCGCGCGGCACCGGCAAATCGCCCCAGCCCGACGCCTCCCAATCGGCACCGGTCAATACCGCCAGCACACCGGGGGCCGTTTTCGCAGCACTCGTGTCGATGGCGCGGATTAGGGCATGGGCATGCGGCGAACGCAGCACATGGCCATAGACCATGCGCGGCAGCACCATGTCGTCGACATAGCGCCCGCCGCCACGCAATAGCCGCGGGTCTTCGAAGCGCGGCACCGCCTGCCCCAACGCGAATTCGCCCATCCGTTGCTCCGGTGTGCTGATGGATCGGTCGCGGCCGAAGATAGAGCAACGGATCGCCGAAACCACCTTTCTATCTGGTAGTGTCGGCACCACCCGCCGCGATCGAACGACGCAAGACCAAGATGCCCGCTTCGCTCCCCGACGATATCGCGATTATCGCCCTCGGCCCGTCCGCGGCGCCGCTCGGCCGGCGGCTGCGCACGGCATTGCCGGGATCGCGGCTGCACGGTCCCGCGGCACGCCCGGCGGACTGGGATGAGAGCTACGAGCGCGCCGGACCGCATATCGCTCAGCTCTTCGACGCCGGGCGGCCAATTGTCGGGCTGTGCGCCAGCGGCATCCTGATCCGCGCGGTGGCGCCGCTGCTCGCCGCCAAGCGCCGGGAGCCGCCGGTCGTCGCGGTTGCCGAGGATGGCTCGACGGCGGTTCCGCTCCTCGGCGGACATCGCGGCGCCAACGCGCTGGCCAGCACCATTGCCGAGACGACCGGCGGAACCGCCGCGATCACGACCGCCGGCGATCTCGTTCTCGGGATTGCCCTCGACGAGCCGCCGCCGGGTTGGCGTATCAGAAACCCCGATCGGGTAAAGCCGATTGCAGCGGCGTTGCTCGCCGGCGAGCCGGTCGCCCTGATCGAGGAAGCCTGTCGCGCCGCCTGGCTGCATGCCGGGGCGATTCATTGGACCGAGGAGGCGGCGCAGCGCGTGCTCATCACCGACCGCGCCGTCGCCACTAAAGCCCTGGTCTTCCACCCCCCAGTCCTTGCGATTGGCATCGGTTGCGAGCGTGGTTGCACCCCCGAGGAGATCACCGATCTGGCGCGTTCGACGCTAGCCGAGGCGGGCCTCGCCGCGGAAGCGGTCGCGGTCGTGGTTTCGGTCGAGCACAAGCTCGCCGAGCCGGGGGTGCACGCGCTTGCCGCCAAGCTCGATGTCCCGGCGCGGTTTTTCACTCCCGCGCGCCTGCTCGCCGAGACCGAGCGCCTGACCGAACATTCGCAAGCGGCGTTTCGCGCCACCGGCTGCTGGGGTGTGGCCGAAGGAGCGGCGCTTGCCGCAGTCGGCGCCGATGGCGTGCTGGTCGTGCCAAAGCGTAAATCGCGGCGCGCGACCTGCGCGGTCGCGCGTGCCCCATTGCCGATCGACGCCGCTTCTATCGGCCGAAGCCGCGGCCGGCTCGCCGTCATCGGCATCGGGCCGGGCGACCCCGCCTGGCGCACGCCCGAGGCGAGTGCAGCCTTGGCCGCAGCTGGCGATATTGTCGGCTACAGCCTCTATCTCGACCTGATCGGGCCGGCGATCGCAGGAAGGACACTGCATGCGAGCGCGATCGGCGCCGAGGCGGAGCGTGCGCGCCAAGCCCTCGATCTTGCGGCGGAAGGCCGATCGGTGGCGCTCGTTTCCTCGGGTGACGCCGGAATCTACGGTTTGGCGCCGCTCGTCTTCGAATTGCTCGACCGCGGCGAGAAGCCCGAATGGCGCTCGGTTGAGATCACCGTCTGTCCTGGCCTCTCGGCGGTGCAGGCTGCCGCGGCTCGCGCCGGGGCGCCGCTCGGCCACGATTTCTGCGCGATTTCGCT
>DASXAM010000208.1:0-14174 GCA_036404275.1 Allostellaceae bacterium
TGATGGCGCTCGTTTGGGATCTGCGCAAAATTGCGCGACAATTCGAGGCACATGCGCTCGCGCGGAGTGATCGAGCGGGCATCGTCGGTGGCCAGCCCATCGAAAAAATAGCTGACCGGGACGCTGAGCACTTGGGCGATCTCGAACAGCCGGCCGGCTGAGACGCGATTGATGGCGCGCTCGTATTTGTGCGCTTGCTGATAGGTAACCCCGATCAGGTCGGCCAATTGCTGCTGGGTCAGGCCCAGCATGATCCGGCGTTCGCGCACGCGGGCGCCGACATGCCGGTCAATGTCCTGGGTGCGGCTCGCCGATCGGCGCGCCGGGCCGACGGCGCTCTCGGGTTCCGATCGCAGCCTCGCATCGGTGCGGGCTGCGGTCTTGCCTTCGCCTTTCATCTTGCTCCCCCTCGATCGTCGTGAAGCCCTCGCGCGCGGGCGGGCGACCTTCCTGTACTGCCGTATTTGGCCGCCGGAACGGCGACGCTGAATGCGCCGGGTCTGCTAACCCGGCGGCTACAGGCCAGAAAAGCCGCGCCATGTGTCAACATTTGGGCAGCAGCCCCGGCATCGCTGCAATCGGCGCCGTCCACATCTGCGGTTTGCGCATGCCGGGCGCGTTGACAGCCGGGCTGCGGCGATGATACCGACGCCGATCCGCTTGGGGCCTTATCTCGATGCCGCGCATCTCAATCGGCGACTGCTCGCTCTATTACGAGCGGCAAGGCATGGATTTCCCCGTCCTGTTCATCTCCGGGCTCGGCGGGTTTGCGTCGTTTTGGCACGACCAAGTCGCCGCTTTTGCCAAGCGGTTCGAGGTCATCACCTTCGATCATCGCGGCATCGGCCAGAGCGACGAGAGCCGGATCGGCTACACCGTCGAGCGGATGGCGGCCGATGTCGCCAAGCTGATGGATGCCCTCGCCATTAAACGCGCCCATATTGTCGGACACTCGACCGGCGGGGCGATCGCCCAGGTGCTGGCGATCGACTACCCGACCCGGATCGCCAGCGTCGTCCTCGCCGCCACCTGGACCAAAGCGGACGCCTATTTCCGCCGCCTCTACGGCCTGCGCAAGGAAATCCTGCAGCGTCTCGGACCAAGCACCTATCTGCAATCGGCAACATTGGTGTGGTATCCGAGCTGGTGGGTTGCCCGCAACAATGAACGGCTGCGGCAGCTCGAAGCGCAGGGCCTCGCAGGCTTTGCACCGGTCGAAATCGTCGCCAGCCGGATCGATGCGATGCTGGCCTTCGACCGTACCGCCGATCTGGGTCGGATCAAGGCGCCGACCTTGGTCGTCGGCGCCGAAGACGACATCGTCACCCCAGCCTATTTTTCCGAAGAGCTGGCGCGCCTGATCCCGGGCGCCGAAGTCAAGATCTTCCCGCGCGGCGGACATCTCCTCAACCAGGTCCGGGTGCGCGAGTTCAACAACGCGGTGCTGCCCTTCCTGGTGTCGCACACGCCGGGCTGACCGATCCGCCCCGCAAAGCCCCGGCGATCGTCGTTTAAGGGTTCGTTCAGAGTTCGCCGCCTAGCCTGCCGCCGATAGACGTCTTTGCGATGCTTGCATTGCAAGATGCGGCAATGATGCGAGGTTTGGCCCGTGTCCGAACGGCCTCGGCGGCAGGAAGCGCGTGAGCGGCAGTGGCGCAACCGCGCGATCGGGGCGTCGGTCCAAGCGGCGCTGCGCCAGGATCGTCTGCTCTTTGCCTATCAGCCGGTGGTGAGCGCGGCGACCGGCGAGGTCGATTATTTCGAATGCCTGCTGCGCATGCGCGACGCCGAGCGCGGTCTCGTCGCCTGTGGCGAGTTCGTGGTGGCGATCGAAGAGGTCGGGCTGATCGGGCTGATCGATCGGTTTGTGCTGGGCCGGGTCGTCGAAGAGCTGGCGGCCGACCCCGCCATCAAGCTCGGGCTCAACATCTCGGCGCTGACCGCCTGCGACCGGTCGTGGCTGCGCTCGCTGATGGCCTTGCTGCGCCGCAACCCGGGTCTCGCCGGCCGCCTCGTCGTCGAGATCACCGAGACGGCGGCGCTCGACAGCCTCGCCGAGACCGCGCGCTTTGTCGATACGCTGCGTCATGCCGGTTGCCGCGTTGCCCTCGACGATTTTGGCGCTGGCCATACCTCGTTGCGCCATCTCCAGGCGCTGTCGGTCGACACCCTCAAAATCGACGGGGGCTTTGTCCGCAGCCTGCCGGCGCGACCGGAGAGCCGCGTGTTTCTGCGCCATCTGCTCGGCCTGTCCCGCGATTTCGGTTTCAGCACCGTTGCCGAATGCGTCGAAACCGTCGAAGAGGCGGAGCTGCTGTGCGCCGAAGGGATCGGCTTTATGCAAGGGTTTCATTTCGGGCGCCCGGCGATCGAGCGGGTCTGGCCGGCGCATTCGAACGGTTGCGCATAACCGGCGCTCGCGCGGACAATGTCCAGCGGCGGGACGGCGACCGGGATAAAACCTTCAATGCAGATCGGAATTCATTTGCCGCATGCGGGCGGCCAGGCCACACCCCAGCGAATTCGCAGCGCGGCGCAGCGGGCGGAGGGGCTGGGTCTCAGCGATGTCTGGGTCAGCGAGCACATTATTGTGCCGCGCGCGAGCTTTCCGCGCTCGCCCCTGTTTTACGACCCGGTGCTGAGCCTGACCTGGGCCGCCGCCGCGACCAAGCGCGTGCGGCTCGGCACCAGCGTTCTGGTGTTGCCGATGCGGCATCCGCTGCCGCTCGCCAAGGAATTGGCAACACTGCAGGAGTTTTCGGAAGGGCGGCTGATTTTAGGGGTCGGGGTCGGCTGGCTCGAAGCCGAGTTCGCCGCTCTGGGCGTCCCGTTTCACGAGCGCGGGCGCCGCCTCGACGAGGGTCTGGCGCTGATGCGCGCGGTCTGGACGCAGGATCCGGTCACCTTTCGCGGCCGGCACATCGCGGCCGAGCTCGCCGAAATGACGATGCTGCCGTTGCCGGTGAGGCCAATCCCGGTCTGGTTCGGCGCGCGCTCCGAGCCGGCGTTGCACCGCGCCGTGCGTGTCGGCGACGGCTGGCACGGCAGCCAGCAGACACCCGAAGCGGCGGCGGCGATCATCGCCCGCCTGCGCCGCGACCGGCCCGAACCCTCATTCACGATCTCGATGCGCGTCCACTGGAACGGCAAGGACCAAGGCGAATTGCGCAACCGCCTCGCCGCCTATGCCGCGATCGGCGTCCAGCACGCCATGATAGCGCCGAACGACCGCGAAACCGACGATTGGGACGCGGTCATCGAAGGGACCGGCCGCGCCGCCGCCGGATAGTCCGGCCGAGACGGGCTTCGCTGCGGCCGCAAACGCGGCAACCGCCGATTTGCAGCGATGTCAGCGCGGTGCAGCAAAGGCGGGGGCGATCTCGGCGGCAAAGCGTGCCATCTCGTCCTTGACCTGGGCGTGCGGCTTCAGCCCGACATTGAAATAGAGGATGACCTCGTCGAGCCCGGCCGCCTCGACTTTCGCCAGAGTGTCGGCGATCTGCGCCGCCGAGCCGAGCAGCACCGAATTTTCGCTCAGGTCGCGCGGGCCCACCCGGCGCAGCCGCTCGACCATATCGACAAAATAGCGGTAGGAGGGTGGTGCGGTTTGCGGGTCGCTTGGAAAGGCGGCGATGGCGCACTCGCGGTAATAGCGGATTTGCCGCGCGCGCGCCGCTTCCTCCTCGCTCGGCGTATCGGCGAAATGAATAAAATAGCTGCATTTGAGCCGCCCCGGCTTTTGCCCGTGGCGGGCGCAAGCCTCCCGGTAACGCGCGTTGACTTGCGCGAGCCCGCCAAAGGTCATCGCCGCCGCGAACGGCGCCACGATCAGCCCGCAGCCGAGCCGCGCCGCCAATTCAATCGAAGGCTGCGAGAACGAGGCGACATAGGCCGGGATCGGCCGCTGCACCGGACACGGCGTGATCGCGACATTGTCGAACCGGTAATGCCGGCCGGCATGTGAAATCGGCGCGTCCTCCGCCCAGAGCTGGCGGACGAGCTCCAATCCCTCCTCGAAAATCGACTGGTTGTCCTCGAACGAGACCCCGAGGGGCCCGTATTCGCGGCGGTCGTAGCCGCGCCCGGCGGCGAAATCGACGCGACCGCCGCTGATCAGGTCGAGGGTCGCCCATTGCTCGGCGACCCGGATCGGATGGTGCAGCGGCAACACCGTCACCGCCGGGGCGAGCCGCAGCCGGCGGGTGCGCGCGGCGACATGGGCCAGCACCAGATCGGGGCAGGAGAGCACGCCAAGAGTACTGAAATGGTGCTCGCCGATCCACGCCGAATGAAACCCCACCTCCTCGGCATAGACCGCCTCGTCGATAATGTCGGCGACGAGCCGGTTCGCACTGCGCCAATTGTTTTCGTAATGATTGTCGCTGAGCGTGAAATAGCCGAAATCCATGCCCCCTCCCTGGCCGGCAAACATGCGCCGCCGCCGGTGCCGGAGCAAGCGCCGGGCGCCGAGTGGATGCGCGCCGTAGCGGAAACGAGAAGAACGACATTTTCGGTTGGCGAGAGCCGGCGGCTCGGTAATAAGATGACAAACCTTGCGGAGGAGGGACCGCATGCCGAAAGCACGTTATGCGCGCCAATGGCTCGGCTCGACGGGACGCGCCGGTCTGTTGCTCGGTCTCGGCGCATTCGCCGCCACCGTCGCCCGCGCCGACACGCCGCCTTCCGCTGCTGGCGCCAGCGACATGCAGCTGGTCGGAAAGGACGGTCGGATCTGGCTTTCCGAAGCAGGCGGCGACTTTCGCGAGTTGCGGCTCGGCGATACCGCCGAGGCGCGCCATCTGAAGCAACTGATCGAGAAACGTGGGCCGGCGCCGCTGCGCCTGAATTCGACTGTCTTGGCCGGCGGCGGTGGCATGGGGTTTCACTGGTGGGGCCCGGCAAAGCCCGAGAGCCCGGACAAGGCGGGCACCCCCGGCAAACCCGGCAAGGCGGACAAAGCCGTTCCACCGCAAAAGAAAGACCCGGTTGAGGCCGGAAAAAAGGGGTAGCGGCACGGAGCCGGCCTTCCGGGCATGTGAAGGGGTCTGGGCCCTTGTCATGCCGGGGCGCGGGCGCAGCCTACGAGCCCGGAACCCATGAAAATCGGCGAGCACTATATTGCCGGCCACGATGTGCTTTGGTTCCGGGCGTGCCTCTGCTGGGTAAAGCCGCTCGGCGCTGTCGGCTCGATCGAGGCGGCCGGCAGTCGGCGCCGGCAATATCACACCAATGACGGCTGCTGGAACGCGTGATCATTCGGCCCTCGCGCGGGTGCTCGACGAGCCTTCGCCAAAGTCGTTCCGCCGCGGCACGCACCGCACCGTCGCACCGGCCGAGACCTTGGCGCGGGTGCGGCCGCAGATGCCGCGCATGGGGATCACGCGCCTCGGCAACGTTACCGGGCTCGACCGGATCGGGATTCCGGTCTGGGTCGCGGTGCGGCCCAATTCGCGCTCGGTTTCGGTGTCGCAGGGCAAGGGGCTCGAACGCGAGCAGGCGATGGCCTCGGCGCTGATGGAGGCGGCCGAGGGCTTTCTCGCCGAGGAGATCGGCGAATGCCGGGTCTGCGCGTACCCTGAATTGCCGGCCGAAAACACCGTCGATTCCGCGTCGCTGTGTGCCGGTGCAACACCATTCGACCCCGGCGCCGAGATCGGGTGGATCGAGGGCTGGGACTTGATGCGCCGCGAGCCGTGCTGGCTGCCAGCCGAGATCGTGCATACCGATTACACCCGGCCGCCCGACGGCCATTTTCTCGCCGGCTCGAACGGGCTCGCCTCGGGCAACCACCTGCTGGAGGCGATCGGTGCGGCGATCTGCGAACTCGTCGAGCGCGACGCGGTGGCGCTGTGGACTGCGCGCAGCATCGGCGAGAAGGCGCGGTTCAGGCTCGACATCGCCTCGATCGATGATCCGGATTGCCGGACGCTCCTCCAGAGATACGATCGCGCGGGGATCGCCGTGCGGCTCTGGGACGTGACGAGCGACATCGGCATCCCGGCCTTTTTGTGCGACATTCGTGACCTGTCCGGCGGCGACCCGCATCGGCTGTGTCGTGCTTATGGTGCGGGCTGCCACCCCGACCGCAGCGTGGCGCTCGCCCGTGCCTTGACCGAGGCGGCGCAGACTCGCCTCACCTATATCACCGGCATCCGCGACGATCTCTCGCCCGAGGAATACGCGGAGCCGCCCGATACCGAGATCGTGGACGCGCTCCTCGACGCGCTCTGCCGCGAAGGCACGCCGGTTTTGTTCGGCGCCACCCCGAGTTTCGCCGCCGACGATTTGCGCGAGGATGTGCTTGGCGAACTGGCCCGCTTGCGCGCCGCCGGGTTCGAGCGCGTCGTCGCTGTCGATCTGACCCGCGTCGATTTTGCGATCCCGGTCGTGCGCGTCGTGATCCCCGGCCTCGAATACGACATCAACCACCCGGGCTACACGCCCGGGCCCCGCGCCCGCCGCGTCGCCGGCCCCCTCCCCTCCTCTTTTCCGCATCCGCGGCCCCCGCCCTTCCCTCCCCCGGCTGGGGAGGGTCAGGGAGGGGGCCATTTCCCGACACGCCAACCGGGGAGGGTCAGCGCGGGATGCCGTGCGATGAAAGCGGTCATTTTCGCCGGCCCGTCATTGCCGCCGCGGGCGCGACCGGCCGATCCGCGGCTCGACTGGCGTCCGCCGGCGCGCCAGGGCGATGTCTACCGGGCCGCCCTCGAACGCCCGGCGATCATCGGCCTGATCGACGGCTATTTCGAAATCGTGCCGAGCGTGTGGCACAAGGAAATCCTCTGGGCGATGGCCGAGGGCATCCATGTCTACGGTGCCGCCAGCACCGGCGCCTTGCGCGCCGCCGAGCTCGCCGCCTTCGGCATGAAGGGTGTCGGCAAAATCTTCGAAGCCTTCCGCGACGGCACCCTCGAAGACGACGACGAAGTCGCAATCCTGCACGGCCCCTCCGAGCTCGGCTACCCCACCTTGACCGAAGCCATGGTCAACATCCGCGCTACCCTCGAAAAGGCGGTGGCGCAACGGGTGATCGAGTGGGATATGGCGGGGCGATTAAGAGAGACCGGCAAAGCGCTCTTCTATAAAGAGCGGACTTATGCTGCGATCCTGCGCAGCGCGGCGGAGCGGGGTCTTCCCGAGCCGCCGCTGAGCGCTTTGTCGGCTTGGCTCCTGCACGGACGCGTAGACGCAAAATCCGCCGATGCCCTGGCAATGCTGACCATCGCCCATCCCCGAACCCGATTTGCAGTTGCAAAGCCCTCTTAAAACGCGAACCTCACATAGAAGCCGTGGGTCTCAAGAATGGTTCTGAGGGTTCGCGCAATCGGCAATAACCGCGAAGGGAGGATTATTTCGATGAAGCTCTCGATACTGAGGTTCGCCGCCGCTCTCGCCGGGCCGGCGGTATTCGTCTGTGCGTTATCGGCAGCTGTTGCCCAGGTTTGCAAGAATGGCGTCCTCAACGATGTGCATTTTGTAACGATACCCTATTCGCCGGCAACCAACACAACTCCAACCTCTCAGAACCGCCCCATCAACAGCGACGTTCAGGCGGATCTGGCAAGCGCATTCGCGGCCGCCAACTCCAAATTCCAATACAAGCTCTGCGGCCTGGACGGCATATTTATTGATCCCAGCGGCTGCACTGAACCGAGTCCGGGTAATACCTACGACCCAACAACGTGCAACCTCAGTGGTGGGCTGATCGCCGGCTACTCGTGGGGACTTCGGACGTATGCGCCAAATCCCTCACCCAACAAAAGGTATATTGCGTTGTCGCTCGGACTATGGAACAATAAAAACAAATCGAATCCACACTACAAATGGCAGTGCCAACCCTCTCATACATGTGCGCCACCATTCAAGCTGTTTTACGAGGCTGTTCTCGATGCTGTCGTGCATGTGCCTGCCCCAAATTCGGCTAATACCCTTTCCGTTAAAGCATTACCAGATTCGTTTGAGAAGAGTTCGGCAATGAGTGTCCTCGCGGTGCTGGCGCACGAGTTCGGGCATGTCTACTGGTTCGACAACTTCGTTCCGAATGCGGGCGGCTCCTTCGCCAATAATTTCTGCGGTGGCATCTTCTATCCCTCGGCGAAATGGGGCAACAGCAAGGTCGGCGTGCCCTTCTCCGGCGGACACCGATTTGTCTCGTTTGGCGATACTTCGCCTTACCCCGGTTCTCATGTGCCGGGATTGCCCGGCAGTTTGCACAGCATACTCGGAAGCGGAAGCTGGGCGAGCGCGCTCGCCGCGTTTTCTCCTGATGAGGATTTTGTCGAGACATTCGAGTTGTCGGTGCTCGAGGGAGCAGGATTAACGGCTTTGCAAATCAACTCGGATCGTATCTTACCCGTTGCTACAGGGTCGTGGCTGGGTTGGAAGCTCGGCTGCTTCTCTCAGTGATAGCAATGGAGCTCTCGTCTGATTATCGCGCGCCGCCGAACAAATAGTGCGCGATCCGCCCGTGCAATCGCTAATCGGCGCGCGCGCCATAAGCTGAAGTCAGCGCGGCGGGTTGATGGTGCCGTCTGATGCGGGGGCCCTCCCGGCGAAGGCTGGAAGGCCGGCGACGCAGGCGATTTTATCTTTGAGCTCGGGCTTCAGGCCATTGTGCAGCGCGGTCGGCACGTCCTCGGTCGAGGCGTAGGGGATCTGGATCGGCAGCGACAAGTTCGGCTGGGCCTGGGTCAGCATATGGAGCTTGTAGCTTTCGACAAAATCCTCCTGCGGCGAGACCGAGGCGAAAAACGACGCCCAAGGCGCGCTCGGCGCGAAAATCCCGAGTTCGCCGTTGGCGCCCCGGTCGAGCAGGACGCCGGCAGTCGGCAAATTGTTGCTGACGATCGCCTGATCGATTTCCTGGATCTGCACGAGCCCGCGCTTGTGCCGGTGCGCACGCAGACCGAAATCGCTCCAATGCGGCGGCGCCGGGACATTTCCCTGCCAGGAGCTGAAGAAGGCCCCGTTGCAGAGCCTGCGCAAATTCTGGCTGCCGCCCGGCACCTGGACGAACGCATCGTACCAGCGGACATGCCCCAGTTCATGGGCGAGCGCCGCCATGACCGTCAGCTCCGGGTGGTTGGCGATCGACGGGTTGGAAAGATAGGTCGGCTGCGGCACGCCCGCGCCACTCGGCCAGAACAAAAGTTGGCTGATCAGGTTCGTTTCGAAGGCGTCGAGGTCCGGAGCGTGGCCGCCATTCGGCCACAACCCCGCTGATATCGCGATGTAGCGCCGGCCTTTTGTCGGGATATTGCGCCATTCGCGAAATCCCCAGGAGTTCGCGGCCACTTGCGGCGCGGGGATGTGGCAGTGCTTTAGGTCGCAGACGGGCGGAGACTGAAAGCCGCAGCTGTTCACGTCGGCACAGGGGTTGACGAACACATTGTCGAGGCTGACCAGGTCGCGTTGCAATGCGGGCGGGGCGGCGCAGAAAGCGCTCCACAAATCGCCGGCGACGAGCGAATTGGGATCGACCGGCCCGGCCGGCGCCGGCGGTGCATGGTTCGGGCCGTAGAGGTCGAACGGCAGGCTCAGCACCGACACCTTGGCCTTGAACGCGTCTAGACCCGGGCAGGTGATCGACATCGGCCCGGGGATCGGCGGGGGCCCGGGCGGCGGCGGGGGCGGCACGCAGGCAGAGCACAACAGGGCGAGAATTCCGGCGCAAAAGGCGAGCGCGCGCAAATTCATCAACGTCCTCCCCAAACGGCGGGCCCCGACGTTCGCCGGCACCTTGGCGCGAACTTACCAAGGTGCATTTAGTCTATCGCGTTTTCATCCGAAGGTCGAAGCTTTCGGTGACGTCGCCAGACCTCACGCATCGCCGAGGAGCGCTATCGGCGCGCCGCGGTCGAGGGCGGCGCGGGCGGCGGCGGTGCGGGCCGGGCCGTCGCGCGTGCCGAGCGCCTGGAAGATCGCGCCGGCCTGGGCGAGGAGGTCGCGGGCGGCGGCGACCTCGCCCCGATCCTGGCGCAGCCGCGCGGCGGTCAGCATCGCCTGTGCGAGATCGTTGCGCGCGCCGATGCGGGCGAGAGTGGCCATGGCACCTTCGATGTGCGGCTCGGCTTCGGCGGCGTTTTCGCTCGCCAGGCATTCGGCCATCAGCCAACGCGCCAGCGCTTCGTAATGGACGTAGCCGGTCGCTCGGCTCGTCTGCAGCACACCGTCGATCAGCGGCCGGGCCGCTGCGCGGTCGCCGCGCAGCAAATGCCCTTCGGCGAGCCATAGCGCCGCGCGCATATGAGTAAAACGCAGCCGCGCATTTTCGAACCAGGCGACTGCTTCGCCGAGCCCGACAATGCCGGCATCGACCCGTCCCGCCCGCAGCTCGCCATAGCCGTGCACGGCTTTGGCCATCGCCGCATCGTACGGCAAGGGCCCGAGCGCCAAGGCTTCGGCGCAACATTGGACGCCGCGCTCAGCGTCGCCCTGGTGGATGTAGGTGGCCCCCATGCGCCACAGGCTTACGACCCGCAGCCGCAGATCGTCGAGCGCCGCCCCGTAATCGAGCGCACGGCGGCAATAGCCGAGCCCCGCCTCCCATTCCCCCAGTGAAATCGCGGCCGGGCTCAGATGCGCGATCGTGCGGCCGGCCCACCACAGATTGCCGCGCGCCTCGAAGATGGCGAGTGCGCGCTCTCCGGCCTCGATCGCTTCGCGCAGCCGGCCGGTGATCAGGTAGACCTGAGCGAGGCAGGATTCGGCAAAGGCCCGCATTTCGTCGAGCCCGGCGGCGGCGGCGAGTGTCGCCGCGCTGTTGCAATGGTCGATCGCAATGTCGGGCTCGCCGCCGGTCAGGCTGTGTAGAAACCCGCGCCAATAATGCCAGGTGGCACGGCGGGCGGGGTCGCGGGTGTCGTCGACAAAGCTGCGGATCCGGTCGAGCGCCTCGATGTGCTCGGCGTGCTGGCCGAGCGCGAATTTGACTTCGGCCTGCTTGAGCACCGCATCGATGCGGCGCAGCCGGTTCGGCTCGCTGTCGGGCAGCACCTCAAGCCGATCGAGCGCATCGGCGAAATACGCCACCGCTTCGGCGTTGGCCCAGCGACGCTGCGACTTTTCGGCGGCGAGGATCGCGTAATCGACCGCGGCTTCGACCTCGTCACTGTGGCCGAAATGCAGCGCCAGCAACTCCGCGACCTCATGCGCACGGCCGCGATAGAGGTGTTCGAGGGCGCGGCCGACCGCGCCGTGATGGGCGCGGCGATGGCGTTCGAGCAGGCTGCCATAGGCGGTCTCCTGCGTCAGCGCGTGGCGAAACACGTAAACCGGCCCTTCGGGCTCGATCCGCTCATAGACGAATTCGAGCCGGGCGAGCTCGCGCAGCTGGTCGTCGAGCGGTCCCGCGCCCGACAACACTGCGCTCAACAGGCGCAGCGGGAATTCGCGGCCGATCACCGCCGCGGTCTGTAAAATCCGCTTCGACTCCTCGGGCAGGCGGTCGATGCGGGCCATGACGACGTCGTGAATTGTGTCTGGCACCAGGAGCCCGGAGCGCAGGTCCGGCACCTCGCCCGCATGCAGCGCCAGCTGCTCGAGAAACAGCGGATTGCCGTCGGCCTTGGCGACAATCTCGCGAGTCACCAGCTCGATCAGCTGCTCGGCGCGCAATACCGAACGGACCATGGCCATGCTGTCGTCGCGTGACAAGGGTGCGAGCGGGATCTGCCCGGCATAGGATTTGTCGATCCAGGGCGGCCGGTAGCCCGGACGATAGGTCGCCATCAGGAGAATGCGGATTTCCCGAAAATTTTCCGCCAGGAAACCGAGAAATTCCTCGGAGATCCGGTCGACCCAATGCAAATCTTCGACGACAAAGATCAGGGTCCGCTGCAGGCTGCCCTTGACGCAAAGCTGACGTAAGACATCGAAGGCCTTGGCCTTGACTGCTTCGGGATTGGCGAAGCCCGGACCGGCGGCGCTCTCGATGCCCAAAAGATGCAGCAGCACCGGGGCCCCCTCGTCCGCGTCCATGCCGACCTCGCGGAGGCCGGCGCGAACTTTTTCCGCCGCGGTCTCGGGCAGGTCGGCGTCGCCAATGCCGCAATTGCCGCGCAACAGATCGAGGACCAGCTGATAGGGGATGCTGCCGCCATAAGACAGGCAGCGGCCTTCGAGCCAGGTCGCCCGCCCGGCCGGCAGTTGCCGGCGGAACTCGGCCACCAGCCGCGACTTGCCGATGCCGGGCTCGCCGACGAGACCGACCGCATGGCCGTGCCCGGCCTCGACCCGTTGCAAAAAATTGTGCAGCACCGCCAGCTCGTTGCCACGGTCGACAAAGCTCGCGGTGCGCGGTGACGGGGTTTCGCGCAAGCCGGAGCGCCGGTGCGAAGCGCCGAGCAGGCGAAAGGCCGCGATCGGTGCGGTCTTGCCCCTGAGCGAGAGCGGGCCGAGCGGCTCGACGCGGGCATAGCCTTCGGCCAACCGGGCGGTCTCGGCGCTGATCAGGATCGTGCCCGGCTCGGCCGCCTGCTCCAGCCGGGCAGCGACATTGGCGGTGTCGCCGATCACCGTGTCCTCCCACGGCAGCCCGTCGCCGACCGGGCCGAAGACGACTGGTCCGCTGTGAACCCCGATCCGCACCGGCAGATCGAGCCCCTTATTTTCGGTGGTGCCGGCGCCGAGCGCCCGTTGGATCGCGAGCGCGGCCAACAGCGCCCGCCGGACATGGTCTTCCTGCGTCACCGGCGCGCCGAACAGCGCCATAAAGCCGTCGCCCCGGAATTGCGGCGCGGTGCCGCCGTAGCGGCGCACCTCGGCGAGGCTGGTTTCGAGAAACCGGTGCACCAGTTCGCGCATCGCCTCGGCGCCGAGCTGCTCGGTCAGCGGCGTCGAGCCGACAATGTCGCAAAAGAATATCGTGACCTGCTTTAGCTCGCCCCGCGGCGGCCCGATCGGCGAGCGCCCGGTCGTCGCGCTCCGCTCGGCATAGGGCGCCGGCGCGCCGGCCCCGGGCATTGCCGGGTGATCGAGGGCCGCGCCGCAGTGACCGCAGAATTTATGCCCAGGCGGATTGGCGCCGCCGCAGGCAGGGCAGCGGGCCTCGAGCGGTGCGCCGCACTGCCCGCAAAAATTCATGCCGTCCGGATTGTCGGCGCCGCATTGCGCGCACCTCATTCCGGGCCTCCCTGTGAGCGCCGGGATGCGGCGTCAGGGTCAACTCTTAGGCTTACCCCCCGAAAGTATCAAGTTTCGACCCGATATGTTTCAGGCCCCGCCCGGCAATTCGCGCGTGGCGAGGCGGGCGCCCTCGGCGAGCGCGGCGAGCTTCGCCCATACCACGCTCGGATGGACCTCGCACGAGGTGGAAAAGCTGGCAAAGCCGCAATCGGCGCCGGCGATTACATTCGCGCGGCCGACGACGCGGGCAAAGCGGGCGATGCGCTGGGCGACGGTCTCAGGATGCTCGACCAGGTTCGAGGCATGGGTGACGACGCCCGGGATCAAAATCTTGCCGTCGGGCAACCCCACCTCTTCCCAGACCCGCCATTCGTGCTCGTGGCGCGGATTGGCGGCCTCGAACGAATAGGCGCCGGCATTGACGCGCAGCATGATATCGACGATGTGGCGCAGTTCCAGGTCGTGGACGCGCGGCCCCATATTGATGCTGTAGCAGGTGTGGTAGCGGATCCGGTCGGCCGGCAAGCCGGCGAGCGCATGGTTCAACAGCTCGACGCTGGCCGCCGCCCAGCGCCGGCATTGTGCGAGATCGATCTCCGGATGCATCGCCCAGTGGCTCGCCAATTGCGGGTCGTCGATCTGCAAGACGAAGCCGGCATCGATGATCGCGCGATATTCCTCGCGCAGCGCGTCAGCCAACGCCACCCGGAACTCCTCGTCGGTCCGGTAGTATTCGTTGCCGTTCCAATTGGCGAGATTGACCGGAGACACCGCCGGCATAAACGCTTCCTCGGCAGCGGCGGCAGTCAGCGCCGCTTTCAAATTCGCGATGTCGCGCGCCAATGCGGCCTGCCCGCGGTAGGAGATCGGGCCGGTGCAGACCCAGCTGGTCGGCGGCGCCCGGCCGGCCGCACCCGGCATTTGCGCCGCCCAGGCATAATATTCGGGAAAGGCGCGGTGCTCGCGCGACTGCGCCCAGCCACCGGCGCGCGCGGCGTTGGGGCGCGGCTCGATCCCGAAAAGCCGATCGTTGACATAGGGAATAAAAC